>PBOZ01000063.1 GCA_002724555.1 Rickettsiales bacterium
AACGAACAGAAAAAGGCAGCCGTTTCCTAATATGCGCCGCTCTCAAATAATCGGTTTCGGATCGTATCTTCCTGAAAATATAGTCACTAATGACGACCTTGCCAAAAAGTTGGACACATCTGATGGTTGGATTCGACAAAGGACGGGGATTGCACAGCGACATATAGCGGCCGATGACGAATTAACATCGGATATCGCTACGAATGCCGCGCGGACGGCATTGAAGGATGCGGGACTTGACGCAGATGCAGTCGATTTGATCGTTTTGGCGACAGCAACGCCTGACAATACATTTCCGGCCACGTCGACACGGGTGCAATCCAATCTTGGAATTCGCCGTGGGGCGGCCTTCGATGTACAGGCGGTTTGCGCGGGTTACGTATATGCTTTGGCCATGGCGGACAATATGATTCGATTGTCGCAAGTGGAGACGGCAGTCGTTATCGGCGCAGAGGTTTTCAGTCGTATACTCGACTGGGATGACCGGGGCACCTGCGTGCTATTTGGCGACGGTGCAGGCGCTTGTGTCCTGCGCGGGGCTGATGCGGCTGGAACCAATGCGGATACGGGCATTCTGTCAACACATATCCATTCTGATGGCAAATACTACGATATGCTTTATACGGATGGTGGGCCTAGTTCGACAGGGACATCAGGATATTTGCGAATGGAAGGGAAGGAAGTCTTTCGTCATGCGGTCCATCGCATGAGTGAAGTGGTGACGGCCGCTCTAAATCATAACGATCTGTCAATTGATCAGCTCGACTGGCTCATTCCGCACCAGGCAAACAAGCGGATTATGGACAGTATAGCGAAGAAATTGATCCTCCCAGACGAGAAGATTATCGTAACCGTGGACCGACAGGCGAACACCTCCGCGGCGACGATTCCCTTAGCTCTTGCAGAAGCTCGTGCCGATGGCCGTTTGCAGCCAGGGCAATTAGTCGCTTTAACAGCGCTTGGTGGTGGTTTTGCTTGGGGGTCGGCATTGCTCCGTCTCTAAGAATTAATTGTAAAAATTGATGCTTATGAATTGACGTTCGGCTAAGTGCACACTACCGTTAGGTCGTAAGAGTGGGTTATAAAAAAACCTAATTCGATCAAGGGGATTATTAATGACGGGGAAAACCGCGACGCGAGCGCAGTTAACGGAGGCGGTATACCGGGAAGTCGGTCTGTCGCGGAATGAATCGGCCGATTTGGTGGAATCAGTTCTCAGTGAGATTTCAGACGCACTAGCGGAGGGTGAAACAGTTAAAATTTCATCTTTTGGTAGTTTTTTCGTTCGCAAAAAAAACCAGCGTATTGGGCGAAATCCGAAAACGGGTGAAGAAGTTCCGATCTTGCCACGGTCTGTTTTAATTTTTCGGCCTAGTCACGTATTGAAGAATAAGATTAATATTGGCCAAGCAGGCAGGTTCTTGAGGGATGATAATTAAGGTTGGTGGGAAAAGCGAGTACCCCAAAAGCAGGATGTATGTCAAAGGCAGAGCGTGCTTTTCGAACGATTAGTGAAGTGTCGCGGGAGTTAGATGTCCCGCAACATGTCCTTCGGTTTTGGGAAAGCAAGTTCACACAAATTAGCCCCTTGAAGCGCAGTGGCGGGCGCCGTTATTACCGTCCAGAAGATATTCGGCTTCTTAAACGTATTCGCGACTTGCTTTATGTAGATGGATTTACCATCAAAGGCGTGCAGAAGCTCATTAGGGAACAGGGCGTCAAATCTATTTTGAATTCAGCACCGAGTGCTATTGTAGCGTCAGTCAAGGCAGAGACTGGAGCTCCAAAAAAACCGCAAAGCTCCGCTAAAGAACGCCAAGCAATCATATTAGCGATTGCGGAACTCATGAGAATCAAAAACCTGTTGGAACCAGTCGAATAATCACCAATTCCATTGCACTGATTAAGCATGCCGCGTAAATTGCTAATAAGGACGGAGTATGGCGCAGCCTGGTAGCGCACTTCACTGGGGGTGAAGGGGTCGTAGGTTCAAATCCTGCTACTCCGACCAACTTTTTCTATTAACAGATTGTGGGGGAGCCTACGCGGTGTGCACGTTGGCGCGATTTTCTCCGGAGGAGAAACTTATTTCTAAAAACTGATTTGCAACCATAAAAAAATTTATTCTCAACTGTTGAAGATGGTTACAGAAACAGGACGAAAGTTATTTACTTATATTCTGCTTAAAGTGCAGCAGCTTGCCCCGTTCCCGCGCAGCCATTTTGGAAAAAATGTTGGCTTTCATTTCACTCGGAAATGCGTCGGCCTTCCTTAGTAAGTTTGCAGACTAGCCAGTCTGGTTTGATCGGATTGGTGAACCAAGGCTCCGCCCATCCTTGGGAGATACAGCTTTTAATAGTCCTAATGTTCACCCGTTGGCCACTATCGTCGAAGAGCGGTAGTTTTCCGCCGGGCTGCGAAAGGCCGCGCTTGAGCCATGTCAATTGCGCTAAAGTTGGCCCCGTATTGGCCTTGCGAGTGCTCGGTTGCCGTTTCCTTGTTTTCATAGCCAAATCACCCCGCGCCAGTTCATTCCGAAATTGGCTGTGAGAATAATCGTACGTTAGAATGTGCGAGTCGCCAAGCAAGTCATAGCGCGGTAAGTTTTATAATGGAAAGAAACAGCGGTGGTTGATGGAAAATTGTCTCGTATACATAACAGCGGCGAATGCTAATGAAGCCGTTGCAATAGGCCGCGACTTGGTGGGGCGGAAACTAGCAGCCTGCGCCAATGTGCACTCGCCGGTAGTGTCTATCTATCGCTGGCGTGGAGTGATACAGCAGGATAACGAAGTCGTATTAATTGCGAAAACGCGGCGTGACCTGGTCGATGATTTGACCGTTCGGGTTACGGAAATTCACAGTTACGACTGTCCCTGTGTCGTAGCGATCCCTATTGCAGGGGGGCACGCTCCGTTTCTTGAATGGATCAGTGCCGAGAGCCAAAGTTAAACTGGCGGGGGGATAAGTTTTTGTGCAGAGTTTATTAGGTTTTTGATGTTTTCGGTAATTGGAGTCGTTTATAAAACTTCAAAAGGGAATTCCGTCGAATGACCGCGTCAGCCCGCTCCGCGATGATTTTCTCGTGCGCTGGGCATTTTTATATTCACATGATGACGGCGTTTTATTTCGTCATTGTGCTGACCCTTGTAGCCGAGTGGGATCAACCTTACAGCGAGTTGCTTCGGCTGTGGACAATTGCGTCGGCGTTGCTTGCGTTGGTGGCTATACCGGCGGGCCGTTTAGCGGACCGCTGGAGCGTGCGCGGTACCAAGGTAATTTTTTTTATTGGAATGGGAATTTCATCTGTTTTGTGCGGGATGGTTTCGACGAATCTCGCGCTTTTGCTGGCTCTTTCAGGGATCGGCATTTTTGGAGCGATTTATCACCCAGTAGGTATTCCATGGCTGATCCGAAGCACGACAAAAAATACCGGTAAAGTCCTGGCAGTAAACGGCATATTCGGTAGTCTCGGCAATGCAGGTGCGGCGGTTATTGCCGGCATTCTTATCGACCTTTATGGCTGGCGAATGACATTTATAATTCCTGGTGTCGTTTGCGCGGTGACAGGACTTTGCATGTGGTGGTTTGTATTGCGAGATAGGATCGTCGATGGCGCAGGGCCTGACGAATACGAAGTCGAAAATGCTAATAAGTACGATTTAATCCGTGTCGCGCTCTTGCTTCTCGTGTCTTTAGCGATCGGTGGAATTATTTATCAGTCGACCCAGACGGCGTTGCCGAAGCATTTTACGAATGAGCTTCAAGATTGGAGCTTCCAACTCTTTGGCGCGATTACTTTTGACACGAAAAGCGCTACCGGTTTGGGTATGCTGGTATCTATCGTCTATTCGTCGAGTATTGTTATGCAATATGTAGGCGGCGCCCTAGCCGACCGTTATCCTCTGAAGAACATCTATATCATCTGTTGGTTCCTTCAGATTAGTATGTTGGCAGCTATTGCGGCGACCACGGGCCTTGGCTTGCTCGGCTCAGCGCTGCTGGCCGTCGCAGTGAATATCACGATGCTGCCAGCAGAGAACATGCTGATTTATAAATATGCCCCATCACGCCACCGCAGTCTCATCTTTGGCATTAAGTTCGTGATCACGTTCGGTGCGGCTCCTGCATCCGTTGCATTGGTTGCGTATATCCAGGAGGTGACGAATGCGCTGAATATGCTTTTTGCGGGATTGGCTGCGGCAACGCTCGTCGTGGCTTTGTTGATGATGTTTCTGCCGGAAGACAAATCAGACGTCTTTGAAGAAGCATCGGCAAAATAGTTCGCGCTGGTTAGTTTAGCACCCGAGGACTATGCCAAAAAAATATTTAAATGCTTTAGGGGGAAGAGATGGCGACCATCATTGAGTTTGAGGGCAAACGGCCGAAAATTCATACATCCGTATTTGTTGCGTCGACGGCGGTATTGATTGGCGACGTGGTCTTGGACGAGGGTGCGAGCGTTTGGTATGGCGCTGTCTTGCGAGGCGATTCTGGAATTATACGTGTCGGTAAGGAAAGCAATGTTCAAGACAATGTCGTTATACATGCGGATACCGAAAATGGGACTATTATCGGCGACCGCGTCACCTTGGGACATGGTTGCATATTGCACGACACGAAGATTGGTGACGGGTGCGTTATTGGAATGTTGGCGACCCTGTTACATCATTCTGTTGTGGAAGAAAAATGCATGATCGGTGCTGGTGCTGTAGTTCGCGAAGGTTTTAGGATTCCCTCACGGTCGGTTGCTGCTGGTGTGCCCGCCAAAGTCATGAAGGAACTCAATGGCAGCGCGGAAGAATGGCTTAATATGGCTCATGAAGAATACACTGAACTTTCTGAGCGCTATAAAAAAAGTGCCCGAGTCATCATTGAATAAGCTTTATTCCGCTGCCTGCGCTGTCTTTAAGCTCGAGAGCGCATGGTCTAGGTCATCGATTACGTCTTCAACAGTCTCGATGCCAATGGAAATACGGATGACTTCAGGACCGGCACCTGCCGCCTTCAATTGCTCCTCGGTCAATTGGCGATGCGTTGTAGATGCTGGATGCAAAATAAGCGAGCGCGTGTCGCCAATATTGGCGAGATGACTGAGTAATTCGCACCTCTCAACCAGCGCGACCCCGGCATCGTAACCGCCTTTCAAACCGAACGTGAAAACGCCACCAGCACCTTTCGGCATGTAGCGTTTACAAAGGTCCTTGTATTTACTTGATTCCAAGCCGGCGTATGACACCCAGTCGACTTCAGGGTGGCTCTCGAGATATTTAGCGACCTTGAGCGCATTCTCACAGTGGCGCTCCATTCGCAGCGCCAGTGTTTCGATGCCAAGCAGAGTGATCCAAGCGTTAATTGGGGATTGGCACGCACCGAGATCTCGGAGGCCAACCGCATGGCTGTGCATTGTATAGGCGAGGTCGCCAAAGGTCTCCGCAAAGGTTAGGCCGTGATACTCCGCAGAAGGCTCAGAAAGACTTGGAAATTTTTCCTGTCCGGCAAAATCGAAATTACCCGAATCGACGACGCATCCTCCAACCGAACTGCCATTGCCCGAGAGGAACTTCGTTGTTGAGTGCACAATAATATCGGCGCCATGCTCGAATGGTTTACAGAGATAGGGCGTGGCCATCGTATTATCGACGATTAGTGGTATACCTGCGTCGTGAGCTATGGCGGCGACCGCTTCTATGTCAACGACAACACCGCCTGGGTTCGCTAGGCTTTCTATAAATATAGCCTTGGTCTTGTCAGTTATGGCGTTGCGAAAGTTTTCCGGAAAGTCCGGATCGACGAACAACGTTTTCCAGCCGAACTTTTTGTAGCTGATGCCCATTTGATTTATGGAGCCGCCATACAGCTTGTTAGCGGCAATAATCTCGTCCCCTGGATGCATAAGCGGAAACAGCGCCAAAATTTGTGCTGCATGTCCGGACGCTGTTGCAGTGGCGCCTCGGCCGTCTTCAAGTGCGGCGATCCGTTCTTCCATGGCAGAGACAGTGGGATTGGTGAGGCGCGAATAGATGAAACCTGGAAGTTGGAGGTTAAATAGTGAGGCGGCGTGATCTGCATCGTCAAATACGAAAGACGAAGTCTGGTAGATCGGCATCTGGCGGGCGCCTGTCGTCGGATCCGGTGGAGTTCCCGCATGTACGGAAAGTGTCTCGATACCAGGTTTTCGATTGCTCATGGGTCGCTCCTCAAGACTGTTTTCGTCGTTTGCTGGTAATAACGTGAGAGTTGATCCCATGCCAGCTTAGCTCGCCGTAAAGTCGTGCATATTCGATCTTTGGGCAACGGTTCATGACGACGCGCAAGCCGGCATCTTCCGCACGTTCAGCAGCCTCGTCGTTGCGAACACCAAGCTGCATCCAGACGATTTTGGCTTCCGCCTTAATAGCATCGTCGGTGATCTGACCCGCCGCTTTTGAGTTTCGGAAAATGTCCACCATATCAATTGGCTCTCGGATTTCCTCTAGGTTAGCCACAGCCAATTCTCCAAGGACTTCCTTTCCAGCGATGCCAGGATTGACTGGAATCACGCGAAAACCTTTTTGTTGCATGTACTTCATGGCGAAGTAACTTGGCCGGTTCCAAGTGGCGCTGGCACCGACCATCGCTATCAATTTGGTGTCCTTTAGGACGTCGATTATGAATTTGTCGTCGTAATCGTCGTGGTTCACGTCTTATCCCCTATTTTCCCCGCCAAACGGGTTTCCGTTTTTCTACAAAGGCGCCCACCCCTTCCTGGGCATCGTGCGACATCATATTTTTTGCCATCACTTTGGCCGTATACGCATAGGCCTCCTCAACGCTAGTTTCGAGTTGGCGGTAAAAGGCTTCCTTGCCGACCTTCATTGTATAGCCGGACTTATCAAGAATTTTATCAGTCATCTCCTTGACTGTCGCGTCGAGAGCATCGGCATTAACGACACGGTTTACTAAACCAATTTCGAGTGCTTTCTCGGCCGAGCATGGGTCGCCAAGGATCAACATTTCCATCGCCTGTTTACGACCGATATTGCGGCTTAAAGCCACCATTGGCGTTGAACAGAAAAGACCAATATGGACACCGGGGGTCGCAAAATGTGCCGTGTCTATTGCCACCGCCAGATCGCAGGTTGCAACGAGTTGGCAACCTGCTGCCGTCGCTACACCCTGCACGCGGGCTATGACCGGCTGTGGCAAGCTCATGATGCTTGTCATCATATGACCGCATGCGTCAAATAGTTCATCATAGAAATCGGATTTCCTGTTGGCGACCAACTCAAACATGTCGTGTCCTGCACAAAACCCGGGACCGTTGGCGGCGAAGATCACTGCTCGAACCGATGCATTCTCGCGAATATCGTCAAGTTCATTCTGGATTGCGGCAATCATCGCACGTGACAAGGCATTGCGTTGATGTGGCCGGTTTAGGGTCAGCGTTGTTACGCCACCAGCATCCATGCGGAGCAGCATGGGTTCATCTTCGTTTTTCCGTTCCGCGCTCACATCTAATCTCCTAAAATGATAAGTTATTTCCGCCATATAGGGCAGGCCACGTCAAGCCACCGGCCAGATGCCATGTACAGCAGGTTGAAGACCTGAGGCTGTCAAGTTACGGGTAGAGGTGTCGATCGCGATATTAATTTGCCATTCAAATTTCCATAGTTATTGAAAGACCAGCAAAGAAATATATCGCGATGAATGACATCCTGCTCTTATAAGCGGCCTGGTCTTAAACTTGCGAAATTTTCTTCGTCAGCCGATTACTCCGTAGAAGCGAGTAGAATTGACGCTTTTTGTAACCATCGGACTGAGCTCAGAACCAATTCGCTAACCGCCGGCCCCTTTAATGGCTACGGAGTCAATCTCCACCTTGAGACCTGGCGCCGCGAGTTGCGACACTTCGACTAAGGTCGAACACGGAAAGTCACCGCTAAAGAATTCTCGACGTGCTTTCCAAACCTCTTCGCGAAGACGAATATCTGTCACGTATATTTGCACGCGCACGATATCGTCCATATTTGCACCGGCTTGTTCGATCAAATGTTTGGTACGTGTGAAAATTTCCTTGGCCTGTTCGTATTCGCCAACTTGGCTCATTTTGTCCGACATACCACCCGCTGTAAGCCCAGCGATATGGATATGATCGCCGATGACTAAACAATTAGACCAGGTACCCTCCGGCGGTTCATTGACGTGCGGGCTGATTATACGTTGTTTTTTCATGGTTAACTTCTCCCTTACTCTCTCCAGGATATCATATTTTGGACTAACCGTGACAGTTTTCGGGCTATCCTTTTCAATGCACTATAAGTGGAATGGGCCGTGTTCAATTAGCAGAAATGCATTATTGGAACGAAGCCGATAAATATTGGTGGTCGATCATATAATAGTGAGCTCAAGGCGAAGGCTTAGTTTATCAACGTTAAAAGCAAAAACACGCCATCTTGGGAATTAGCCTGCTGCCTCGGCGCCCCTGGGGGCATGTTACCCAATCTCGCGCCAGTCGCGGTAGCGGTAAAGTGAGAGAGTGAAGGGGCGAGATGTCAGACGCAGAAATTTATGCATTCGCAGAGGCTCTATATCCGTCAGCGGGAAGGCGAGATCGTCTTCTCTGGCCCCCATTACGGCCTTTGCGAACTCATTACCAAGCGTGACGGAGAGGGCTACACCACGGCCATTGCAACCGATCCAGGTCCATCCGTTGGGGCCCAGGCGATGGAAATGTGGGGTATGGTCCTGAGTTGCTCCAACATAGCCAGTCCAGGAATATTCGATCTGTGGTTCTAGGTATTGTGGGAAGATGCGTTGCAATCGTTTGGCGATATGGGCCCGGATGCGTTTGTGGCCGTTGAACGGCATCGCGAGGGCGCCGCCAGTAATCAGCCGGTTCCGTGCGTCGTATCGAAAAAAGTGAAGGTCGCCATGGGTGTCGGAGATGGCTTGTCGATCAGGCACTACGGTCCGGAGGACATTGTCGCTTAGAGGTGCTGTTGCCAGCTGCCACGATGTGACCGGCATAACACTGCGCGCAAGCCGGGGGGCGAGGCTGGGGACAAGTTCGCCCGTATAGGCATTGGTGGCGATTACCAGGGCACGGGACCGAAGTACGCCCCGCGGCGTGGTCACCCGCCAGCCGTCGCCTTCTTGTGTATAGCTGAGAGCTGGTGATTTTTCATGGATTACGGCGCCATTCTTGGCGCCGACGCGTGCTAATTCACGCGTCAGGGCCAGAGGATTAATGTGTCCGCCGGTCCGGTTACCGAAGCCGCCGAAGAAAAAATTGCTGCCGATGCGGCGGTCGAGATCGGCTTTTTCGATAAGCTCGAAATCGGCTCCGTATTTTTCCCACTGGCGGAAGCGCTTCTCAGACACCGACTGGAAGCGCCCAGGACTATGTGCAGGCTGGATCCAGCCCGTCTGCTCTGCCTCGCATTCGAGTGCATGTTCCCGCACCAGTTTGAAGAGAAAAGCTGCCGAACCGCCAATTAGCTGAACGAACCGCTCGCCTGCTTCGCCAAACCGGGTGGTCAGCATTTCTGGATCAGCGCGTGTTAGCACGGGAATGACTTGTCCGTTATTACGTCCGGAAGCCCCGTAGCCAACTTCTTTCGCCTCTAGCACTGTGACTGAGTTTCCTGCTTTTGTTAGTTGCAACGCTGTGGTGAGGCCGGTGAACCCTGCCCCTATTATCGTTACATCAGTTTCATTATCGCTTAAGAGCGGGGCATAAGTGGCGCCGACTGGTGTATATGCTCGCCAGAGGGAAGTTTGTTTTGACATGGATGCTTCAGTTGACTGAGGGGTTTTATTAGTCAAGCCCGTGGTGCTTTATCCTAATCATCAGTTCTATGCAGGGAACTACCCAGCCCTTCCCAACAATAACACAAAAGATGTGAGCACCTGGCTTTTCTACGTGTGCTTTCTAAGAAATTTCATATAGGCATCGTTGAAGTCATCTTTTTGTTCTACATTTGAGAAGTGCAGCGCGTTCGGAATGACAACTAGCTCTGAACCTTTAATCTTTTCGTGCATAACCTCGTGGGCTGCGACTGGGGTGCCGGGGTCGTCCTCGCCCACGATCATTTGAGTTGGTACGGTGATGTTAGAAATTTTGTCCGTAAGGTCTAGCCCCTGAATCGCCCGACAGCAGCCGCAGAACCCCGTCACTTGGGTGTTGCGGATCATGTCTCGGACTTTATCGCATTCCTTGGGTTCGGCTGCCATGTAATCTTTGGAAAACCAGCGTGACATTGTGCCTTCCAGTAAGGATTCCATCCCCCCGGTTTGTGCATTTGCAATTCGCTCGTCCCAGGTTGGTTTCATTTCTGGTGTAACTCGGCTCATAGTGTCGCACAGTGACAGCGAGAGGAACCTGTTTTGATCCTTGAGGGCTGCCATCTGGCCGATCATGCCACCCATCGAAAGGCCGATATAGTGGGTACGGTTTATCTCAAGTACGTCCATTAGGGCGAGCAGGTCGTCGGCCAACATTTCGAGCGAGTAGTCAATATCTGGTGCGTCAGAAAGGCCGTGTCCTCGCATGTCATAACGGACGACGCGGTAGTCTTTGAGGACGTCCATCTGTGGGTCCCACATGGCATTTGTCGCTGCTAGGGAGTGGCTCATTACCACGGTCGGCGCATCCGTGGGACCCGATGCCTCAAAGTTTAATTGAATTCCGTTTGCGCTGATCCTCATAATATTCCTCCTCCGAATAGGTACCTGCAAATTCCTTGAGCGTATCTGCGTCAGGTTTTTTTCTTAGCCATGGCCTCTCTGATAGTAATGTTGCCTTTATTGCCGCGGCTTGCGGCACGGCAAACATTATAAAACTTTTCCGGGGTTCATCGTGTTTTTGGGGTCGAGCGCCACCTTAATTTTACGCATAAGATCGAATTCAACTTTAGATTTATAGCGGGCCAATTCTCCGCGTTTCAGCTTACCGATGCCGTGCTCGGCGCTGAAGCTACCGTCAAGTTGAACGGCGAGATCGTGGACAGCAACTTCGAGATCATGCGCCTTAGCCATCATTTCAGCGCCATCCGTCTTTGGCGGGCGGCTTAGATTAAAGTGAATATTCCCGTCGCCAATGTGTCCAAAAGGAATGACATTTACACCAGTGATCATGGCTTCGGCGATACCTGTAGCCTTCTCCAAAAATTCTGGAATATTGGTCAGCGGCACAGAGATATCGTGCTTCAGTCCAGCTCCGGCTAGCTTCTGCGCCTCTGGGATGCTCTCCCGCAACTTCCAGAGGGCAGCTGATTGCTGTCCACTAGATGCGATCACGGCGTTTGAGACTTCTCCTGCCTCGAAGGCGACGCCCAAAGCTTCCTCGACTGCTTCCATCAGACCAGAAGCCGCTCGGCTGGCACAACATTCTATGAGAGCATAGTGACAATAGGTTTCGGTGAACGGATCGCTTGCGCTGTCAATGTGAGCTAAAACCAGATCAACACAGTGGCGGTGGACATACTCGAAGGACGTAACGCCGTCGCTGGTCGCCGAACGCATCCGTGAAAGGAGCTCGAGGGCTGCCTGTGCTGTCGGCAGGGCTACGAAACTGGTAACGACTTCTTGCGGGCGAGGAAATAGTTTGAGCACCACAGCCGTGACGATGCCGAGCGTGCCCTCTGCGCCGAGGAAGAGTTGTTTCAGATCATACCCGGTATTGTCTTTACGTAAGCGCCGCAGTCCGTCCCAGACTGTTCCATCCGGTAAAACGACCTCGAGCCCAAGTACAAGGTCCCGTGTATTACCGTAACGGAGCACGGCGACGCCACCTGCATTGGTAGAGAGGTTGCCACCAATTTGGCAGCTGCTCTCAGCGCCGAGGCTTAAGGGGAAGAGACGTTCTGCCTCTTCTGCCGCGTCTTGGATAGTCGCAAGAACGCAGCCGGCTTCTGCCGTAATGGTGTAGTTCAGTGCATCGATGTGGCGGATATTATTCATACGCGTTAAAGACAAGATGATTTGCTCGCCTGTCTCGTCTGGTGTTGCACCCCCGCAGTATCCCGTATTACCACCTTGTGGTGTGAGAGGAACCCCTGCCGATGCGCAAATTTTAACCACTGAGGAGACTTCGTCGGTTGTGGCTGGGCGCAAAACCAAGGGTGTGTTTCCGTGGTAAAGCTCGCGGGCATCTACGACAAATGCCTCGGTGTCAGCAGTGTTTTCGAGAAAGCCGTTCGGACCGACTGCCTTCTTTAGCATTTGGAGAGTATCTTTTGAGAGTTTAGCCATGGTGTTCACCAATATTGCATTGTGTATTTGGAAGATCTTGTCGTCAGATCGGTCTCGAATTTTTCCAGAATAGCATTGTCGATACTGGCTTTTGACGAAGCACCCTTAACTGTCGCGATACATTTGAACTGCGCGACTATTTTGTCGATGTAGAGTGCAACTATAGATATGCCTAGTGCTTGCGCATCGCAGTTAACTCTCCGCAAAGAGCCGACGCCAAATCTGATTTTTTGCGGGGTGACGGTGAAGGCGTATTTATGGTCTTCCTCGTGAGTGTAGTAGGTGTGGCGTGTCATATTCGTGTCGGCTCTCTGTTCCGGATAGTCTGATTCGTGTATTTGACTGAGCGTAACATTATAGAATGAATAGGGTCTCGTCAGCCCGGGGGTTAAATTTATTATGATCGTAGTCGGTGAAAAAGAGACAGGCCATCTGTTGGGATTTGACGCTCTAGTCGAAGCCATTCGCGACGCCTTTAAGGGTGGTATAGAATCGCCAGCGAAGCATCAGCACTATGTGGAAGTACCCGGCGAGCCCGAGGGAAAAATTATGATGATGCCGGCGTGGCGCTCCGGCGATTATATCTGCGTCAAACTAGTGAACATGTTTCCTGGCAACGCTGAGCGCGGAATACCTGCGGTCAGCGGCATTGTGATCCTGTTTGACGCGAGAACTGGCGAGGTTCTGGCCCAGATCGACGGAGGAGAATTAACCGCTCGACGGACTGCAGCGGCCTCTGCACTCGCCGCCGACTATCTTGCGCGCAAGGATTGCGCTGCGCATTTGGTTGTCGGCACTGGTCGGGTCGCGTGGAACCTAATTTTTGCTCATCGTGCGGTCCGTTCGCTCAAAAAGACATTCATATGGGGTCGAAACCACAATAAAGCGACTGCCATGGCATTGGAAGCTGCGGGACTTGGTATTGATGTAGAAGCGGTCAAAAAAATTGAAGCTGCAACCCGTCAGGCCGATGTGATTTCATGCGCGACGTTTTCGCCGGAGCCGCTCGTTTTTGGCGAATGGTTAAAGGAAGGTGCGCATCTAGATCTTGTAGGCGGTTACCGCCCGGAAGTAAGGGAAACCGATGATACTACCATTCGTCGAGCGACCGTGTTTTGTGATACGTTGAGTGGTGCGCCGAAGGCGGCTGGTGATCTGACGCAGCCGCTGGCATCGGGCCTGCTCCAATTAGGAGATTTGAACGATTTATACGCATTGGTTGGTGGGAATCATCCGGGGCGAACGAGCGACTCAGAAATTACAATGTTTAAGTCCGTAGGTGCATCGCTTGAGGATTACGCGGC
>PBOZ01000064.1 GCA_002724555.1 Rickettsiales bacterium
ACAATCTAGTTTGCATCTCTTTACTTTAAAATGGGATGCTCGCGCATATGTTGTCACCGTAAAATTAGTTGCGGGTGAACATTCATGATTTTATTATTGGTCGTTATTGTTATCTTCGCACTCAAAAATCCAATACGAGTAGCTTGGTTTCACATCCTAACCACCAACGATACCAGCTTCTCGCAAAGCTACGATCTCTGCATCAGTCAGACCTGCACCCGATAAAACCTGGTCCGTATTCTCACCAAGTTGTGGCGCGCCGTGACGAATGCTTGCGGGCGTTCCCTCGAACCGAGCTGCCGTTCTTGCCTGCCTTAGCCGGCCTGCTTGCGGATGTTCAGTTTCAACCAATATATCGCTATCTCGAATTTGTGGGTGCTCAATTAGAGCATTTCGCGTGAGGACTGGGGCGCAGGGAACATTGTTGGCTTCCAGCAAATCAAGCCATTCCTCTGTCGTTTTCTCGATGAGAGCGCTCTGCACTAATTCAAGCCTGTCATTTATATTGAAGTCACGCAATTCGGCTGACTGAAAACGGTCGTCGTCGAGCCATTCTGGTTTCTCCACCGCCCGCGAAAGACCTGCCCATTGTGCATTTGTCATTGTTGAAACACTCATGTAGCCGTTCTTCGTCTCATAAATCAAATCAATGAAACTCGCGGCCCGTTGTGCACTGACTTTTTTCCCAACATAGGTTTGCCCGCCCATGTCGCTAGACCACATGAAGGCGATTACAGAATCTAGCATCGAGAGGCGAATATGCTGACCTTCGCCGGTGCGATATTTAGACAAAAGACCTGCAGTCATAGCCTGCGAAGCCGTTAAGGCCGTCACTTTATCTGGCACAATTGTTCGGATAAGTCGCGGCCGCTCTTCGTCGGATCCAGCTTGCACAGTCGTCAAGCCAGACAAAGCCTGAACAATTGGGTCATAGGTCGGTTTTTGCGAATACGGCCCTTTTTCTCCAAAACCGCTGATCGACAAATAAACGATGTCGGGCTTCACTTTCTTTACATCACCGTAAGCTATACCAATCCGTTCCACTACACCCGGCCGGAAATTCTGTACAACGACGTCGCAGCTCTCGGCCAACTTCAGCAGTACATCTTTCCCTCGTTTGTCTTTTAGGTCTATCGTTATTGACTGCTTATTTCTGTTATTGTTCAAAAACGTGGCAGACATACCGCCTTGTTTGTTTCCCGTTGATCTGACGAAGTCACCAATCCCCGGCAACTCAACTTTTATGACGTCAGCGCCTTGGTCCGCGAGAATCATCGTTGCAAAAGGACCGGAAATCACATTTGTGAGATCCAGAATTCTTATTCCTGTTAATGGGCCTGACATTTTTTATCCTCACACCAAAAAACTTATTCACTGGACCTGCATCTGCGAACCAGCCGCGTCAAGTCGCCGCAGCAACCAAGGTCTCCACCCGGGATTGCCATATCTGGGAATTTCGATCATATATATAGCACTTTAATTGGCCATCTATTGACCGGTTGTGCAATGTACATTCGAACTGCAAAATTCCAAATCGGACAAATTGTAAAACACCGCGTGCATCCGTTTCGTGGCGTCATTTTCGACGTTGATCCGGAGTTTGCAAATTCAGAAGAATGGTGGCAATCGATTCCGGTTGAAAACCGTCCGCCAAAAGAACAGCCTTATTATCATCTTCTGGCAGAGAATGCTCAAGGTCCGTATATCGCATACGTGTCCGAGCAAAATCTGGTGTCGGAAAAAAACCCAGACCCGGTCTCACACCCAGAAATCGACACCTTTTTTGAAGGCCTTCGCGACGACCTTTATATAACGCGTCCCCGCGTCGCTAATTAAAATTAGAAAACCGAGGCTCGGGCAGCTTTCCTTGGCGAGGTGATTGGCTTACAAGCGGGACGCAGATGTTTGCCGAATGAAGACCAAATCTAAGGTATGTGTTTGCATAATCACCATGTTTGTCTTCGCCAGCATATTATCCTCAAATGCTGCTGGTCAAAATTCAGATGGTCAACGCGCTCTCAATATACTCAACGAAGCCTACCTCAGCGTAGTAAATAAGAACGCCGGTCGGAATTATTCGGAAAATTCGCTTAAGCTAATACACCAGGTCATCGAGAAGATTGCGCGATCGTATATCGAACCCCTTAGTATTAGCGAGCTCGCTAATTACTCCAGTAGTGCAATCCGCGGCTACCCATCAGGAACGGACCCAAAGAGCCTCGCCAATGCAGCAATCCATGAAATGCTTTCCCGTCTGGACGACCCCTATGCAAAATTTGACGAACATTCAAAACCGCGAAACGCTGGACGCCTAGGTAATATCGGAATCGAAGCAACAATGATCGATGGTCAAATAAAAGTCATCGCACCCCTCGATGGCAGTCCAGCACAGAAAGCCGGGGTCCAGCCTGGAGATCTTATTATTGGAATCGACCGAGAAAAAATAAATGGTCTGACACTCGAAGAGGCAATGAAACGCATCCGCGGCCCATGTGGCACTGAAGTATTGTTGCAAATTCGCAGAAAAGGCTCACGCAAATTCGACTTGTCAGTACCCCGTACCCGCTTTCAAGTGAAAGAGATAAGATACGATGTCTTCGGAGATATTGCATATATCCGAATAACGTTCTTTGGCCCAAACACTGAAAAACTACTTCGGAAGTCGCTTGGCGAAATTAGACAAAAAACCGGAGGTGCCGGGCTGTCAGGGTATATTATCGACATCCGAAGCAATCCGGGTGGGCTCGTTGGTCAGGCTATTTTATTAGCCGATGCTTTTCTCGAAAACGGTATGATCGTTGGAACATCGGGTCGCCAGGTGAAGGGGTCACGGCGTTACAACGCCCATAGAGGAGATCTCGCAGACAACAAACCGATACTAATTTTACAAAATGAGGCAACCGCATCCGCAGCAGAAATTTTGGCCGCCGCTCTCAGAGACAACCATCGCGCTGTGATTATGGGCACTCGAAGTTACGGAAAGGGTATTGTGCAAACGCGATTCCCTTTAACCCCTAAAGGCCAGATTACGTTTACAACACATAAATTCTTGACTGCCGCAGGCAAACAAATTGACGGGCGAGGTATCCTGCCTCATATCGTCGTTAATGGTGACACACGCCCAGCTTACGGCATCGCGACCGTCTCTATCAATCATTGCCCTACCGCAGGCAAAGCGCGAGATCGGATGCTGGGCTGTGGCATTCTTTTTATGAGTAAGGGCCGGTCGATCGATGCCTTCACCCAAGCCCTACAACAACTTGAGTAGGCGTGTAACACCAACGGATTAAGTTGCGACGCACGCAAACAATCGAGTGTGCATATGATTCAAATTTTGAGAGTTTTATTATATCTCCCAACCAGATTCAGGCGAACATTAAACCTGCTCTCTAAAATACTCCGCCGGGTTTTGTGCGACGAAGTGGGCCGTGACCAGTTAAAGATTAAAGCGCTCTAATCCGGACGCCGAGCCACCATGTCTATTTCGACGAGTGCTTGCTTCGCCAAACCCATTACACCAACACATGTGCGTGCTGGCAGACGATCGGCGGGAAAATATGACTTATAAGTTTCGTTCATTGCCGCGTAGTCGCGAGAAAATTCTGCCAAATAGACCCTACATGAAAGCACGTGTGATAAATCTAGACCGAGCTCGCTCAGAACGACTTTAAGATTATCCATAACCCGCCGCGTCTGCGCTTCGATACCATCGGGCAACGGTGTTGTATTATCATCCGGATCAGTCGGCATTTGACCTGTCAACTGGACCCAGCCATCACATTCAACTGCATGACTAAAAGGCGCTACTTTATTTGGCGCAGCGTCAAAACTGTGAAAAATTGGTCCGCTCATCGCAACCTCCCACGCTTAATTGACGATACCCTTCTCGCGAAGCGACGCGATCTGCGCGGCATCATAGCCAATATTTTGCATCACCTCATCTGTATGGGCACCCAGCAGCGGTGCCGCTTCAAACTCGCGGATTGGAGTATCTGAGAAATTCAAAGGCGAACCGAAGAGTTTGATCGGACCGGCTAAAGGATGCTCGACCGTTTGTACCATGCCGCGCTCCTTTACAATCTCGGAGTTCAAGGCCTCTTCAAAATTTTGCAGAGAGCCCGCCGGCAGATGTCGCATCTTAGCCAACCACTCGGCACGTGTCTTCGTCGCAAATATCGCGTTCAAAATATCAAAAAGCTCAGGGCGGTTCTCAAATCGGGCACTCGTGGTATTAAACTTTGGGTCTTCCGGCAAATCCGGCCGATCAATTACATCCCGACAAAACTTCCCAAACAAGCGATCTGATGCGCAGGCCATATAAAGATCACCATCTTTCGCACTAAACAAATTTGTCGGCGTGGATAGCGGATGCGAATTACCGGCCCGTTTCGGTTGCTCACCCGACAGGAGAAACGATTGTCCGGCGTTGGAAAGCGCGGCTATTGCGACGTCCATCAGCGCTAATTCAATCTGCTGACCTTTCCCAGTCTCTTGGCGCGCCCAGAGCGCAGCCATGATCGCACCCACGGAATGCAACGCTGTCATAATATCAATGATGGATACCGGGTGTCGCAGCGGTGGACCATCGGGCTCACCGGTCAAAGACATAAGACCCGATTCCGCCTGCAACACGGGATCAAACCCCGGCCGGTCGGAAAGCGATCCCGTCTCCCCATAAGCAGATACAGAGGCGTAGACGAGTCGGGGAAACCGATTTTTAACCGAAGGGTAATCGAGCCCATAACGGGTCATTACACCTGGCCGAAAATTCTCAACCAAAACGTCGGCCTCTTCCAACAGCTTAAAGAAAATTTTTTTCCCCTCACCCTCACGAAAATCGAGCCCGATACTCCGTTTATTCCGATTGAACGCCTGAAAAAAATGAGAATCTTCGCCAGCGCACGGTTTGGTTGCATTCCGTGAATCATCGCCAGTCTTTGGATTTTCAACCTTCAGAATATCAGCGCCCATATCCGCCATTTGCTGGCAACAAAGCGGCCCCGCGATAATCCGCGATAAATCCAAAACTTTGATGCCGACAAGCGGTGGTTGACCTGATTGTGCCATGACTACATCCTCCGCAATCCGTTAAGCCGTGAAGTAGAACGTCGCGTTGTAGCGGAAAGGGGATGACGGACCAGACAACCGAATTATTGTTACTTTAGAACGGAGGAATGCCACATGGAACTTACACCTGAACAAGTAGCCCAATTCGACCGAGACGGATATTTACTTTTCCCAAACCTCTTTAACGAAGACGAAGTTGATATCTTGCGAGGGGAAACCGATCGCGTTTCAAAGATCCAATCGGAAATGGTGGTTCGCGAGGGTGAAACTGATGCGGTAAAGATCATGTTTCGCTTACACGAAACCGACGGTGAAACCGCTTCGCCAGCATTCCGAGCTGCCGCCCATACGCCACGTATCTTGAGAGCAGCGCAACAATGTCTCCATGATGATAAAGTTTACATGCATCACAGCAAACTCAACATGAAGGCGGCTATCGAAGGTTCGGCTTGGATGTGGCATCAGGACTTTCACGCGTGGCACCTAGACGGCATTGCGAAGCCTAATATGGTGACAATGACTGTGGTTCTGACAGAAGCAACACCGCTAAACGGCTGTATGTACGTTCTGCCTGGAAGTCATAAGGAGGGCCGTTCCGACCCACGGCGTGACGAATCAACCGCGTATAAATTCTGGGTTGCAAAAACGCCAGACATGAAAAAATACATGAAAAAATACCCAGAACCGGTGCCAATTGTCGGCGATGCCGGCACAGCGGCCCTTTTCCATTGCAACCTTCTGCATGCTTCGGGGCATAATCTTTCGGCGGACGATCGATGGCAGATATTCTTCTGCTTTAACCAATGTAAAAACCGTCCAGCCGACGTTGAAAATCCAAGGCCCGACTATGTTCGTTCGCGGAATTGGAACGCGTTGACCATCGGCAAGGATGACAGCATCCTAACTGCGAGTGGAAAGCTAGCAGCTTAATCCAGCCACTTCATTTTTGTCCTCTTAGCACGCCTTACACGATAGGAGCTTCGCATAAATTCATTTCGCTACCGCTCCATTCAGACGACCAAGCAAAGCCACAGATCTGGTAACGTGGAGATCGACGCCCGGCAGGATTGCCGGTCGATAAAGTTTGGCGCCGCAGATGCATAATGCTTAGTAAGCTGATCATGCAGGCCTCCGAATAACCCGACTTTTAATAACCCTATGAGACTGCGACAATCGTTCGTTTGACACACATACCCACCCGACTTAAAAAATTTGTACGGACAACCAATCGTCATTGGGTTCAGAGAGGAATATCAAAAATGCGCGACGGTATCGATGTAGAGTTCCGCGAAGTTGGAATGCGCGACGGTCTTCAGAACGTAGAAGGGTTTTTCCCAACGGCGGCCAAAATCGCTTGGATGAAGGCGGAAGTTGCCTCGGGAATGCATGCAATTGAAATTTGCTCTTTCGTCCCTCCGAAGCTCATCCCACAGTTCAAAGATGCCGCTGAGGTCGTTGAGGCAACACATGCCACCGATACAGGCGATTGCATCATTTCCGCGTTAATCCCAAATATGAAAGGGGCGGAGCGCGGCGTCGAACTTGGCATGAAAAAACTGAACTTTGTTGCCTCTGTTTCTGAAACTCATAATCTGAGCAACGTCCGCCGTAAGCCCGAGGAATCAATCGAAGACTTTCAACGGATTGTTGAGATGCGAAACGCGTTGCCTGACCAACAAAAGTTCGTCATTGATGGTGGCCTATCGACCGCATTCGGATGCACGATGGAAGGCAATGTCGACCCAACAGCCACGGTAAAGCTCGCGCAGCAATTCGTTGAAGCAGGCGCGGACCATCTCACGGTCTGTGATACGGTTGGCTATGCAAATCCGAAGCAGGTCCGTGATTTGTTTCGGCTTCTACAATCCGAGCTTGGCCCGGACATAACAATGACAGCGCATTTCCACGACACCCGCGGTCTTGGCCTTGCCAATATGGAAGCTGCTCTGGATGTTGGTATTCGCAGCTTCGATGCCTGTCTCGCAGGTCTCGGTGGATGCCCATGGGCGCCCGGTGCGACCGGTAACATGGTTATGGAAGATGGCGTCTTTATGGCCGAAGCGATGGGGATGCGGACCGGTATCGATCTAGATGCTCTTTGCGCGATCCGCGAACTAATCGCAACGAACCTACCAAATGCGCGCCTCAGCGGTGCAATCGCGAAAGCGGGCCTTCCAAAGGGTCATTCGGCCGCAAGCCAATTTGCTGTGGCGGCGGAGTAGATCATGACCGGAGAAGGCGTTTCACTCGACTTAGGCGAGGACTACTCTGAAATCCGCGAGGCTGTCACTAAAATCTGTGACGAGTACCCCGGTGAATATTGGCGTAACCTGGAAGATCAAGGTCCAGAAGGCAGCTATCCGACGGCTTTTGTTAAGGAATTGACGGCCGCAGGCTTTCTTGGGGCACTAATTCCAGAGGAATACGGTGGCTCCGGCCTTCCGATCCGAGCGGGTGCAGTCATCCTCGAGACAGTGCACGCAAATGGCTGTAGCGCCGCCGCCTGCCACGCTCAGATGTATATTATGGGCACGTTGTTGCGTCACGGTAGCGAAGAGCAAAAACGCACCTATTTGCCAAAGATTGCCTCCGGTGAACTTCGCCTGCAAGCCTTCGGCGTCACCGAACCAACAACAGGCACAGACACCACACAAACCCGCACAAAGGCTGAAAAGGACGGCGACAATTATATCGTCAATGGTCAAAAGGTATGGACGAGCCGAGCCTTGCATTCGGACCTAATGCTATTGCTTGCTCGCACGACGCCGGTTGACCAGGTCAAGAAACGTGTCGATGGCATTTCGGTTTTCCTGGTTGACTTGCGCGATGCTGTTGGCAACGGCTGCGAAATTAAACCGCTCGATGCTATGATTAATCACAATACAACTGAGGTCTTTTTTGATAATTGCCGAATTCCCGCAAATGCGCTTATTGGGGAGGAAGGTCGAGGGTTTCGATACATCCTCGATGGCATGAATGCCGAACGCATTTTAATTGCCGGCGAATCTATCGGCGACGCTAGATACTTCACTAAGAAAGCCGTCGATTATTCTAACGAGCGGGTGGTTTTTGGCCAGCCAATTGGCAGCAATCAAGGTATACAATTTCCAATAGCCGCTGCCTATGCAGAGCTTGAAGCTGCCGATTTGATGGCGCGCAAAGCGGCCGCCTTGTTCGATGCCGGCGTCGACTGTGGTGCCGAGGCTAATATCGCGAAGCATTTGGCGGCGGAAGCCGCTTGGAAGATGGGCGAAGCCTGCATGCAGACGTTCGGCGGCTTTGCCTTTGCGCGAGAATACGACATTGAACGCAAATGGCGCGAAGCACGTTTATATCGGACGGCCCCGATTTCGACCAATTTAATCCTCAGCTACATCGGGCAACACGTGCTCGGTATGCCACGATCCTTCTGAGGATAAGCGGTGTGATGCCCCCACCCCGTCGCTCTATGCTGTTTGTTCCAGCCACACGGCCGGATCGATTTTCAAAAGCCATCGCCACCGGGACAGATATCGTAATTGTCGACTGGGAAGATGCTGTGGCGGCCAACCTCAAAGCGGAAGCTCGAAAGTCAGTTGGTACATTTTTTAGCGACCCTACAGAACGGTCCCTTCTTAGATATCTTCGCATAAACAGCCCACGGCTCGAAGAAGGATTGCGGGATCTCGAAGCACTCTTCGAGATGGAGACTTTACCGGATGGCATCATGATCCCCAAAGTCGAATCTCCAGAAGAAGTCCTATGGGTGTCGGAAATATTGACACCGTACCGGCCGAACATTGAGCTCTTTCCTGTGGTGGAGAATGCGAGAGGTGTCCGGGCATTGGCGGAAATTGCCCTGGCATCTAACGCCACTACAGTAATTGGCTTTGGTGCCGTCGATCTTGTTGCTGAAACCGGGTCGGATCTGAGTTGGGATGCCTTGCTCTACACGCGCTCGCAAGTTGTTCTTGCAGCGGCAGAAGCCGGCGTCGAATGCATGGATACGGTCTACATCGATATCGGCAACGAAGCTGGACTTAAAACTGAAGCAAAGAAAGCACGCTCAGTTGGCTTTACCGGAAAAGCGGCAATTCATCCATCCCAAATTGCAACCATCAATTTTGCTTTTAGTCCAACTAAAGACGAAGTTGACTTCGCCCAAAAAGTTGTAGAGGCAACAACCGATGATTTTTCCGGTGCTGTACAAGTCGATGGCAAGATGATCGACGAGCCCGTCATCATTGCAGCTCGGCGAACTTTGGCTCGAGCGGAACGTATATCGTCTGCCGCGAGCAAATAGGAACCTGGCTATGCTCGAAGTGACCCGAGAGCTTGCACGGTTCGTAAACGATCTAGAATTTGAAAACATCCCAACCGAAGTCATTGACCGAGCCAAGATACTAATGCGTGACTTCATTGGCATCGGCATTCGGGCCCGCCATGAAGCCGATTCGACTTTGGCAATGATGAGAGCTACCGAAATTTTAGGCGCGGATGGCGGCGCATGTGGTGTTTTCGGCGATTCGCGATGGTTTTCTCCGGCCGCGGCTGCGCTTATAAATGGAGCCCTTGGCCACTCGCTAGATTTCGACGACACCCATGCTGAAGCAGCATTACACCCGAGTGCAGTAGTTATTCCCGCTGCATTTGCTGCGGCGCAGTTACCGGGCGCAAGTGGAAAAGAAGTTATCACTGCCATTGTCGCTGGTTACGAGGTTGTTTGCCGACTGGGACAAGCGGTAGGCCCCGACGATCACTACAAACGTGGCTATCACCCAACAGCAACCTGTGGCGTATTCGGAGCAGCAGTGGCAGCCGGTAAAGTTATGGGATTAAGTGCCGAAGAAATTGAAAGTGCGCTTGGCATCGCATTGTCACAGGCCTCAGGAACCATGCAATTTGTTGAAAACGGTGCGTGGACCATGCGTTATCAAGTTGGTAATTCAGCTAAGAGCGGCCTTGTGGCCGCAAGTTTTGCGCGGGAAGGGTTTGTGGGCGCAACACATCCAATCGAAGGAAAGTATGGTTTCCTGAGGGCCTATGCCCCGTCTCCCAATGTGACAAAAGTTGTTGCCGCAGTCGGTACTATTTGGGAAACCATGAACATCGCAGTGAAGCCGTATCCTGGCTGTCGGCTCGCACATTCGGGCGTCGACGCTATTATTGAGATGAAACGCGAACACGGCTTCGAGCCTAAGGATATCGCATCCGTTGATATAGGATTGGTGGGGTTGGCCTATGACCTGACAGGTACACCGCAGGCCCAGAAAAGAACGCCAGACAACCTTGTGGACGCCCAATTCTCGATGCACTTTCAGGCTGCAATTGCTATACAGCATGGCCGAATCCATTGGGACGATTTCAGTCGACTTTTACGTGATGAGACAACCTCGGCTCTAATGCGTAAAATCAACGTCACTCGTAGAACAGATATTACCGGTGATGACTGGTCTAAGTTTTGCGCAAACGTCAGCATTGACCTGAAGGATGGCCGCCAAATCACACGACAGATTCACCTCCCAAAAGGTGAGTTCGGTAACTTTCTAACCAACTTCGAATTGCGTGCAAAGTTTCGCTCACTGGTAACTCCTTGTATCGGGTATGCAAGCGAGATTGCACTATGTGATTTAATTATGAATTTTGAAAACGAAACAGTAGATAAGTTATTCCATGAAACATTACCAACACCGGGCATGGTGATGGCAGGAGAGGATTAGAATGAGTTTTGGAAGCCGGGAGGTTGAACCCAAACGTTATCGCGAAGACATTGGGCGTTATTATGAAGATTTTGATATAGGCGCGATCTACGAGCATCGCCCTGGGCGCACAATCAATGAAGCGGATAACTCTTGGTTCACCTTATTGACTATGAATACGCATCCGCTGCACTTCGACACCGAGTATGCATCACATAGTGAGTTTGGGAAGCCATTGGTGAATTCCTGCCTCACTCTTTCCATGGTAGCCGGGATGTCCGTTAGTGATACCAGCCAAAAGGCTATCGCTAATCTCGGCTGGACTGATATCAAGATGCCTCATCCCGTTTTCGTGGGCGACACGCTTTATGCTGAATCAGAAGTACTTGATAAGCGCGAATCTAGCTCCCGCCCAACGCAGGGGATAATCTCGGTTCGAACGCTTGGTAAGAACCAAGACGGCATTGTTATTATGAGTTATGACCGTAGCTTTTTAGTTCCCAAACGCGGCTATGGTGTCGAAGATAAGATCCAAAATACCGCTGAATAGGTGAACCGGAAGAAGATCGTGAACCACAAAAGCCGAAACCGCCGCAGCATTATCTTTTATTCCGCCCTGGAACCTAAAAACTGGGACAACGGTGTAAAATCTGGCGCCGATATGTTTTGTCTCGATATGGAAGATAGCACCTCCGCCGATCGCAAAGATGAGGCGCGAAAAGTTTGTCTTCCCCTTTTCCAACGAAACGTGGGTCGGCCAGCTGTTCGATTGGTTCGAATAAATTCACCCCGTTCGGACGAAGGCATACGGGATATTTTAGCGATTAGACAATTGGAAGCCGCACCCGACGGAGTGGTAATCCCAAAAGTGACAAGCGCGAACGAAGTTCAATGGGTCTCAGACATCCTTGCACCCCATCACCCAGACCTTGAACTAGTCGTTTTAATCGAAAATCAAAAAGGCCTAGAGAATGCGCGGGCTATCGCCAAGGCCGCGCCACAAGTCTCAACCTTGTTTCTCGGATATGCTGATTTTAGCGGAGAGATCGGATCAGATTTCAGTCTGAACTCACTACAGCACATGCGGAGCCGCATTGTCATGGCAGCCTCAGAGGCTGGTATCGATGCAATGGATGGCCCCTTCTTTGATCCGACGGATATCGAAGGGCTTATCGAGGAGACAAAAACCGTCGCCGCTATGGGTTTTACGGGTAAAGCCTCCTACGACGCAGTCCAAATTCAATACATCCACGACATTTTTACGCCAAGCGCAAGAGAGATCGATCACGCCCAACGTCTGGTCGCCGCTATTGCCGCAAGCTCGACCGGTCAGACGCGTGTCGACGGTGTCTCGGTCAATCGCGCCAATCTCAAAACTGCACATAGAACACTCGAATTAGCAGAACGCAGAGGCGTTCTTTAAATCTCAAGACAGGAGAATTCACATGCCCGATTCTGCCATGGTTGAAGAACAGGAAACCTTAATTCTTCAAACACTTGAACAATTTCTGGAACGCGATGTGCGTCCACATGTCATGGAGCTGGAGCACAACGATATCTGGCCAGAAGAGATCGTCTATAAGATGGCTGAATTAGGACTCTTCGGTGCAATCATAGATGAAGAGTATGGGGGGCTCGGCTTACCCTGTTCAACCTACGCAAAAATTTGCGAAAAGGTGGCCCACACCTGGATGTCGCTTGCTGGCATCTTTAACTCTCACCTTATCATGTCAGCAGCAGTACAACGGTTTGGCACAGATGCACAAAAAAAGAAGTGGCTGCCAAAATTCGCAACAGGTGAGCTGCGGGGCGGCATCGCGCTTACCGAACCAAATTGCGGCACTGACTTGCAATCGATACGCACACGAGCCGCTAAAGATGGTGACGACTATATTATAAACGGGACAAAAACTTGGATATCGAACGGTATCCATTCTCATGTCATGGCAATTCTGACGAAGACGGATTGGGAGGTCGAACCACGGCACCGGGGTATCAGCCTCTTCCTTGTCGAGAAAGGCAAAGGCTTTCGCGCTTCTCGCAAACTGGAGAAGCTGGGTTATAAGGGTATCGACTCCGCTGAGTTAATGTTAGAAGACTGCCGCGTACCTGCAGACCAGTTAATCGGAGAGCATCCTGGGAATGGCTTTAAACAGATCATGGGTGGACTTGAGCTCGGACGAATTAATGTGGCTGCCCGAGGCTGTGGCGTTGCAAGTGCATCTCTCGATGAGGCGGTGAAATACTCACAGCAACGTGAAACATTTGGCCAACCTATCGCCAATCATCAAGCTATTCAGTTAAAACTTGCGGATATGGTCACCAAGGTCGAAGCAGCCCGTTTGTTGACCTATCGGGCGGCCGATGCCTACGACCGCGGGGAGCGTTGCGACATGGAAGCCGGAATGGCCAAGCTCTTTGCAACTGAAGCTGCAATTGATAATTCAATGGAGGCAATGCGGGTGCACGGCGGTTACGGATACTCAAAAGAGTTTCCGGTCGAACGCTTCTACCGCGACGCCCCACTGCTAACCATCGGTGAGGGTACAAACGAACTACAAAGAATAATAATTGCCAAACAGTTGATTCAGCGAAATCCGATCTAGTTCAGCTACATGCTGATTAAGTTCGTAACATCTCGAGTGCAATGGCGCCTTATTAGACCGGCCCAACGAGCAATACCTCAAAGGGCCAAGGGAAAACCAAATGTTGCCGCTTGACGGTTGCCGAATCCTTGCTGTGGAGCAATACGGCGCGGGCCCATGGGGTACCCAATATCTCGCTGATCTAGGCGCCGAGGTGATAAAAATAGAAAACCCAAAAGATGGAGGCGATATGGCGCGACCGCTCGGACCATTTTTTGTGAACGATGGAAGTGGCAGCGCCGATTCACAATTTTTCCAAAGCTTCAATCGCAACAAGAAAAGCTTAACGCTCGATTTGCAGCACGAAAAAGGTCAAACACTTTTCCATGAATTGGTAAAGACTGCTGATGCAATTACTTGCAATTTAAGAGGCGATGTTCCAGCGAAATTGGGACTCACATATGAAACGCTGGGACAATTAAACGAGAAAATCGTCTGCTGCCATCTGACAGCCTATGGCCGCGAAGGTGAACGCGCAAAATGGCCTGGTTATGACTATCTCATGCAGGCCGAAACAGGCTGGTTTTCACTAACAGGTGAACCTGATACGCCCCCAACGCGTTTTGGCCTTTCAGTTGTCGATTTGATGACCGGTCTATTGCAAGCCTATGCAACAACTGCTGCTATCCTTGGCGCGCGCAATCAAGGGAAAGGCCGTGACATTGACGTCAGTCTATTTGACCTTGCACTTTCAAACCTCTCATATCCAGCGACTTGGTTTCTTAATAGTGACCATAAACAGGGGCGCGAGGCCCGTTCCGGCCACCCGTCTTTGACACCGTGCGGCTCGCAAAAAACCCAAGACGGCTGGATATTTATCATGTGTAATAAGGAGAAATTTTGGCCAGTCCTCTGTGACATGATTGACCGCCCGGAATGGGGACGAGATCCAAAATATATCACGTTTAAAGAGCGGTTAGAGAAGCGAACGGAAATTACAGAGATGCTCGACGAAGCACTTTCCGAGAAGACCACCGATGAATGGCTCAAGCTATTCGCAGGCAAAGTACCATCCGCGCCCATTCTAGATATCCAACAAGCCCTTCAGAATCCTTTCGTAACCCAGAACGAAAAAATCCAAGATCTCGTTCACCAAACTGGAAACCCATTCCGTCTTGTCGCCCCACCGATTAAATGCCCCGGAGATCCCACTCCGGCTAACCCAGCGCCAGAGCTCGGACAACATACTGATAAGCTTCTCTTGGAGATTGGCCTAGAAGCAGTTGAAGTCGAACAATTACGTGCGCTAGGGGTGATTTGATGGTCACCAGTTCTCTTAGCACAAATACGGGTGAGCCTCGATATATGGCTCTGGCGCGACGTCTTGCAAACGACATCCGAAAAGGAAAATATCCAATTAATTCCCTTCTTCCGACAGAAGCCGAACTAACAAGCAAATATAGTATTAGCCGTTTCACCGTTCGCGAAGCCATTCGACAATTGCAATCGCAAGGCCTTGTCATACGCCGCCAGGGAGTGGGCACCCGTGTCCTGGCCGATTACCCCGTGCGCAACTACATGCAGGCACGCAACACAGTTGAAGAAGTTCTCCAGTATGGTGTCCAATCTCTCCTAAAGGAAATGGAGATGTCGGAAATTAAAGCGGACGCAATTTTGGCTGAAAAGCTCGGCTGCCCTTACGGCGAGTCATTCCTGAAAATTGCAGGCTTACGAATGCCCGTCGATGACCCAAATGGCCCGCCCGTTTGTTGGACGGAAATCTTCGTACTTTCAGAATTTTCTGGTATCCAGGATAGTGTCGGCCGTGGAAGCGTCTTGATCGCAAATTTAATTGAAGAAAAATACGGGCAACGAGCGATGGAAATTCGGCAAGATATTACAGCGGTTACATTGCCGAATGATATTGCAGGGAAACTTGGCCTGCCATCAGGTAGCCCAGGCTTACTTGTAAGGCGTTGGTATAGGGGTGCTGACGACAAGGCTTTCGAAATTACAATTAGCCTTCATCCCGGCGAGAGTTTCAGCTACACGATGCGAATGAGCCGTAATGCAGAGGTATAGCGCGACTAAAACGCGCTGAATAACGTGTTATAGGATCCCCCAAAATGATTGTTATTTATGGCCTCAAGAACTGCGACACATGCCGTAAGGCGCTAAAATGGCTGAAAAGCGAGGGAATTGAATACGAATTCAAAGACATTCGCACCGATAATTTTACTGACCGACAGCTAGACAACTGGATCAAAGCAACGGGATGGGAGACGTTGTTAAACCGGCGCGGCACAACATGGCGCAAATTATCTGATGCCGAGAAAGACAGCGTGAACGAAGAAGCAGCCAAAAGCTTAATGCGCAATCAGCCCGCACTCATCAAACGACCAGTCTTCGAGACTAAAACCGGTATTATCGTTGGTTTTAAGCAAACGGAAATGGAAGCCGTTAAAGCCTCCATCTAATTCCCTCACCCAGCCTTAGAGCGGTTACGCTCAAGCCATCCATCAACCATTTTTACGGTTTCATCGACTGTGTCAAGCTGCATGCCATTTGCAGCCGCAATAGTCTTAACCAGACAGTCTGCACGCTCTATATTTTGTGCTCCGGCGAGAAGCGCGCGAGCCGCAGAAGATGGTTTTGCCAATCCATTCGCCGCATTTGCATATTTTTCAAACGGCACCAAGTCCTCCATGTCGGCGCCCATTTTACCACAAACCTGTTTGACGAACTCATAAACCTTTGCGGACATCTCCATATCAGAATGGACTGAATCGCGAATAGACCGCATATCGTGTTGCTGCACGCAGCGATAGTTACCAGTCAACAACATAGCCCACTTTGCAAGTGGCACGAAAACGGAATCATGAACCTTCAGTTTAACGGGAAGCTCAACTTTGCCGTCGCCCGTATCAAAGCGAATTGCCTCGATATCTGCCTGCATCTGCGAGAGAATTTTCGTGTCTTCATCGGACTGGAAACGAGCTGCCTTAAAGTTCGTTGGCAATGCAACCTGCAAGACGTTCAAAGGTTCCTCTGGCGGGCGGAATGCCTGTGGATCTGGGCTGCAAAGCGTGATGTTATTCGGCTCCACACTATCCCAAACGTTCGGATCCGTGTAGCACTTGGTCAGCATCGATATGTCCAGTTCCGGTATACGTGCCAGATAGGGAAGCGGCGGCATGTTCATAATCGACATGCAAGGCTTACCCGACTTGCCGACGCGATCTAAAAGTTCGCATACGCCGGGCGAACGGTATTGGGGTTCCTGCATTGCCAATACCACAAGATCGTATTGCGAGGGGTCCGCGTCATTAGTGCCACCTGCGGATAAAGCGCCCGGACAATCATTCGAATTGATTTCGATCAAATCATCACGACCTCGAACAGGCATGCGGACGATTGCACCATCTTTATTAAAGAGTTCCGCCTCTTCCGGCAGGCACACGAGGCGAACTGAATGTCCGGCCAAAACCAATTTAATAGCAAGTAGTGAGCCGTATGAAGCTCCCATAATTAAGGTGTTATATTTTGTTCCCATAAATTCCTCCCCCATTCCCCAAGCTTGTTTGATTTGGCCAGTGACTTTTGACGCCTTTGCCTAGCGCTTTGTTCGAGAATGTGCCCGTTTTAGGGACGTTTGGTCAAGTTCTGGTCAGCAAAATCCCTTTACAAAAGCGGACCCTTCGGATGAGAGACCTCTCCCAGTTTTGTTTTTATTCGATCACTACAAAAGTTCGCACCTCGATGCTCTCTCGCGGTAATGCATTGTGTTGGCTGTCCTTCATTTCTAATGCACCATGAGGTGTAAATAGAGCTCGGCCATCGTCAATGCTATCCCAGCCCTTAATAAGTATGACTTCCTCTCGAGCCATTTGAGGGGCATAATACCAATGCTGCGTCCCACTATGCGCGATGTGATAAATTTCGCCAACGCGATCTGCAAAGACCTGATCGGTAGCCACAAGTTCATCTTTCGCAATGCTTGCCGCATCGGCCAAAGCCAGAGGTGAATTCTCAACAGGTCCCGTAATTGGCCGCCAAACATTTATTTGGAATATGTGTGCTCCTACTCCAGCTAGTCGTTCATACTCCTGTTCGCCGAGGACATCTCTAGCCCGTTGGGGGCCGCTCTTAACTGTATAATCAACATGCACACGAGTCGCCGGTTTGCGAAGCCCATCCGGGTTTTGGGCGCCACCAGTCGCATCCGATCGTCTCGTGACGTCAAAAATAAAAACTTGGCTGGCATCGAAGCGCTCCGTTAAAAGCGACTTAATCTCGGGATAGTATTTATTATTAATCGCGGTCTCATCGTATAGATCATCAACTTCAGTCGTATATCGATGAAGCTCGAATCCTTCTCGGTCGATCGACAGTTTATCTTTGATGGCGCGCATATCAGCTAACTCAACCGAAACTTCCTCAACCTCAAAAAACAACTTTGCTTCTCCACCTGTCAGGGCAGTGCTATGAAATACCGGTTTGGTATCCTGGGGAACGATAAAGGAGAGGGTGCCGCTGACACTCGAAAGAGCACTCTGTTCCCGGCTCTGGATATCCGCATCAACCATCTTAAACCTCGAGTTTTATTCGTCCGCACTTCCCGGTCGGTACACCGTATAATTTGCATACAAGATGGCCTAAATCAGCAGATTTTGCGACCAAGTTTTTTTAACTTTTTTAGATGAAAAATTTTTTTATCTTGTTAAACGCCAGGATTATCTCTGTAACGTTCTTTAAGCTTACGCATGCCACCCAACCATCGGTCATAATCGCTTGTCTTACGTTGCAAATAATCTAGGACAACTGGATGCGGTAGGATGAGAAATTCTTCCTTTTCCATTGACCGAACAACACTTACGGCCAACTCGTCGGGATCTATCATGCCATCAAGTGATGCTACACCGCCCTCTCGTCCCTGTGTCATCGCCGTACGTACCGCCTGTGGACAAAGAACAGAAACTTTAACGCCGCGGCTGCCGTATTCAATCGACAGCCATTCCGCAAGGGCAACGGCTGCATGTTTTGTCACAGCATAGGTTGCGGAATTGACATGCGATAACAATCCAGCTGCCGATGCAGTATTGACGAGATAACCATCGCCTCGCAGAGCCATTTTGGGCGCCACCAGCCGTGCCGCATAAACATGCGCCATGACGTGTATATCCCAGTTCAACTGCCATTCCGCGTCTGCCACACCTTCTCCTCCTAGACGCGCAATTCCGGCATTTGAACAGAATATATCAACTGGACCAACTTCGTTTTCAGCGCGTTCAACCAAAGTTTGAATATCACTCTCCCGTGCAACGTCCGTAACGATCGCAAGACCGCCAACTTCATTGGCCACCGCGACCAAAGCTTCTTCTTGCATATCGGCTAGAATGATGCCGGCTGCACCCTCAGCCCTAAATCGCCTCGCAAGCTCTCGCCCGATACCGCTCGCCGCGCCAGTTATAACTGCAACCTTACCTTCGATTTTCATCTTCACCTCTTTGTCGGATTTTGGTTCACCGAAACACAACGAATAAGGCTGGACTGCGCATCAGTCGTATTTGCGGTTTCCCGAATTCAACCACTCACATAGATTAAATAGAGATTAGAAATTTATTTTGAAAAGGGTTAAACGTGAAAATTACAGGCTATGAAGTAACTGCATTAAATATCCCGGAAGACGACCCTCTCGCAAATATGCCGGAAGAGGTGGGTCGTACCCGGCCTATTGTCATATTGCGTTTAAAAACCAACGACGGGCTTGAAGGTATTGGCGTAACATTCTACGGCGGAAAGATGACGGGGAGCCTCCGCGTAGCGGTGGAAGAATTGTCAGAACTTACGGTGGGCGAGGATCCACTTCGAATAGAGTACATTATCGGAAAATTGCAAGCTGGTACGGGCGATTCATGCGGCCCAGGTGGAATTTTTACACTAGCGCTTTCTGCAATTGATGTCGCTCTCTGGGATTTGAGAGGCAAGTTTCTGGAGCAGCCTTTGTGGAAGTTACTTGGCGGCCATCGAGACCGCGTACCCACTTATGCGTCAGGTTCATTGCGCCGTGGTCTTACAGACGATCAGGCGCAGCAAGCCGCAAAAACACTTCTCGATAAAGGTTTCCGGGAAATGAAAACGCAAATGGCCTTGCCAGGTAATCCGTCACCGGAGGACGAATTGCGGCGCATCCGCGTCGTGCGAGACGTGATCGGCCCAGATATAAAATTAATGTGCGACATCAACCAACGTTGGCGACCGGAACAAGCCATCGATATTGGCAGTCGTGCAGAAGACGTCGGTCTCTTCTGGCTCGAGGACGTCACCACCGCGGACGACTACGCAGGCTTAGCACGCGTCACTGCCGCTTTGAATACTCCGATCGCCGGCGGTGAATACCTTTGGGGTATTGCGCCCTTCCGGCAGATGATCGAGTCACGTTCCGTCGATATAATTATGGTCGATATTGCCCGCGCAGGCGGCATCACTCCCTGGATGAAAATTGCCGGGATGGCAGAGGCCTTCAATTTACCAATCGTCAGTCACGTCATGCCAGAAATTCTCGTTCATGTCGTAGCAGCATCGCCCAATGGCTTGACCGTCGAATACATGCCGTGGATGCTGTGCCTCTATCAAGAAACGCCTGCAATCGAGAATGGCGAACTAATCTTACCCAACAAACCTGGCCTCGGTCTCGATTTCGATGAGACAGCTATTTCTTGCTTCAAAGCGTAAGGCATAATTTCCAGTTATTTTGAATGAAAACGGAAAAATTCGGACCAATTCCATGAAGACTAAGTCACGGGAGATCGCACAATGAAATTCTCACTCGGCCAATCAGCCCCACGGGTTGAGGACCTAAAGCTCTTAAGGGGCGGTGGGCGCTATACGGATGACATCAACCTTCAAGGCCAAGCGCACGCTTATATGCTGCGCTCTCCGCATGCACATGCCCGTATTCGTTCAGTCGATACCTCTGCCGCCATTGAGATGCCGGGTGTTATCGCTATTTATACCGGCAAGGAAATCGCGTCCGCTGGCCTTGGCCGGATGCCTTGCCTCGCGGCGAAGCTCCTGCCACTCAAGCGGCCTGACGGCTCACCAATGTACGAACCCAAAAGGCTGGCACTATCTGAGGACAAGGTTGCTTTTGTAGGTGATTACGTAGCCTTCGTCGTGGCAGAGACAGCTGCGCAGGCGCGAGACGCCGCCGATTTGATTGTAATAGATTACGAAGAACTAGCCCCCGTTGTGGAAATACAAAATGCATTGGCGGCGAACACCACACCCATTTGGGATGATTGCCCAAATAATATCTGTTTCCAGATGGATATCGGTAACAAGGACGCTACAGATATCGCTTTCACAAATGCACACCATGTTAGTCGGGTGGACATTCCATTCGCTCGTGTTGCGATAAATCCAATGGAACCGCGTGCCGCCATTGGCGAGTATGATCGTTTCGAGTGCCGCTATACGCTGCATTCCGGCAATCAGTTTCCACACGATCTGCGCGCCTGGATGGCCCAATCAGTATTGAAAATACCGGAAAGTAAACTGCGTATTATCAGCCCGGACATGGGCGGCTCGTTCGGCTTGCGATCTAGCTGTTTTCCAGAACTAACTTTGGTGCTCTGGGCGGCAAAGCAGCTCGATCGCCCTGTTAAATGGATTAACGAACGCTCGGATGGGATTCTCGAGGAGCATGCTCGGGATTTCCACATGGCTGTCGAACTCGCTCTAGACAGGAATGGGACATTCCTTGGCCTACGAGTAACAAAACACGCCAGTGTTGGCGCCTATTTAAATAACTTTGGTCCCCTTCCTGCCTTCGGCAATTTTGGTGGTGTCGCTGGTGTTTACAAAACTCCCGCTATTTCTGCCACTATTACTGGTGTATTTACCAACTCAGCACCTACCAGTCCTTATCGCGGGGCCGGACGGCCCGAAGCGACCCTCGCAATCGAGCAGGTCATTGATTTAGCCGCTCGCGAAATGGGCATCGACCGGATCGAATTGCGACGCCGAAATATTATCCCACCAGATGCATTCCCATATCAAACTGCCCTGACCTATAACTACGACAGCGGAGAATTTGAACGAAATATGGACCGGGCGTTGGAGATGGCGGATGCGATCAACTTTGAAGTGCGGCGCGCTAAATCCAAGGCCAAAGGAAAGCTGCGTGGTCTCGGAATTGCTAATGCAATAGAGCAGGCGGCCGGTATGTTCGACGAGGGCGGCGAAATCCGTTTCGATCAAGAAGGACATATTACAGTGCTCATGGGTACACATGCGCATGGGCAGGGGCACGAGACAGTTTTCAAACAGCTTCTCTCCGAAAAACTCAACCTTGATTTTGATCAAATACGCTATGTTCAAGGCGATACTGACATGGTCAACTACGGTCACGGCACAGGAGGCTCACGCGTCTCCGGCCTCGGCGGAGCTGCGCTCTTGGGGGCAGCGGAAAAAATTATCGAGAAGGGGCGAAGGATCGCTGCCCATAATTTGGAAGCTGCGGAAGTTGACATTGAATTTTCAGATGGCCGATTTGCAGTTGTAGGAACCGACCGCGGCCTCAACATGAAGGAGGTGGCCGCCTTAGCCTTCCAGCCAGCCATGCTACCGACCGGTATGGAAAGCGGCCTCAACGGGTTCGATACCTTCAAATCGCCAGGCCCAACCTTTCCAAATGCTTGTCACGTGTCCGAAGTAGAAATCGACCCTGAGACAGGCGTCGTTAGGGTCCTACGCTACCTCGCAGTGGACGATGTAGGAACCGTCATGAATCCGCTTTTGCTTAAGGGACAACTGCATGGCGGTATCGTGCAGGGTATCGCTCAAGTTCTCGGTGAACGTATCGTGATGGATAAATCAGGCCAAGTCCTGACTGGATCTTTTATGGATTACCACATGCCACGCGCCGACGAATATCCGTCGTTTGAGATTGAAACCCACATAGTCCCAAGCCCGCGAAACCCGCTTGGTATCAAAGGGGCCGGCGAAGCTGGAACCGTTGGGGCTGTTGCCTGCCTCGCGAGTGCAATCCATGATGCCCTGGCACCACTCGGTGTCCGATCAATAGATTTACCCGCATCATCGGAACGAATTTGGCAAGCAGTAAACGCCGCCTGAAGCATTGGAGAAACAATACAGACACCATCGCAGCCCTCAAGATAAATGGACACAATTTATCCACACCCAGCTGCAACCATATTCATATCACGGTCGATTTACGCATTCCCGGACGACACGCTACGACGCAAGTTGGCCTGGCTCTCACATTCTTATTTGAAGCATCAGATTGTCAACCTTAGCGGAGCGTTTGGCGCTCCAGCGGAAAATAAAAAGACGAAACACAGCACGCATATTAATGGAAGAGTATTTTAGCTTAATTTAGGCGGTGTTTCGCAAGCCAGCCTAATAATACACACTGGTCGCCTGATAGACTTCGGCACTCCCCTGCCAGAGCATCTGCACAGCCACATAAGCGATAATCGCTAGGCCGAGGTATCCGAGCCAGCTGTGTTTCTCCAGCAATTTCGCGATGAAGTTTGCAGTTAAAGCCATTAGCGCAATCGATAGTACGAGACCGAAAATCAACATCTCCAGGTGATCACGTGCCGCCCCAGCAACCGCAAGTACATTATCAAGCGACATCGTCGCGTCGGCCACGATAATATTTATCATCGCCATTCGCATTGTCTTGGGTGGCCCTTTTTGGGCTTTTTCATCCGCTTCCCGTTCCATATCTTCAACGGTTACACCCGCACGGATTTCTTGCCACATCCGCCAACACACCCAAAGCAAGAGCAAGCCGCCAACAACTTTAATACCAATGATCGCCAATAGTTGAACAACTATCACGGCAAAGAAAATTCGGAGAACCGTCGCACCTATGATGCCCCAAAAGATTGCTTTCTTCCGGAGTTCCGGCGGCAAACCAGCAGCGGCCATTCCAATGATGATGGCGTTATCACCAGACATTACGATGTCGATTAGAACAATTTGGATAAATGCACTCGCTTGAGAGGCCTCAAATATGCCCTCTAGCATAACAATTTCCAAAAAGCGTCACACATCAGTTTAAGTGTGCCAATTTTTTTGACGTGCATTTTCGTCCGCATTACTGCCCCGGCTAATTCGGCCCCATTTAGCAACGCTCCTTTGTAAAAGATGAGCAACCAGCTGCAAAGTGCAGATGATCAAGAAATCAAAATAGAGATAATAATTTATACTGCGCAGACCCATCGGCGAGTTGGTATCGTGCCCACTCAAAAACGATATCGTCTCGATTCAACGGTCCGCAAACGAAAGTAGCTACTATCTTTCTAAATTTGCCGTAAAGGTCGAGTGCATTTTGAATTTTTTATATTTTGAATGCAATTGAGCATGATCCCATAATGTTAGGTCTTCTGCAGCATTCCTAATAAATCTGTGGATAGCTTCAGTTTTTGATAACGCTGATTACTCTCCCAACACTGCCTGAGGCACTTTCTGACCTGCCCGTTGCTCATAGACGATGCGGACCGACTTGCCGATAGCAATATCTGCTGGATCACAATCGACAATATTCATCATCATTCGGAAACCATCAGTGATGTCGATCAATGCCAGGACGTACGGGACATCTCCCCGGAATGCCGGTGAGGGTGCCCGGTTTACGATGGTAAAGGTGTGAACCACACCAACCGCTTCGGCTTCCTTCCATTCAAGATCGACACTCTCACATTTCACGCAAGCTGAACGAGGATAAAACTGCGCATATCCACACGCGGTGCATCTTTGAAAGATCAGCCGCTCTTCATTGCATGCGTCCCAAAAGGGCTGCGTATCGCCGTTAGGGTGAGGAATGGGCTTAGGTATCGGATGCTCAGACATAGCTATCCCCTTCCTAGAATAAGCGAGCAGTGCGCGGAAAGCACGCCACCATCGCCATGCACGAAACATAACTCCGCATCCATCACCTGACGCGAGTGAGCCTCATGGCGTAACTGGCGCACAGCTTCGACAACATGGAACATGCCACCTGCGGCACCCGAATGTCCGAAGGACAAGAGCCCGCCATGGGTGTTGCATGGCAATGCGCCGCCGTGGGTCAGTGCGCCCTCTAGTGCGGCAGGACCAGCCTCTCCCTTGCCGAAGAATCCAATAGATTCGAGCTCAACCAGCAATGTAATAGTGAAACTGTCGTAAATTTCTGCAACGTCGATGTCACCGTGGCTAATGCCAGCCACCGCGAAAGCACGCTGCGAAGCCTGTTTGCAGCCAAAATCAGTGAGCGAGGGTGCCGCCACGATATGCTCGTGAGTATGTCCTTGACCAGCCCCCAAGATCTCAATCGGATGGGTTTTAGTGTCATCGGCCGCATCCGGCGCGCTGATGACATAGGCCGCAGCCCCATCCGAGATGAGGCAGCAATCCAACAGCCTCAGAGGTGCACTAATCACCTTAGCATCGGCACAATCATCCATAGTAATTGGCTTTGTCATATGAGCATCCGGATGCATCGCAGCATGCTTGCGGTGTGTCACAGACAAAGCCGCAAGATGCTCCAAGGTCGCGCCCGTCTCATGCATATAGCGCTGAGCAACCAAAGCGTAAGCCGTTGGGATCGAAATGCCATAGGGCACCTCAAACTGCGGATGCCCAAACTCAGCCAACGCGGCCACCACCCGATCGCGGGTCATACCAGTCACCCGATTGTCGCCCGCCACACAGAGCACGTGTTTACAAATCCCCGCCTCTACCATCGCAGCCGCCTGCATCACCATAATGGCGCCCGTTGCCCCACCGGCATTCACGCCCGCATTGAAATTAGGCTGAATGCCAACATACTCACAAAACGCCGATGATAGCATCGGATAGGTCTCAGTGATCACATACGCACAAAGCACCCCGTCGACATCGGCGAGTTTGAGGCCCGCATCCGCGATTGCACCCCGTGCAGCCTCTGCATGTAACGACATCGCCGTCGAGCCCGGCACCTCTCCCACTTTGGTGTTGTAAACACCAGATATAATCGCCTTTTTCGGCATCATTACCCCGTAATTTATATCAATGGCGGAAATTAGACTGCGGACAGCACTAATCCAGCTAACAAATTCGAATTCTGCCGTCGAATTTAGAGAGGCGCCTACTCAGCCACTTGTGACGTTAGGCCTTCTGCCAAGTCTTCCGCCTCTAAACGTGGGTCCCGTTCCTCCGATTCGCCATAACCACCTCCGCCGCCGGTGCGCATAACAAGTAGGTCGCCTTTCTTGAGTTCCAGCCCCGCTTTGGATCCAACCACGATAGTTTCGTCTCCCCGTTCAATTAAATTTGCGGCGTGGCGGCCTGGACCGCCACCAAAAAGGCCGGGAGGTGCGATGCGAAATCGATCACCGTAGGTGGCGAACGTGACGCCATCCTCAAGAATTCGATAACTTTTCTCAAAACCTAGGCCTCCACGGTGCTTTCCTTTACCACCAGAATCAGGGAGCAGGGCATAGTTCTCCACACGAAAGAACGGGTAGTCCAGCTCCATCGCTTCCAGCGGAATATTCGAGCAGTTGGAGAGTGCACAGTCGATCCCGTCCACACCATCACTATGGGCACCGCCACCATAGCCGCCACCAAAAATCTCAAGATAGATATTATATTTCCCGTCGTTAAACTGACTGAGACAGGCCGCCGTGGTCGTGTCGTAGCCAGGCGCAATAACACGCTCAGGCACCACTTTTGAAAGTGCCATCATTACCGAGTTGAAGACCCGGTAGCTGGGCAGAAGGCGCGCCCGGACAGGCGCTGGCGGCATGGGATTTAAAATGCTTCCAAAGGGTGCCGTTATCTTGATAGCACGTGTACTGCCATCGTTAATCGGGACGTCGGGGTCGGTCAAAACCGATTTAAGGCACGCGATTGCAGCGGCTTCGGTCGAAGCAAAAGGATTGTTCATATTGGTTTTAACTTGAGGGTCGGAGCCCTCAAAATCGACCGCTATACTGTCATCTGACACAGTCAGCGTCGCTTTGATTCGCACAGGTTCTTGACCTATCCCATCGTCATCTATCATCGCCTCGCCCTTGTACACCCCATAGGGCACGGAGCGAATGGCGCTTCGAATACGACGCTCAGCGTAATCCAGCATCTCGACCATGGCGGTATCCACGACGTTTGGGCCAAACTTACGACAGAGCTCACGAACGCGCTCTGCACCGATGGCATTCGCCGCAAACTGGGCATTCAAGTCCCCGATAGTCGCCTCCGGCATACGAACATTTGACGCAATGAAGCGCTCCAGCCCACCCCCATTCCAATCGCGGGTAAGGCTGTATTTTGTCGGTGGAAAAACAAGACCCTCTTGATGGATATCACCCGCCTTCGGGTTTAGACCGGGCGCGCCACCACCAAGGTCAATGTGGTGAACAACCGTAGCGCTAAAGCCAACCAGTTCGCCTTCATAGAAAATCGGAGAAAAAATGAAAATATCCGGCAGATGCTGTCCACCATGAAAAGGGTCATTATTAATGAAGAAATCATCGGGCCCGATCTCATCAAGGCTGTAAAGCTTGAGGCAGGGGCGAAAGGTATGCGTGATCGAGCCTAGCTGAAGAGCAATCAGCTCTGATTGAGCCACCACATTGCCACGCCGGTCTAAAAGTGCCGCAGAGCAGTCCTGCGCCTCTCGCACGATAGGTGAATGAGCAGAGCGAATTAGCTTCACGCCCATCTCGTGCGCGCCCGCTAAGAGTGCTCGTGTAATCACAGCTTGATCGACGTGTGAGACCTTATTCGCCATTAGTAAAACCTTTCTTGCACAATAATCCCCGTTCAATTCCATGACTGCAATATTAGGGATCTATAATTTTCTGCCGTGCATATGGAATTGCTGAATTCGCAGGAAAGATAAAAAGAGAAATCTTCATTTTTCAAAAGTCATAACGATATTCGCATGTCGGTCAGTGCTTACCTTCCAGCTAGGCGGCACATAAATTGTCGAGGTACCATCTTCAATTAAAAAGGGCCCCTGAGTTGGTTTGTCCGGCACGGCATCACGAGGCAGGACAAAGCATTTCAGCTGTTCTCCTCGGTCCATCATCTCGATCTCAATGCCATCCGTATGATTTTGCGCGAAGCCACCGCCAAGATTCGGGACTAATAGCGGTGCTACTTTCGCACCAACGCGGAATGAGACAATCTCCACAGGGTCATCCAGTGGTTTTGAAAATTCAAAAATTCGGTGATGTTCCCGTCCAAATAACGTTGAAAGCGCTGTCGTATCTATTTTTGGGATATCTTGCTCCAACAAAGGCACCGTTACTTCAAATGCTTGGCCAACATACCGCATTTCCAATGCCCGATCGAAACTGACTTCACCTTCAACGCCAAGCGACTTCAAATATTCATCGACCTCCCGCTCAAGCTCAAACAGTATTTTTTTCACATCGGCCATCGCACTCGGCTCCAGACGCAATTTCTGTGTCCGAACCCGATAGTAAACATAGTCTGACATCAAGAGACCGGCCGCTGAAAGAACACCCGCATGCGGTGGCACAACGACCTTCGTCACACCAAGTTCCTCCGCCACCCGCGCCGCATGAAGGGGACCAGCACCACCGAATGGTACGATGGCATAGCCGCGCGGATCGCGGCCGCGCTCGGTTGAAACCTGTTGGATCGCCCGTACAATATTTGATTCGGCAATCTGAATAATGCTATCCGCCAACTCTTCGGCAGTCATGCCCAGTTCATCCGCCAAGGGCGCAACGACAGCCCGCGACGCGGACGGATCGACTTTCATTTTTCCACCTAGAAACGACTCTGGTCGTACGCTACCTCGGATCATATGCGCATCCGTGACAGTAAACGCGTTCCCGCCCCGCCCATAACAGGCCGGACCCGGCTCAGCCCCGGCAGATTGTGGGCCGACTCGCAATAAACCACCATCGTCAACCCAACCAATGGAACCACCACCCGCCCCAACAGTTGCAATATCAATAACAGGTGTTTTCACCGGCAGGCCGTCAATCTTGGTCATCGGTGCCAAGTCAGGTAAACCATTGGAAATCAGCGAAACATCGGTGCTGGTGCCGCCCATATCGAGGGTTATGAGATCACGTACTCCTGATGCTTCGACTTGCCGCAACGCCCCAACGACGCCCGCCGCAGGGCCGGAAAAAAGAGCAGTAATCGCATTACGCGCCATCGCTTTCGCGGGCATACGGCCCCCGTTTGATTGCATAACGCTGAAACGGCCATCAAAGCCCTTTTCTTCAAGAGCTGTCACAAAGCGGCTGAGATAGCCTTCGATCACAGGCTGCACATAAGCCGCCAAGGTAGTGGTAGACGCACGTTCGTATTCTCTGAACTCACGGGTAACCTCGTGACTGCAGGTAATGCTGATATTTGGATTAATGCCTCGTACAATTTCGGCAAGTTTCATTTCATTTTCGGGATTGAGATACCCGTTCAAAAAGCAAATGGCCACCGCATCATATGCGTCGGCCGCAAGCGCCGACCGGACAATTGATCTGGCCTCTTTTTCCACCAATGCCTGCACAATTGTGCCATTAGCCGCCATCCGTTCAGCGATCTCGAATGTATCACGGCGAGCCGCAACTGGTTTCGGTTTTACATAATGCAGATCATAAATTGCTGTTTTGTCATGCCGTTGGAGGAGTAACAGATCTCGCGCACCTTTGGTGGTAAAGAAGCAGACTTTAGCACCCTTTCGCTCCAACACCGCATTCGTCGCAACGGTCGAACCATGAACCAGGTCAGCAATTGCCGCATACTCAACTTGAGCAGCCGCAATTGCATTGAGTGCACCAATATCCGGGCTACTAGGCGTACTGGGCACCTTCGCCACTCGCAAATTTTCACCATCAATCAGCACTAGGTCGGTAAAGGTTCCCCCAACTTCAACACCTATGCGCATCACTACATTCTCCCATCATCAATGCGCTTCGCATACTGTGTTGCAGCACGATTGGCAATGCGCGGCTGAGACTATCTATCGCAACTTGGCTTGAATACACGATTGATTTCCAAAGCGCCGAAGCGTAAGCCCTAATATCAGATCCTATAATTAAGGATGGGGTTCCCCTGTCGATCAGGGTTTTATCTGCCCTTGCAAAACTCATAGTGCTCTTGAAACTTTAGGAAATAAGCTTCTGACCCATGGAATTAGGGACACGCTCAAAAGTTCTTCGCGCAGCAGCCCGCCGAAAGATATGGCGACTTCTGGGCCTGTGCACAGATGCCTATCCGCCTCGACCAGCTGGAACTAAACTTAGTCCTTCGCAAGGCTTAATCACAGCAACAGATGAAACACCGCGCAATAGCGGTTTGGATACAGCATGTATTGCCGAGTGGCAGACACAAGGCAGAAACCGATTAGCCCAGATGGCAGGCTATAAACAAAACACCAAGTCACCCGAATTGGTGGCGGTCCGTGGTCCGACAGGCGTTCCATCGAACGACCAAGATCTAATTCGTACGACATACTACCTCAGGGTCCGCCCTGATGCCGATGTGCCCGTGACGACTGTTATAAATAAAAAATTATCCGGCCCATTACCGGTCTTCCTTCTCTTAACAGGATCCACTTCGGGCGTTCACCTTGGATGGGGCGAAGCCAAGTTGCCGATTGATCATCAACGTCTTTCAATCGGCGCAGATCTAGCACGGCAAGCCGCTCGGCGAGGATATCTCGCCGTCTGCATTGAGCAGATTGGTTATGGCGAACGCGAGGAACGTCACTTGCCAAAGAAATCACTCGACCGAACCATAGATGCCGCCATGCATGCCGCGTTACTCGGCCAATCGCTCCAAGGTTTAAAAGCCATGGATGTAAGTGCCACAATTAATTGGCTTAACGGCTCGGATACACCCTACCGTATCGATAACAATAGAATTTTTCTGTTCGGACACTCGTCGGGTGGAACGACTGCACAATACGCAGCTGCTCTCGACCCCCGCATCTGCGGCATCCTTGCCAGCGGATCAGTTAGACGAATGAGTGAGATTCTAGCGACCCGCGGCAATGGAAATGGCGAGTTACTCATACCCGGCTTCCTGACCGAGTTCGAGGCCGACGATGTCGTCGCCCTGATCGCACCTCGACCATTTGTCGGCCTATCCGGTATAAACGATCACATATACCCGTTTAACGGGACTGAACGAGTTGTTGAAGGCGCACGACCGGCCTTCGTAGCGTTGAATGCTTCGAAAAAATTGATTGCTGTCTGCGCTCCGCATGGCCATCGCTATTATGCAGAAGAAAGCTGGGCTGCCTGGAAAGCAGTTATCGATCCAGACTGTGGTGATGATCAGCCCTAACGCAATTTTGCGTAACGCGCCATCATTCCGAAGAGCTTTATTCGATCGAAACTGGGGCGCTCACCTGCGTATTCCCCAAAGAGTGTGTGAAGATTAATGACAATTCGCTCCGCATCAAACCAGCCGTCAAAATCTGTCAACGAAATATCGAGCGCTGCTTCTTCAACGTCCATCCCAGCGTCGTAACGCTTGCGCGCTTCGGCATTGAGGTAAATAAGGTACTGCTTCATTTTGCGAATACCATCCTTACCACAAATTGCCCCATGCCCTGGTACAACCGTCTCCAAATCCCAATCCAACATCATGTCACAGGCACGAACCCAATTTTCAATAGGCCCTTCCCAAATCACCGGATGACCTTCGTTAAAAAGGATATCGCCGGTAAAGACTGTTCGATCCCCTGGCACATATACCAATACGTCACCACCCGTGTGCGCTGGACCCACATTGAAAAGTTGAACCTCTTTATCACCCACCATCATTTTCAATTCATTTTCGAATGTTCGCGTCGGTAGGACATATTCGTCAATCTCTTCAAAATTGAACTTTGCAGGGCCCATCGCTTCATAGAGAAAGTGCCCACCTTCCCCTAATTTATCAGCATTGCGCATCAGCGACGCTAGATTTTCAGGTGGCCGTTCGGCCATCTCTTCGGCACAGATCCGCGACGAAACGATCTCCACCGCCCCCGCCAGTTTATTACCGAACGTATGGTCCCCGTTGGAATGCGTATTGACTAAGGTATCGATAGTTTCAGCCTTGGGAACCGCACCACGCATTTCCGCAAGCATGGCTGCTGTCGTTTTAAAGTCGAATAATGTGTCGACAAGCATTGTTTCTTCACCATCGACAATAAGCCCAGCATTGCTCCAGCCCCAAGACCCGTCCGGCTGCAAATACGCCCAAGCGCCATTGCCGAGATCATGTAAACCCTTTGTATATGGATATTCTGCCATCATCGTATCCTCGACTGATCATTTACGGGGCTCATTAAAGATCCGAACCCAAGATCATGTTCCTAATACAAACCACCATAGAACTGATGCCAGCTTCGGCAATTTAATTTCGAGTAACGGACCGGGCCACGATTAACAGACCCAAACCTGTTTGTAGATCGTATTAATTGGTGAGATGAGTAACTGGTATATAGACTATAAAGTTAAATATTTTCTCCGCTTCCGTCATGCCGACGGCCACACGGAGACACTTAGTAATATTATAATTATCGAAGCTCGGTCTGAAGACGAGGCCAGAAAAAAATCTTATATCAATATGAATATGGCCATAGTGCGATGATCGATTTTCCGGCTGGATGGGATCCTCGTAAAGGCACTGAAGAATTTGGAATTGATGAAATTGAAAAGGTCTGGGAATACTAAGGCTGACGATTCGCCCAAAAGAATAGGCTATTGGAACGTTGAGTATGAACGCAGCTATATGATGCCCTTAAACCCACAAAACGTAGATGGCTTATCCCCATATCACATTGCAAGGGTTTTTTAACAATATGATATGGGATTTCAGCCGTTTCAGAAACGTTAGCCTGAACTTTATTAGTCCTCGATCTTCGCTGCTTTCGCCATCTTATCCCAATCAAATTCCAGGGGACGCTTCTCAAGAAAGTTATTGATCGCCTCGCCGCAATAGTCCGTCGTAAAGGCAACACTTTGCGCATATGCTTCAAGCTGACCGACCGCACCCTCATCAAGCGTCAATGATTGGTTTAGAACGTTCTTGGTCAGCCCAATTGCCTGACGGGATGCATGTCGGAATCGTCCAGCAAATTCGATTGCCCGTTCCATTAAGACGTCTTCCCCATGGATCTCATAAACAATGCCCATGTCTTTGGCTTCTTCCGGACCGAAGGAACGTGCGGTAAACATCAAATCCTTTGCCCGTTGCAGCCCAACAATTCTCGGCAATAGGTAGAACCCACCAACATCGGGCACGAGACCTATCCGACCAAAGACCGAACAAAACCGAGCCCGCGGTGAAGCCAAAATAAAATCCGCAACCAGTGCCAAATTGAACCCCCCTCCATAAGCAGCACCATCCACAGCGGCAATAACTGGTATCTCCAAGTTGACCAACATTGGTAACCAGATGTGTAAATCTTGAATTCGTTTACGCCCGCTCACCGCCGTTTGCCGCTTCTCGGTGAGGGCTTTCAGGTCGCCACCACCACAAAAAGCACCGCCAGCACCTGTCAAAATCATTGCCTTTAAACTTTCGTCATCACGGATTTTCAACGTCACATCCGCAATTTCCTCTCGCATCGTAACATCCAAAGCATTACGCGCTTCCGGGCGATTCATCGTCACGATCGCAATCTCGTTTTTGATTTCGTAAGTGATGGCCTTATAACTCATAAAACTCCTCCATTCGGTCGCAAATATGGTCGCAGGTCGACCCTCGGCATCGGTGCCGAGCGACATAGACTCTATTCCGGCTCAACGTTTTGGCCAAATAAATGAGGTTTGAGATGGGAATTACTGCGGAACTTTGTGAAAAAATCGTGGCCACTAATTGGAATGATCTCAGTGAGGAAGCGATCCATCGCACGCGCCGAATAATTTTGGATGGCATTGCTGTTGCGGTTGCCGGTACGATACAGGAGGAAGCACCAGAAGTACTTGCCAAACATGTGAAAAAACTTGGTGGAACTCCAGACTCAACAGTTATCAATTTTAGGTTTAAAACCTCGCCCGTTGAAGCAGCCTATGTGAATGGCGCCGCGATGCACGTGCTTGACTTCGAGCCAATGTGGCAACCCGCAAACCATCAAGTTTCAACTACGCTACCAGCCATTCTTGCACTCGCAGAACAGCGAAAATCAAACGGCAGAGATTGCCTAACCGCAATGGTGAAAGGCATCGAAATCATGGGTTGGATCCGCGAGGCCTCAGATCAAAGCGACATCAAGACTGTACGGTTTCATCCACCAGGTCTCGTCGGCCCTCTTGGCTCCGTGGTCGCGTCAAGTCATATGATCGGCCTCGACGTTGAAAAGCTTCGTTGTGCGATCGGCATCGTTTCTTCCAGGGCGGGTAGTATTCTTGCAAATGTCGGTACCATGTCAAAATCAACGAATTGTGGACACGCTGTCAGCGAAGGTGTTGATGCGGCTTTGCTTGCCGAATGCGGCTTTACAGCCAATCCGGACGTTATCGAACACCCACGCGGATATGTCGCCAGCTACTTTGATGATCGATTTAAATTAAAAGAACTACTGAATTACGGACCGCCCTTCCGGGTTACCTCGCCCGGCTATGCAATAAAGATGTTTCCAAGTCAGTTCGGAACGCATTTCGTCATAACCGCAGGTTTAAACCTACGGAAGCAGGTTGGCGACCCAGCGCGTATCGAAAGTGTTAAGCTTACGACGCCGATGATGGCGTATATCGATCGACCATTTCCCGTCGATGGCTTGGACGGCAAGTTTAGCTGGCAATACACAACGGCATGCGCGCTGCTCGACGGCAAAGTCGTGATGGACAGTTTTACTAATGAACGACGGTTTTCAAATGACATGGAGACGATGCTTGGTCGGATCGAAGTCGAGATGCGCGATGATATCACTGGTAATTTTGACGAAATGTATGTGCTGGCGGAGGCCACACTCACCGATGGCACAACTGTTTCAACCCGTTGCGACGGGCCACGCGGTAAATGGGGAACGCCGCCCATCCCAGAAGAAGATCACCTCGTGAAAGTACGCGATTGCCTCTCCCTTAAATACAATGAAGAGACCTGCGAAAAAATTATTTCACTTGCCCGTGAGTTCGACAAACTCTCCGCGGATCAAATTGTTGAATTGATGACAGTGTTATCTGGTTAAATCACAATACGAATAACAGTTGGGGCTAACGATGAGTAATAAGAAGCTTGGTTTCATTGGTGTAGGCGCGATGGGTGGTCCGATGGCGATGCGTTTGCTTGATGCTGGATATGCGTTGACCATCTGCGACGTTAGCGAATCTGCGGTAGCTCCATTCGTCGCAAAAGGTGCGACAAGGGTCAAGACGCCAAAGGAAGTTGCGGATAATGAAGATACAATCTTGGTAAGCCTCCCAACACCTGAAATTGTCTATCAGGTTGCCCTCGGCGAGAATAGTCTTACCAGAGGATCAAACCTTAAGGATTTTGTCGATCTCTCGACTACAGGTTCAGTTATGGCCCAAAAAGTCGCAGCCGGATTAGAAGCGCGAGGGGTCAATGTTCTAGACTGTCCCGTCAGCGGTGGAGTGAGAGGTGCCGAAGTAGGTTCGCTCGCCCTAATGATGTCAGGACCCAAGGACCTTGTCGAACGTGTGCGTCACATTCTTGAGAATATTGGCCGTAATCTTTTCTATATTGGTGAGACACGCGGCGCCGGGCAAACAATGAAGCTGGCAAATAATTTCCTATCAGCAATAGGAACAGTTGCAACGGCCGAAGCCGTTACACTCGGAGTTAAAGCTGGCCTCGACCCGGCTGTGATGCTGGACGTACTAAATGCCAGTTCTGGTCGTAACAGCGCGACAGAAGATAAATTTCCAAAATCTGTTCTTACGGGCACCTATGACAAAAGTATGGCGCAACGCCTCTTGCTGAAGGACGTTCGCCTTTGCACAGAAGAAGCCGAAGCCCTTGGCGTGCCGATGTGGATGGGTGCTGCTATTCGTCAATTCCTAACCTTCGCCGTCAACCAGGGAACGGGTGACGATCCAAGCGTTGCCTTGGTGAAGTACTACGAGAAATGGGCCAACATAAAAATTGCCAAGAATGATTAATATCGAACTGAGATTTAGCACCTGCCCGTTAATTCAAAATATAAAAGCACGACATAGCATCCATGATCTAATGTACGATGCCGTTGAAGAATGAAACGTTTTAATCAAAATCGGGAATAGAAGTTATGAGCGACGAGCCAGTTCTTCTCACAAGTAATAAAGAAACTACGAGGGTTTTAACTCTTAATCGCCCTAATAAACTTAACGCCATGAGCCATGCTTTGGTCCAAGAACTCATCAAGGGCGTCGATGATGCACACTCGGATGAGACAATAACATCAATCATTATTAATGCTGAAGGCAGGGCATTTTCGGCTGGTGCCGATATTAAGGAGGCTGCGACCCGACATGGTGACAGTGCCGAAGAAGCCCGCCTCCATTTTAATAATTCTAGAGCAATTTATGAACTAGGTTCCCGAACCGACAAACCGATTATTGCTGCTGTACATGGCTATGTTCTCGGTGGTGGCTGTAACTTGGCGATTTCCGCTGACATGGTGGTCGCTGGCGAAAATGCTGTGTTCGGTTATCCGGAGGTTAAACGCGGACTCGCAGCAACGATGGTTACGCCAGGCCTCGTGCATCGTATCGGCCCTAAAGCGGCATTCGAACTTCTAACTTTAGCTGAAGACATTTCGGCCAAACGGGCGTTAGAGCTAGGATTAATCAATCGTATCGTACCCGACGACAAAATTTTGGATGAAGCAATTTCAATGGCGAAAACTCTTGCGGGCTTTAATCAACGTGCTATTCGAACAACCAAACGAGTATTCTTAAAGTCTACCGAAATGCCGTTTGCGCAGTCTCTGGATGCTGCAGGAGAAGCGATGCTGCAAATGCGGGAGATTGGGAAATAGATCTCTCTAACTCCTCGCTTTTCTCCGTATTTACTAAGACACGTAAATTTGCGTTTCCCAAAAGTATCATTTTCAACCTCAATTGTTTTTATTCAAACAATGGGTAATTACATTCTTTAGAATGAATTTCGGTCTATAGTGTCTTTTATGAATGACCCCGCAAATAATACATCGGACCTTATCCCTACTTTAGACATCGGGCCGTATCTAGCTGGTGAAGCAGATGCGCTATGCCGTTTGAGCGGCGATTTGCGTAACGCTATGGAGAATGTCGGGTTCTATATTCTCGTGAATCACGGCATTTCTATGTCACAGATCTCCGAAACGCTGGATGCGATCAAACGCTTTCACGAGCTGCCACTCGACGTGAAAATGGCTCTCAAAGGAAATGAACACAATGTTGGTTATATGGCGATTAACAGCAGTGTATCGCGCGCCTCCCAAGTCGACGCAGAAGGAACAAGTCAACCGAACTTTGTTGAAGCCTTTTTTGTAAAGCGAGACTTGGCGGCTGATCATCCGGATGTACGCGCGAATAAGCTATTTCGCCCCGCCAACCAATGGCCTGAGCCCAATACATTACCCGGCTTTCGGGAAATCGTCGTTTCATATTGCAAGACAATGGAGCAGCTCGCTCAGAAAATGCTCCCAGCCTATGCGCTCGCGCTTGACCTTCCCGAGCATTTTTTCAGCGAACCATTCGCGGAAGCGACATATTCGTTTCGAATGTCGCACTACCCACCAGCTGAATTAGGGGAACCAGATCAGTTTGGTGTCTCGGCTCATACGGATTCAAGCTTCCTGACGATGCTACCTCAAGGAGACCTGCCAGGACTTCAAGTCAAACTGCCGGGCCACGATTGGCACCTCGTAGAGGCACCTCGTGGATCGATCGTTGTCAATTCAGGAGATCTCATGCGCCGGTGGACCAATCATCGTTTTCTTTCTACACCGCACCGAGCGATTAACAACAATCCTGGCAAAGACCGATACGCCATTCCATTTTTCTTTGACGCACATGTCGATTTCCCGATGGCTTGCCTTCCGACATGCAGCAGCGAAGACAATCAAGCCCGCTACGAACCAATCACCTACACCGAATATATGAAATGGTTTTCGCGCAAGAATTACGACCATGTTCGCGACAAAGTTGGCACCGAAGCCGAAGATCCGGGTGTTCCCAAAACACAGTCTATTCGCGACTGAAAATTACGTTGCCACGAAAGTTTTATCAGCATTCAGACCAGGCACAACTTATGAATCTGTGGCAACGCTCGTGACGCAATTGATCTGGCCACACCGACACCAAGTCCTGATACTTTCGCTATGAGCACCCTGATATTTAGCACCGCCCCCATTTTCCTTTAAAAGACCTAAACAAAAAACCACTTACGTGTGCGCTTGGCCGCCCTTAACCTTGCCCTGTCCCCGTCCGGCTTATCTTATCTTCTATTAGAAAGGACAGCCTGACGTGAGTAAAAACGGTTGCATCGAGGATATGCTCGTAATCGAGATCGCTGATGGTTGGAGTGCAGGCGCCGTCGCTGGCAGGCTATTGTCCGAGCTTGGAGCGCGTGTCATCAAAATTGAACCGCCTCAGGGCGATCGTCTCCGGCGGCTTGGGCCCGGCCGGGATGCGTCTAGCAGTGCCAGCTTCCGCAATCTGAATACCAATAAAGAAAGCATTGTCCTCAACTTAAACGGACCGGACGGGTTGCAAATGTTTGACGCTCTCGTCACGAAATGTGACGTCCTGATCACTGATCAAACGACAGTTTTGGAAGCCGGTTTCAAAATCGATTTCGACACGTGGGCAATAGCGAATCCCGGTTTAGTCGCTTGCCATTTCTCACCCTATGGACGTAAGGGACCGCTGGCTGGAAAGCTCGGAGGCGACTTAGTCGCGCAAGCCATGGGCGGTATTATCGCCACCACCGGGCATCCGGGCCAATTACCCCATAAAGCCGGGCCGCCACTCGCCATCCATAACGCTGCGTTAATGGGAGGTAGCTCAATTCTTGCGGCACTTTTCGAACGTGAGATCTCCAAGATTGGTGCGGAGATCGACATGTCATTATACGACGGTATGGTTTCCCTCCTCTATACCTTCATGCCAGGCTACTTCATCTCCGGTAAGGCGCCAGGCCCACAAGGTAACCAGCATCCGATGGCTGCACCCTGGGACAACTATCCAACCCAGGACGGATGGGTGATAATCTGTATGGCGGACGACCGTCAATGGCGCAATTTTCTGAATTTGATCGGTAAAGCCGAACTGGCAGACGATCCCCGCTATAAAACCAATGACGAGAGGGTGAAGAAAAAAATCCGTCCCGAAGTGAATCAACTCGTCATTGACTTCCTCGCCGATAAAACAACCGAAGAGGCCCTTAGGCTCCTGACGGATGGACAAGTCCCCGCCGGACCCATTTACAGTCTTCCAGAGTTAATCGAGGACGCACAATTCCGTGCCCGCGATATGGTGTGGGAAATGACCGACGAGAATGGCAAGATCTATCGCACTCCCGGTTCCATATTCAAAATGACTGCCACGCCCGGCAAGATTTATAAACGCGCACCAGTGCTCGGTGAACACAGGGAAATCGCCCAATGAACGCCCCACTTTCCGGCGTCCGGGTCCTTGAGCTCAGCGCCTACACAACAGGCCCACTCTCAGCACGCTATCTCTCCAACCTGGGCGCGGAGGTCCTCAAGGTGGAACCGTTAAAAGGCGAATCCATCCGCGGCTTCGCGTACAAAATCGATGGCGTAAGTTACATATTCCATGTCCACAATCTCAATAAGCGCGGTCTCGCGATCGACACCATGGTCGCGGACGGAAAAGAGGCGCTACTCGATCTCGTGCGTAAGGTTGACGTTCTAATCGAAAATTTCGCCTACGGTCGCATGCAGAGTTGGGGATTATCCTATGAGGAGTTATCGGCCATCAATCCTAAAATTGTCTACTGCTCTCTTTCCGGGTTTGGTCATGACGGGCCCTATCGCGACATGCGTGCCTTCGATACCGTAATCCAGGGGATGTCTGGTGTAATGAGCTTGACCGGCACAGCGGACTATCCCCCAACAAAAATTGGTGTCTCATCAGCAGATAATGTGGGAGCCGCCACCGGCACAATGGCGATTGTCGGAGCATTGCACCACAGACGCCGCACGGGGTGTGGCCAACATATCAATATCTCAATGCATGACGTCCAAGGCTGGATGTCGAGTGCAATTTGGGCCTATCTCGGCACCTCCGAAGGACCGCAGCGTCAAGGGAACCGTCACGCATGCCTAGCACCACAAAATTTATACGAAACGGCAGACGGCATGATCGTCATTGAGGTTGAGACCCAACTCCAATTGGATGCCGTCATCGACATGCTCAATCTCGAAGCCTGTTCTCTCGAGGACGCCAAACTCCGGGAAACAGAATTCGATCAATGCTTGAAGAAGTGGGCGGCTTGCCGTGATACTAAAAGTGCCCTATCCGAATGCGAACACCAAGGCATCCCGGCTGCCAAAGTCCAAAGCATGGAAGAAATTGCGGAAAGTGCCCATACTTGGGACCGGGAAATGCTCGTCGAACTTGAACATCCGGTTAGCGGTCCCCTAAAACTTCTTGGATCACCCTTCAAATCTAACCGTGCGCCTGGCGTCGTGTTACGCACCGCACCCGACATCGGTCAGGACACATGGACAGTGTTAACGGAATTATTAGGGTACGATGAAGAAAAACTTAACACGCTCTCTAAAAACGGCGTAATTAATGGGTTTTGATCGCTATTAGTAAGGAATAACGGTGACACATTCGACCTCGACTTGGGCCTCTAATTCGCCACCTAAAACAACTCACGATGCGGAAGACGATCCGCGTAATCAAGATATTAAAATTTATGTCGACGGCGACCTCGTCCATCGCGACGAGGCGAAGATTTCGGTTTATGACTCTGGTTTCTTACTTGGCGACGGCATGTGGGAAGGGATGCGCCTCCATAATGGGAAATGGGCCTTTTTCGACGCGCATATGGACCGCCTCTTCGACGGACTGAAAGCAGCTTCTATCAAACTTCCGATGGACCGTCTTGAAATTCTCGACGCGCTGAACCTTACGGCGGCGGCAAATGGCATGACCGATAATGCTCACTGCCGACTAATGGTGACACGCGGCATCAAAGTTAGACCTTTTCAACATCCGTCATTATCGCTATCAGGACCAACCGTCGTAATCATCATTGAACATTCTAAACCGGCCACAACAGTTGAGCCCAATGGCATTCGACTGGCAACGGTGCCTCAAATCCGTGGGCTCCCCATGAGCCAGGACGCCAAATTAAATTCTCACTCAAAACTCAACTGCGTTCTTGCCTGCTTGCAGGCAGAGCAAGCAGGTGTTGACGAAGGTTTGATGTTGGATCCCCACGGCTTCGTCAATACAACAAATGCCTGCAACTTTTTCATCGTCCGCAAAGGTGAAGTTTGGACTTCGACAGGCGATTACTGTTTAAATGGTGTAACCCGCCAGAATGTGATTGACCTTTGCTTGGCCAACGGCATTCCTGTATCTGAACGCAATTATTCTCTAGTTCAGACCTACAGTGCCGACGAAGCGTTTTTGACAGGCTCCTTTGGCGGGCAGACGCCCGTAGGTGAAATCGATGGTCATCTTATCGGAGACGGTTCACTGCCAGGCCCAATAACTCGGGAATTACAGAGCTTGTATAAAGATTTGATTAAAAAAATAACCGCGTAAACCATCGAGTTGCCAAACTCATTCTAGACCGGCCGTGCGCACGGTACCTGAATCCTTGCCCGTTAGCTTACGCGTTAAGTCCAAGCCAAAGACATGCTTTATCGCGATATCGATATTAGGATTGCGACGCAGTAGCCCTCGCAATGCTTCCTCCGGCCAAAAGACATAACGGCTTTCAACCTTGGTCGTAACAGTCGCAGAAGCATCTCCGCCTTGAATGAACGACATTTCCCCTATCAAAGCTCCATCGCTTGCAGTGCCTATTTCCTTGCCATCACGTTCGATACTTACCTCACCACTAAATAATAATAAGAGTCCATCGACAGGGTGTCCCTGCGTTGCAAATTTTTCACCCTTCTCAGCATCGCGCCATTCAGCAATCCTCATGAGTTTCATAAACTCCACTGGCGCAAAACCCTGGAAAATCGTTTCGTATAATTCATTCTCGTCGTCACTGAATTGGATCGCAGAGCGCTCCATTAAAATCCCAACAATACGCCAAACGTTAATAACCGTGAAAACGCTAAGCCAAAAGATAGGCAGCCACAGCGGCCCTACATCCAGAAAATAATTATAGCCAATACCGACCAACGAACTGACAATGGCAAGAAACCTTAGTAATAAAATATCTTTTAAATAGAAGGAGATCGCCGTCAGTAGAAAAGCGACATGCCCAACTAAATCGAAAATTGTCAGCTCCATATTTAAAACTCCAAATAACAACCTCAGAGCATTTATACCGCGAAGGGATTATGGCAAAGCCTCGCTAAGTCGTTAATGGCGCCGGCTTTTTCGAAACGTCGGAGTACAGCGAGTAATTCATTGCCGATTGGACCTCGAACAGGATAAACAAGATCAATGAATTTTCGCTCCAATTCCGCCGTACTCATCGGATTACCAGGATGCCCCCGTGATAATGAGGTTTTACCTTTACGAGTTTCACCTGTGCTTAATTCTAATTCGACGGCAGAATCAAGCATCTTGCGGCCTTCCTCTGGCACAATATCCATCAATGAAATGAGGCGGCGAATTTTAGTGTTATTAATCATCGCCATATTAAAGGCATCAGCGCCCAAAGTTGATCCCAACAGAGCTGCAGCAACACAAAAGTGAATGCTAAACTTCGCTTCCAGCGGCGACGCCGGTTCTACATACTTTGCCACCTTTTTTACACCCGGAGCCACATAAATCCGAATACGAAGCACATCCTCCAGCACAATGTTGGCCGCGACCTCTCGCGCAGCATCGATTGATGGATGTATTCCATGTAGACACGCATATGGTTTGAACGAAGTGTTTAATATCGCCCAATCTGTTCCTAGTCCGATCTCGGATAAATTCGCCAGATGCGCGGATTGATCTTGGACAAAGGCGCGAATAAACCCACCATTCGGCGACACAAGGTCTAGCTCTGCTTCAACTCCTGCAGCGGCCATTTGAGCACAAACAATGCCATCCTTTGCCGCTTCACCAGCCTGCATCGCTTTCCCCATTCCGCCCAAAGAACCGCGTAATCCTGATGCCTTTGATGTCGAAAGCACTACCGCATGCATAGCCTGTTCACGGGGAAGGCCTAGTAACACGGATGCCGCCGCACTTGAGGACAGGCGGCCAATTATTGCTGTGGGATGGAACCAGCGAAATTGTAAACTAAAGCCAAAGCGACGGCCTGATAACTTAGCCGCCACTTCATAACCAGCGACAAATGCACGCAGTAAATCAAGTCCACTATGGCGACTGGGGTCGGCCAAAGCGAGTAATGTCGCCCAAGTGACCGTGCTAATATGGGAATCCGTAGGAATATGCGTATCGTCAAAGTCGAGCGCATGGCCGGCTACACCATTTAAAAGTGCTGCATTCCCCGGATTGCTAAAAGGCCCAATCCGCGGGATAAAAAACTCGTCGACGCCAATATAGACAGCCACCGCCTTCGCGACCGGTTCCCTGCCTCCCGCAATCGAAACACCTACCCAATCAACGAGACAACGTTTCGCGGCATCGAGAACTTCATTTGGCAGGCAACATTCTGGCATCCCACCGAGAAATTGACCAATTATGTCGGCATTCGTATGGATGCTCACGCGGCCTCTTCACGGCACCGCTTGGCGACCAACATTCGCAACTGACCCTCAAGACAGAGCTCATTTTTCTGGTTATGAACGGTCGTCCGCAGGACCATTACGCCAGTCGTATTTTGTTCAACCAACTCGACAATTTCCAACGCAGGGTACAGTGTATCACCGGAATAAACACCCTTAAGAAACTTCGCACTAGTTTCTAGCATTCCAACAATGCGGACCTCTGAGTCCCCACGTGACATATCGGATGCACCCGGCGCGGTTTGCACTAATACCTGATAACCATGAGCCAACAGGCCCGGTAACCCCAACGATTTGCAATATTCCATGTCGTAGTGAAGTGGACGGTTATCACCGCTAACCAATTGGAATGCGTAGAACAAAGCTTCGGTATGGGTCCGGGAAGGGGCCTCCCAAGTTTCTCCGACCTTAAGGTCTTCAAAATAGCGTGGCGTCTTTTTGGAACGGCGCGTCATCTATTTCTCCAATCGTATTCTTTAGTCCCGCAAAAGATCGTCGAGAACGTGATCCTTGGTCCATACGGCGTCAGTTCAGAATACTTTAAGTCGGCAATGAATTCGGCAATTTCTCGGGTCGTACCCGCAAATTACCCTCCAACCGAACGTATCAAGCGATCGTTGCGCTTCATTATTAGTTCCCTAGCTTCATCCTCGTGGCTAAAGACGTAGAGAGTGCCCGACGCTATTCCGGCCAGTACTTTTTCAGCTACATCCGCCGGTGCCTGGACGTTGTCAGCTATGCGGCGATCCATTGGCGCGTCTTCTGTATCTTTTTTAAACGCAAACGGACGGTTCGTATTAGTAAATATACCGGTTTCTACCTGTCCCGGACACAGCATAGAAACGCCAATTTTAGTATTGCGCAAATCACGCGCCAGGCTCTCAGTTAATCCAACAACAGCAAATTTAGAAGTGTTATAAACACCATAACCATCTCCCGCAAAATGACCCGCTTCCGAAGCAGTATTTACGACGTGCCCCTCTTCGCCGGCCGCACGCATGCGAGGTACAAAAGCCCGGATGCCATTGATGACACCCCAGACATTAACACCCAAAATCCATTCCCAATCTTTACGCTGAGCATCAAGGAGATTACCGCGGATTAGAACACCAGCATTATTACAGAGTATGTGAACAGCGCCAAAGCGTTCCCAAGCAACATCCGCTAATGCTTCTACCTGTTTCTCGTCTGTCACATCGGTTGCCAGAGCAACCGCATGCGCACCGGCAGCCTCGACCTCGAACAGAACCGATTGCAAAGCATCAGCCTCCACATCCGCCAACACTACGTTTGCACCACGCACGGCAAACGCAAGCGACAACGCCTTGCCAATCCCGCTTGCAGCACCTGTAACAACAACAGTCTTTCCATTAAAATCTTTCATCAATTCCTCTTTTTCTCGATCCCTTGCACTCGCCTTTTGAAATCACACGAAAAGGCTAGGGGATACTTTTAATTTAATCGCCCATTTAATTTCAGTTTTTCAACTTCCGCTTCTACGCGGCTGCCTTTAAAGAAATCCGGGTTCATTCCGGCGTGCAGGCGGGCAGGATTATTGAACATAAAATCTTCAAAGTCCTCATCGCTTAAATG
>PBOZ01000065.1 GCA_002724555.1 Rickettsiales bacterium
GCCGCGATCTCCTTGGCCGTGCCAAGCCGGCCCATCGGCTGCCGAGCAATAAATTCTCTCCGCGCTAATTCCGGATCATCAAACGCTCCGATGCGCGCCTCCAAGGACGGGGTATCCACCGTGCCTGGGCAGATACAATTGCACCTGACGCCGTTCGCCACGTAATCCGCAGCAACCGACTTCGTCAGGCCTATTACCGCCGCCTTGCTAGCGCCATATACGAATCGATATGGTAATCCTCGCAGTGAAGACGCAACGGAGGACATATTGATAATTGACCCTTTACCTGCCTCCAACATACCGGGCAAAAACGCGCGAATAGTCCGGTACATAGACTTGACGTTGAGATCGAAAGAATAATCCCAGTCTTTCTCCTCAACATCCAAAACACTGCCATGATGAACAAATCCAGCGATATTACAAAGGACATCAATGGATCCCATCGTATCGGCGAAATTATTGACCGCACTGCCGTCGGTCACATCTAAAATCTTGGTCGCTATACCGTCAACAACTGAAAGGCCAGACAATGCGTCACCATCAATATCAGTCGCTATAACTTCAGCGCCTTCCGAAGCAAAATCCATTGCGATCGCTTTTCCGATGCCGTGCGCCGCAGCTGTTATGACAACGTTTTTATTCTTCAGTCTGCCCACTACTGCCTACCTTTTTTTAAACACTAAACCACAAACTATTGTTGCTCATTTGGCAAGTTGATCACATAGACTCATTCAGTAACAAGGGGAATTACTAGATTGAATAGTTCTTCTAAAAACAAACTTATATCCGCTACACGGCCTGCGACGAGTTGCATCTACCGACCACACGTATCATTTTCTCTCAACTGCGGGTCATTGCATGGGGCCTTGCGTGTATTTGCCAAAAAAGGATCATGGTTTCTATCTGGAACACCCTTATAAAGCTTGTCAGATGGCTAACAATCGGGATTTTGTTTCTCGGTGTGGCTTGGGCCGCAATCTTTGTTATATTTGCACCCGATCTTTTGAAGACTGAAAAATTATTCCGCCAGTCGGTAGGAGCAGAGGTCGTCGTCCTCGCACGTGACGGCTCAGTTCTCTCACGAAAAGGAGGTGCAGGCCAAATCGCAATTCGCCACTTGCCCGCTTACTTGCCCCAAGCGGTAATTGCAACCGAAGATCGTCGTTTTTATCAACATCTCGGGATAGACGTTATTGGCTTGGCACGGGCGGCTCTCGCGAATTTAAAGGCGGGTCGCGTTGTACAAGGTGGCAGCACAATCACACAACAACTAGCCAAGAACCTTTGGTTGACGCCAGAGCGGACCTTTACACGCAAACTAAAAGAACTCATGCTGGCCATCTGGCTGGAAGCCCGTTTGCAGAAGCAAGAGATCCTGAATCTTTACCTTAACCGGGTATATCTTGGCGCGGGCAGTTACGGCGTTGAATCGGCATCCCAAAGGTATTTTGGCAAATCAGCACGCGCCGTCACCCTTAGTGAGGCCGCACTACTCGCAGGCCTTCTAAAGGCACCATCACGATATGCACCAACAAACAATCTAAATAGATCACGCCAACGCGCAGCCATAGTACTAGATAATATGGTAGAAGCCGGGTACCTCTTACCCTCCGCTGCCGAGCGAGCTAAACGTTCACCAACCAAACTCACTAAAACAGGCCTAAGAAGTAAAAGTTTCGGCTATTTCGTTGATTGGATTGAAACACAAATACCGCTTTTTATCGGACGAGTTGATGATGGTATCGTTGTTGAGACGACGCTAGACCCACTTACACAACAAAGTGCCGAGACCGCATTGTCGAAGACATTAACGCAAAACCGCAAGACACGGCGCGTTAATCAAGGTGCACTTATTGCGTTCGATAAACGCGGTGGCATTCGCGCGATGGTTGGTGGTCATTCGTACCGTAAAAGCCAATTCAACCGAACGATTCAGGCGCAGCGCCAGCCCGGGTCGGCTTTCAAGACGGTGGTCTATCTGGCGGCATTGGAGGCTGGTCTAAGCCGCCACCAAAAATTCAAAGATGGTCCAATAAATATCAATGGCTGGCAGCCTAAAAATTTTAACGGAAAGTACGCCGGCTACGTGACAATGGAAACCGCGCTCGCACGTTCGATAAACACCGTAGCGGTTCGCATCGCTAAACTGCTGGGAACAGAGCGAATAATTAAGACTGCCCGCCGGCTTGGTATAACCTCAAGTTTGTCATCGGATCTCTCAATCGCACTTGGCACATCCTCAGTGAGCCTATTCGAGATTACAGCAACCTATCTGCCATTCGCCAATGGTGGAACGGGTGTCTACCCCTTCGGCATTCAACGTATAAAAAGTAAGTCGGGCTCAATAATATACGAACGCTCAGCTTCTTCACTTGGCAGCATCGTCGAAAGTCGACACGTCGAACAGATGAACAAAATGCTCACCACAGCTGTTACAAACGGTACTGGGCGTAAGGCACAAGTTAAAAACCAAATTGTGGCGGGAAAAACTGGCACCAGCCAAGACTATCGCGATAGTTGGTTTATCGGTTATACTGGCGATTTAATAGCCGGCATCTGGCTCGGCAATGATGACAACAGCCCCACCGAACGGGTAACTGGTGGCCTATTGCCCGCAGATATGTGGCAGCGTTTTGTCAATGGTGCCAGCGCCCACATGTTGGTGAGCCCACAGCCAATAACTGACAAAAACGTGGATGCAGGCAATAATACCACTGGCGGGTTGCAAGATCTGCTGAATGAAGTGCGGGACTTCTTCTTAGGCAATAATCCAAAACCAACGACTTACCATCCAACAAAGAGTGCGACTTCCAAACCTTAAAAATTTTTGACGGCAATCGGATCTGATTAACCACAATTTCAGGCTGCTTTAAAAAATTAAAACCCTCGCTACCACCCCCAATGGAGAGAAGAAATATAAAATCTGGGCTACGCCAGATAACCAATCGGAACTTATATAATTTAAACTTCGTGTCGCACGACTGTGTACCAAGTTTCTACCTACGTCCGTTCGCCAACACAGCAAAATACGGAGGCTAGCCAGAAGCTTGGCCGGGCACGCATCGCACCTTTCGAGGCGCGGCCATCCACACAGCGGCGATGGACGCAAGGGAAACTGCAATAGCTAACCACCAGGCCATATCGTAACTCTCAGAATAATCGAATATAACGCCTGCGACCCATGGTCCAATGCCCGCACCCAGATTCGCAGCTATACTTGCGACTCCTAGGATTGCCGCAAATCGAGGGCCCTGAAACAAATCCGCTGGCATCGATCCGTAAAGTGAAGCCAGTCCATACCCCAAAGCACCTTGCGCAGCCGCCATTGCATACATCAGTAAAGTTGACGGTTGGGACGCCATTACTAACAGAATGACATAGCAGAGCACGTACCCTGACAGGCTAATAGTCCATACCAATTCACGACCAATTCTGTCTGAAAGATGACCTAAAAATATTTGGCCCACTATCCCACTAATCACCACAACCCCAAGGGCCAATGCGACTTGCTCCTTACCAAATCCAAGCTGCTCAAGGTATTGGCTTTGATGCACCTGTACGGTGTACCAAACAAATAGCCCAGTTCCCAATGTAAGAGCCAGCCACCAAAACCGGGATGTGCCAAGCGCCCGGCGCACCGTCCATTCGGTTTGTACCCATTCTTTATCAATAATCGTATTGACATGCGAAACCGAAGCGTCAGTTTTACCTGTTACCGCCCCACCATCCGGCATCAGGCCTAGGTCCTCTGGACGTTGGCGTTGGAAAATCAAATTAAGAGGCACCACGATCGCGACCAACAAACCAGCAATCGCCCAACATGAAACACGCCAACCAAGGGAAGAAATGATGCTCTGGATCCATAGAAAGAGCACGATCCCACCGACGCCCACGCCTGAAAATGCAACACCAACCGCAAAACCGCGTTTGCGCTGAAACCAATTAGCCAAAAACATCGAATGGCCGATGTAGCTGATAAATATGCTGCCACCTATAACCAAAAATCCTAGCGTGAGATAGAACTGCCACAACGCAGATGCCCAAGTCGCTAAAACTAAACCGGCCGCGACCATTAAAGCGCCAATCGGAATTATAACCCGCGGCCCATAACGTCCCATCAAGATTCCGATAACCGGCGTCGCAACGGTCGAAACGAAAAATCCAATTGAAAAGATTGCCGCTGTTCCACCGTAGCCCCATCCAAATTCTTCGAGAATTGGTGGATACAAAAGTGAAAATGCAGTCCGCGCATTCACCCCGATTCCCATCGTTACAAAGGCAACGCCTATAACCACCCAACCATAGAAGAATGGGAGCCGCGCCGCGAAAGATTGCTGCACCGACATTTATGATACCTTCTTGGATATCACCGTTGAGTACGTATGACGCCTAAACTGCGTAAACCAAATGTCACAAAAGAACAAAAAATAGCTAACCACACCGACATTCCCCGATTCCCAGGCGAACTGTGATCCACCACTTATGATGATGAACAATAATATCCATACCGACTGATGCTTAACTGACAAATCCGTTCGTCTGGCGAAACAACGGCTGATTACTTTTTCCAGAAATACTGATATAGACAAATTTATCGATAAAAATTCATCAAAACCAAGCCAACTCAAAGTGGCTTTTTTGTCAACAGACTGAACAATTTGCATAAAGCAATGCCTAATAGGACCGTTCACGATCACAGCTGGCTTGGAATTAAACGGCACTTGTTGCATGACAAGCGCTAACTGACTCGGCAAATTTATATTGTGATGGTCAAGATGTTCCAAAAAAAGTTCTTAATAATACACGGGTTCTGAAAACTGCCCATGCGGTCAAATCAGTCCGTACCAAAATGAAATGGATTTGAATGTTTTGACTTTTAAAACAAAACACCTCAGTAAGCCTCTAGTAACACTTGCAGCTTTTGTACTGCTCGCGTCTTGCGGAATTATTGTCCAGAAGCCCGGCCCAGAGGCCTTAGCGGCCGCGAATCAATTAGCGGCAGATATTTCGCTGCACCGTGCAGCGGCAGGCCTCAGCACCGAACTTCCCAGTCCAGCGCTCACAATTTTCGCGCGTATCTTTGAAAAGGTCCGTAATGATTACGTTCAGCCCGTAACAGGTGCGGCCTTGCTGCAGGCAGCACGCGAGGGTCTAAAGAAAGTTAATTCCGATACACAAGGAACCCGAGGCGGCACAACGGTTATGGCTGCAATCGATGGAATGCTTAGCTCTCTGGACCGGTACAGCACGTATCTTGATCCACCCGCTCTAAAAGCCATGCATGAGCGCATTCGGGGGAAATTTGGCGGACTGGGTATCAAGGTCCGTAAGCATGATCAAGGCCTAGCCGTCATCGCGCCAATTAACGGTACGCCGGCTTATCGGGCTGGACTAAAGGCCGGCGATATCATTTCACATGCCGACGGTAAACCGCTGGAAAAATTGCTTCTACCCACTGCCGTTCGCTTACTGCGCGGTAAGATCGGTGAACCGATTAAACTCACAATCCAAAGACCCGGAAAGCCTGCATTTGATGTTGATATCGTTCGAGAAATTATTAAAGTCGCCGAGATCAAATCACGTTTGGAAACGGATATTGGTTATATCGGCATTAACCAATTCACCCAGCACGTGAGTGGGCGCGTCGAAGACGCTATTGACATAATTAAGTTAAAGGCGGGCTCGAATTTAAAAGGCTTTGTGCTCGACCTCCGAGACAATCCAGGCGGTCCCTTCGACGAGGCCGTCTATATGTCAGACTCTTTTCTTGAGCACGGCCGCATCGTTTCAACAAAGGGTCGCGAACAAGAAGCCCATTACGACGCTGAGCCTGGTGATTTGGCAGATGGCCTCCCGATCGTCATCCTCATCAATAGAGGCTCCGCATCCGCGGCAGAAATTGTCGCCGGCGCTTTGCGAGATCATAAGCGAGCCCTTCTCGTCGGCCAAAAAAGCTTTGGCAAAGGTACTGTTCAACGGCTCATTCCACTCGGTCGCGGAGATGCTCTGCGACTAACAACCGCAACATATCATACACCTTCAGGCGATTCTGTCGAAGGTGGCATCCAGCCCGATATCAAAGTTACGTTAGACGACAGTCGAGATGGTGACGAACAATTGGAACGAGCTATCCAAACCGTTCGGGAATTATTCCGGTTCCGCTCCTAAAATAGCGTTTCCCGACCGCTCTTAGTGGGTCAGAAGATGAAAACCGACTCGTACCGCAATTATTCTGCTTCAATACGAAGCATCGCTAACGTGATATCCAAACTGCTTTAAGTTTAACGCATGGGACCCTAAACGGGCTTGGCAATTTGGCCCCAACTTTGCAGCAATAATTTCGCAGCAGAACAAACTCTGAAAGGAGAATAAAATGTATCCTGATCACGAACATCCTTTAGACGGCCCTCACCCGACGGACTAAGAGGCTTAATGGCGCAACAATTCAGTGAACTTCCGCCAAATAGCCTTGCTCTTGCCTAAATTTTGACGAAGTTCATGCAGATTTTAGAGTTATCGGCGGAGCCGGTGGGTTCCATTTATATTTGTGCAATTTCCCCGAACGCGCCTCGGCGCGTTCATCCTCCCCAAACTCGGGCCGCATCTTTAATCAGGTGCGGCCCATTTTTTGAGCAGGCGCCTAATTTCTAGGCGAATAAAACCGCGCAAATGAAAACAGCCGCGGCGATACCTACAAAATCTGCTGTCAGTCCAGCAGCCAAAGCATGCCGAACTCGACGAATTTGAACGGCGCCAAAATAGACGGCTAACACGTAGAACGTAGTTTCTGTTGAACCTTGGAAAGTACTTACCAACAAACCAACATATGTATCCGGCCCCGTTGCTGGATCGGATAGGATAGAGGCGAGTATACCGTATGACCCCGAGCCTGACAGCGGTCGCAGCAGCGCCATTGGCAATGCTTCCGCCGGCAGGCCAACTAATTTGGTCAATGCACCTAGCGGTTCAACCAAGAGTTCCATCGCACCGCTGGCCCGGAACATGCCCACGGCAACCAAGATTGCCACAAGGTAGGGAATTATCCGAACCGCAACCTGGAAGCCATCCCTCGCCCCATCAACGAAGGCTTCGTAAACTCGCACGCCGCGCAACATGCCAAAGCCGAGCAAACCAACCATGAGACCTGGCACAATCCATGGGGAGACCGCACGCCCATACATGATCGTCAATGGTATGAGAGTGATGATGACAAATACGGCCAGGAGCGATACCCATATCGGGTAAGCCCCTTGTATCTCTTCCATGGGCGCCGATAATTCTGGCACATTAGACGGAGCAGGTTGTAGGTCAGCCGTTGGCACCACAACAGCCCTTTCGGTTATCGGGCACCACCTCTGAAATAATTTAGCCGAAAAGATAGCAATGCCTGTCGAACACAGAGTCGCGAATAAAGTTGTTGGCAAAATAGCAGCTGGATCAGTGGAACCGGTTGCGGCTCGTAGCGCAATAACGCCAGTTGGTAACAAGGTGACACTTGACGTGTTAATGGCCAAAAACAACACCATCGCATTCGTCGCTGTGCCTTTGTGCTCATTCAGCGAATCAAGCGCCTGCATGGCGCGAATGCCGAATGGTGTCGCAGCATTCCCGAGCCCCATAACATTGGCAGAAAAATTCATTATCATAGCGCCCATCGCTGGATGTTCAGCCGGCACATCGGGAAATAGGCGAATCATCAAGGGCCTGAGCAGTCGGGCAATGATAACCAAAAGACCACCGTTCTCTGCCACCTTCATTAGGCCGAGAAACAAAGTCATAACACCAATCAAACTAATCGCCAAAGTGACCGAAGAGCCTGCGGTTTCGATCATTCCTGCAGCAAGGCTTTGCATCGGTTGGGGGGTATCAGGCGTCGGCGCACCTAAAGTCAGCTGGCGGATCGACGCCACCACAAACGAAATAAGAACGATAGCGAAAAAGACGACATTCACAACAAGTCGCCCTTTTGGCCGTCGAATATGGCAAACATTTTATGTAGCTCACTGATATCCTTTACCTGAATATCAGCAGTACTATTTGACGTATTCACATTTCCACTCTCCACCAATACCGACCGCAGTTTAGCAGCCTGCGCACCCCGAATGTCAGTATCGATAGTGTCGCCCACCATAATTGTCTCATTTGCATTAAGACCAAGGCCATTGAGTGCTTTCAGGAATATGCCTGCTTGCGGTTTGCCAATTACGGTCGCCTTTACATCACCTGCCGCCTCGATAAATGCTTGAACGGCACCAGCCCCGGCGCGCAAGCCACCTTCGATTGGAACCGTTAGGTCAGGATTAGTGACAACCAGTTGTGCCCCGTTCCGAACGTGTACCACGGCATCAGAAAGATGCTGCAACGGCAACGTGAGATCGATGGCAGCAACAACAAAGTCAGGTCGCTTGCTTGCAACGGCACCGACTGCTTCCAATTCTCTGCGTAAAGCATCACCGCCAACGAGAAATACGCTAGCAGTTTCAGAACTCTCTCGAACGTATTGTGCCGCAGCCCAGCCGGACGTGAAAATGCTCGTACCATCCAGTTTGATGCCCATCAATGCCAATTTGTCTGAATACTCAGGCCCCGTTTTCAACGCATTATTTGTAATAGCCCCGATGGTTCGCCCTGTCTCCGATAAATACGCAAAAAACTCCGGCGCTCCCGGGATCACCTCGTCACCTCGGTAAACAACGCCGTCAAGATCAAACAGAACGCCACGCACTCCGGAGAGCAACACATCGATGGACTTTGATGGCGTGTTACGACTCCGTTCCTGGAATGATGGGAGTGGCGGCACCCAACGCCGACCAAGGGTTGGTGTCGGAATTTTTATATTCACTGGGTCAGCCCCATAACATTCCCAATGAATTTCTTCACCAATCCGAATAGTCGACCAAGCCGAGGCTGGCTTGGGCGCAGTTGTGAAACTCTCAGTCAAAGATTGCATCGAAATATATGGAATGCCATCAACGTTATTGAGGTCGTTCCAATGGACATGCCCAGCGACACAGAGGACCACATTGCCTGCCGTAGTCAAAACCTCGCGAATTTGCTCGGTTTCTCTATAACGAGCGAGCTCAGGATTAGCTTCAAAATAATAGTTGCCCGTCATATCGCCGCCGTCGAGCGGCACATGGCTGAACACAATCGTTGGTAAATTCGTGGCGCCTAAATCTGCAGCCAACCATTTGAGATCATCGTCATTCAGATGAAAACCCTCATCCCGATCGATATGGGTATCCGCTTGCCAAAAGACTAAGTGATATCCATTCACATCGATACTCTCGCTCGACATCGAAACACCAAGCAATTCCTCGTTTTCCTCAACAGTCATATACTCTAGGTCATGATTGCCAAGTATATGACGCCGCTGGGTCCCGATCCGCTGAAATATACCCGCAACGTCGGCAGTTAATGCTCGGTCGCTCTCATTGTTTCGGTCGCTTATCCGGTCACCCAAATCTATAACGATATCGGCGCCCCAATCATTCGCAAAATCTACAAACTCGTTTAAAAGCCCAATTGCTGCCGGACCCATCTTCGTTTTGCTCTGCGGCCCATGATGAATATCTGTTACGACCGCTAGTTTAAGTTGGGAACGTTGCATTTAGCCCACCTATCTGTATCGAATCATTAACCCGGAGTAATGGAGTAGAGCGACCTTACAACTCAAAAATCTCAGATGAAATTTGCCCAGTATTATTCAGCATACTTTATCGATGTTGTGAAGCACACGGAGCAATGAGCTTGTTTCTAACACCTATTATTTTTTCAACATCGCATTGCCTATCTTCACAATCTTAGGAGTGGCTTTGATTAGAGCAGGCTTCACCTGAAATAAGGCTACAATACTACCTGCCAGGATTTCCAAGGTTTTATATGCTTGAAATTAGCGCAGGACCGCTCTTACTCGATAAGACGCCCAGGGACGGCTCGACGGATTGCGACGTTAAACTAAATTGCCATTTGCCTCATACGAACGAACGTCGTAAGCCGATACCGTTCCAATCAAAAAAAGGCAAAGAAAGATGAAAGGTCCGCTCGACGGAATTAAAATATTCGATCTTACCCGCGTTCTCGCAGGACCGCATTGCACACAACTTCTGGGTGATCTCGGCGCGGAAGTTATCAAAGTGGAACGCCCTGGTTCTGGTGACGACACCCGCGGTTTCGCTCCCCCTTATCAAAGTGATCACAGGGGCGAGGAGACTAGCGAGAGTGCGTATTATACTGGCGCGAACCGCAACAAACGCTCAATCACCATCAACCTCAGTAGCACGGAAGGCCAGGCCCTCGCGCGAAAACTAATGGCCGATTGCGACATTCTGGTTGAAAATTTCAAAACCGGTACTTTGGAACGCTACGGCCTTGGATACGAGCAACTGAAGCATGAGTTCCCCCGTTTGATCTATTGCTCAGTCACCGGCTTCGGCCAAACTGGGCCGTATGCAGCGCGCCCCGGTTATGATGGCCTGATTCAGGCTATGGGCGGCGTGATGAGCCTAACTGGAGTACCGGACGGCGAACCAATGAAGGTTGCGGTACCGATTTGCGATTTGATGGCAGGGATGTACGCGTCCGTCGGCATTCTGGCCGCCGTTCGCCATCAGGCCGAGACCGGCGAAGGCCAGTTCATCGATATTGGTATGCTCGACACACATATTGGCTGGCTCGCCAACCAAGGCATGAATTACCTAGCCACCGGTGAAAACCCGGATCGTATCGGAAACATGCACCCAAACATTTTACCGTATCAGGTCATGCCAACATCAGATGGCTATATCGTATTATCGATAGGAAACGATCCTACTTTCGAACGGTTTTGCAAGCTCGCCGAATGCGAGCACCTTTTAGAAGACGAGCGATTCCAGACTAACGCGGCGCGTGTCTCCAACCGCTACCATGTTACCTCAGTCCTTAACGAAATTACCCAGAAGAAGCCTTCGGCTTGGTGGCTCGAGGAATTAGAGAAAGAGAAAATTGGTTGCGGCCCAATCAATAATCTTGACCAAGTCTTCGATGACCCTCACGTCAAAGCACGAGATATGGTCATCGAGATGGAACATCCAGCAATGGGCACAAAACCGATGAAACTGATCGCCAATCCTATAAAACTGAGCAGAACTCCGCCGACCTACCGAACGGCCCCGCCAATGCTTGGCCAGCACACAGATGATATTTTAAAGGAGGCTGGCTTCTCTGATGATGAAATAGCGAAGCTGAAAAACGCTGGAGCGGTGTAGGTTTCGCCATATCCTGAGTCTGTGGAAGGGTAATTTCGCGCTAGCGTGTGTTAATGTTTCTGACGGAGGCGGATATGGATACGAAAATTTTAGGACCTGGATTTGTCGTCGAATTTTCAGGTATCAATCTCGCTGACCCTTTGTTAAAAGCTGATTTTAACAACATCAGACGCACTTGGCTTGATAACAAAGTCGCAGTCTTTCGCAATCAAAACCTGACGGATAAAGAATTACTCCGATTTACAGAGCGTTTCGGTCCCCTCTTCGTTCATGTCCGCTCACAATTTAACGACAAGTCCCAGCCCGGGATCATGCTGATATCAAACATTAAAGAGAATGGCCGCGACTTAGGCGAGCTTGGCAACGGTGACCTTGCTTGGCATTCGGATCAATCTTATTCCGCCGAGCCCGTCTTTGCGACCTTGATGTACGCCATCGAAATCCCGGAAGAAGGCGGTAGTACGCAGTTTTGCGACACTGCGCGCGCCTACGACTGTCTACCTGAGGCAACAAAAAACCGCATCGACGGCCTCAAACAAAACTTCTCCATCGAAGTGACCGTCAAGACGCAACACGTTTCATTGACCGACGAACAACGCCAACTAAAGCCACCTGTCACGCACCCTTTAGTGCGCACTCATCCGGAACTGGGCCGAAAATCGCTCTACCTCAGTCCGGCGCACAGCACGGGCCTTACGAACCTGCCAGCGGACGAAAGTAAACCCTTACTCACGGAACTCGAAAACTGGGCTGCCCGACCCATATTCACCTATTCGCATGAATGGTGTGTTGGCGATATTGTGATGTGGGACAACACCTCAACTATGCATCGCAGAGATGCGTTTAACGCCAACGCGCGGCGCATGTTAAAACGGACTGGCTTCGAGCTCCCGCCAGAA
>PBOZ01000066.1 GCA_002724555.1 Rickettsiales bacterium
ACACTGGGGGTGTGGGGGTCGCAGGTTCGAATCCTGCCGTCCCGACCAACGATTTCAATGACTTGCGTTGCTCATTAGAAGTAATGCAAGTTTTTTTTGGCCAGAATCTACAAAAAATCTACAAATCTGTTCGGATTTCGTTCCTATACAAAAAAGTATGGGGGTCATTTTTTGGTTGATAACGTAAGTTAAAATTACGCCGAGGCTTTCAGAGGAACCTTTTTCATGGGTAGGGTGTCTACACATGGGCCAGCGGTAAGAAAGAGGCTGGTGAGTATGAATTTGGTGAATTGGTACGGAACTCGCCCATCAAATTATCAAGAGGTGAATTAATTAATTCGCCACCTGTTTTTCTGACCGCCTTACAGTGATCTTACTGAACGTTTGGGAGACAATCAGACATGCCACTCGGTCGGTTTTTCAGATCTTTAGTTGATAACGAGGTAATGGGAGAGGAAATAGTCTCTGCAAACGTGAAGTCATATGAAGCGGCCAAACGCTTAGAACCCAACCGACAGCCTGTAGATTGGCTTGCCGCGGCATACTTGGGAAGGATGCGCGCGCGAAGGCGCGAAATGTTGCCTGCGGCTGCTTACATCTTTTGTGAGTTCATCATGCACGTACCAGAACCATACAATGCCAGGGTTCTCGGATTGATGATGCTCCAAGAAGAAAGGCCTGATATTTGGTCAAATTTTCCTAAGTTTTCCTTAGAGCTTTCATCCTACTTTGACAGGTATGGCTGGCCAGGCGAAGACGAAAAGGCTCAAGTAAGAGATATTAAAAAGGCCCCGGTAGAAAAAGTTAATAAGACTAAGTTTGTTTGCCCCTCGTGTGGCTTTGAATCGAAAGTGCCGAACGGCCAAAAAGGCGTAGTAACGTGCCCGGATTGTCAATCTAAAACGACGATTAACAAGGATGGAAGCATAGTGTCTCATGCAGCTGGAGGCACAGAGGAGCAGGCAACCGAGAGCGCTGAAAAAACCGAAAAGATTGACAAGAAATTTTACGAAGACGCCGCAGACCGTTACGCCAAACAGAAAGAAGACAACCGCCGCAACCAGGCCTTAGGTAATAGGCCGAAGATGAACGTGCGGAACATCCCCGAGCCAGGTAAATCCTCGAGCGGGATATCAATCGAGTGGCTGCGTGAAAATGCTGAATATTTCGAACGCAAGAAAGCGAGAGGCGAGCACCTTTCAGATTATGAACAAGGTTTGATTGACCAATATAAAGCTGCGCAGAAACAGGAGTATACTGAAACTGCTGATTCTGATGATAGGGCGCGATTAAAGCGCGGATTTGAAAAGAGTCTTAAAAAAGAAATTTCCCAAAATACTCGGCGCATGACGATCGTTGGTGTAGGAGGCGGTGGGTGCGAGATCATAGATTTGATCCGCAATATGGAGATCGAAGATGTGGATTGGATTGCGTTAGATCGATCGGCTGATCGGCTGTCCCATATTTCTTGCCCAGACAAAATCTACATAGATTTTGAAAGCCCAGATGCAGACGAAGATCAGGTCGAGTTATTAAAGATTTTCTGTGAGAATCGGGATCATGTCGTTTTCATAACTCGGCTAGGTGGAGCATATGGATCTTTCATGGTGCAATTAATTGCAGATGAAGTTCAAGTTAGTGAAGATTCAAGAATCCATCTAATTGCCACGCTCCCCTTTCAGTTTGAGGGAAAACAGAGGATGGAGGTCGCGGAGAATGCGCTGTCCGAATGCCGATCAAAAATTAAAAATATATTGGTCCTAAAAAATCAAGAATTGTTTTCAAAATCAGGGGAAAAGACAACTTTTAGAGACGCCATGGAGATTACCGCTTCTGAAGCAAAAAATTACATATTAAGTCTTTAGTGGAACGCGGCTCGGGCCCAAATGGCCAGGCCAAAGGTGCCACGCGAAAACGCGAAAAGGTACACGCTGCCAAACCCCATTGTCACCGGACGTAACAGATGTCGGATGCACCGGGGGCAAGAGCACTGGCCCGAGGACCGCGGAGGGTAAAGCGCGGGCCGCAGCGGCGCACACAAAGCACGGACGACGGTCCGCGGCTCACGTTTCACGGGTCAAGTTTATCAACGCCGACCCTGCGGTCGTCATTACGCAGGGCGGATTCTATGGCATCACGGCTGTAAATGGAGCGTGTCGTCAGACAGTTCTTTTAGAAGTCCGGCAAAATTGATCGCACTGGTTTGCGGAACCCACATATCCATATGTTAACCTCGAATTAACGGTGGGGTTACTCTGGTATCGGAGTTGTTTCATGAGTTCAAAAACAGGTTTGCTCCTGGTTGGTTTGCTCATTTCCATTTTCACCGACGTGCATGCGAATGAGACCAAGTTTTATGTTGAAGGTAATCGCATCGTCTATGACACCGAGAATGTGGATGATCCTGAATTAGCCGAAATAACATGGGCCGACGTGGACGAACTTGAACGTCTGCTTAGTGAAAATGCGGATATCCGAATTGTCGAATTGAATTCATCAGGCGGTGAACTTGGTGCGGCAACCTATATGGCTGATCTGGTGATTGATTATGAACTCGACACAAATGTGAATGGCGAATGCGCAAGCGCCTGCACTCTTATCTTTCTTGGTGGAGAAAGGCGGTCGGTCAATCGTGGTTCATGGCTAGGGTTTCACCAGTCTTGGTGGGATCCTGAATATGTTGAACATTATTTTCTCGAAAACAAGGATGATAAGGGTTGGTCCAGTCCCTTTGAATTTGCGTCCTGGCTTTATGGCGATACGCAAGCTGAAGTTTTGAAGAATATGCAGTATTTCGTCGAACGCGGTGTTGACCCTCTTTTTGCAATCAAAACAATGCAGGCAACATCAGATGATATGTGGTATCCGCGACGCAAGGAGCTTGAGGCTGCTGGAGTTATTGTGGAGTAAACCGACAAAAGAAATTGTTGCCCTAATTTTCAACAAAACAGGCGTGTAAGGCGTATTAACGTTAGGCCGTCGTTTCGATAAGCGAAGCATGGCTTTAGCCTAGCGTGGCCTCCATCGGGGCGCAGTTTGAAGTGAATAACGCCAAGCACATAATTGTTGTGGCCTCATTTCTATTTTCCTGTGCCGAGTGTGCCTAGCGAATCCAGCACATTTCCCAAATGGTCGTATGGGTCAACAATGCTGTTGAAGGGGCCGAGTTCGAGTTTGCTCTCGCCCTTTACCTCCACAGGTGCCAGCCAAAGCAGTTTAGTGTGGCGATAGTCGTGATTGACGTACACGATATATTCTCCGAAAGGCACATTTCCGAAATCATATGCGCCGTTCAAATCAACCCTGCTATCTGTTCCCTCTGCTCCGTCCAAGATTTGCAGCAATTGATCGAGCCAGGCTTTATCCTTCCCGCTGTTTTCCATGACTTCGTCGCGCGCCCATTCGACAGCAGTTTGGTAGGTAGCGCCCGAGCGCTTTTTCAAGCTGTCGATCGCAGAACTTGTGTCTTTCATTTCTTGGTAAATTGCCGCTATTGCATTCTTTAGTGACTCGATTTCTTGGTCCTTAACTTCCAATTCATTGACGGCCAACGCTACCACGGACTGCCAGGTTTCTTTCGCCTCCTCTAGCGAATTAGTTCTCTCATTGATTATTTTCGGCCTTAGAACGCCCCTGTGCTCTAGTTTAGCGATTTCGTCAACCAGTGCGGTTTTCTGTTGAGCTAAAGGAATGATCGTTTCACGGCCTACGACTTTACGCTTGAGGTCACCTATTTTCTTTTTAGCCGATCTTTCCTCAGCCTGTACTTGAGCTAGTAAAGGCGCATTTTCTTCGTCAAAAAGTTTTAGTTTGTCACTTTTTTCGCGCGTGCGCTTACCGATCGCCTCTGCCGCCGTTGGGCGTTTTTCTTTTAAGCGTTTTAGGCGCAGATAGGGCTCCATCTTCGGCTTGGCCGCGTCTAGTTCGTCTTTAAAAACCTCCAAAATACCTTGCTGGGGATAGGTCCATATTTTATCGTTAAGATAACTCCTTTCCGAACGAAGTGTATCTGCGCGCGCCAAGTCCATGTGTTTGAGATAAAATACCCAGCCCGAATTCTTCTTAAAACCGCCCACTCTCTCGAAAGCGCGTTGAACATCGCCCCTGATATTGTATTCAGGAAAAGATACACAGCCGTCGTTTTCACCTGGTCTCGGCCAAGTTTGGCTAGGACCAATCCCGTGAACGGATTCTTTATATTTGTTTGTGGTCCTCGGTGTCACAGAAGCACTGAACATTTCTGCGGACGGATAACCTTCGCTGTGTAAATTATATAATTCAAAGGATGAATCTGGCCGGGCGATATCTTTAATATTTAATCCCAGTTCTTCGGTGGGTTTACCGAGGAACCTCATACCTAAGGTCAGGGACCGGATCGCCAAGTTCCCGCTATTGTTGATATCAAAGCAATGATATGTTTCGTAGGTATGGGTTAAATAATTTCGTACGCGGATATTTTCCTTTACATAATCTTTACGCAACTGGTGGGCTTTCGCTTTAAGAGCAACGTCCAAGTCCTGAGTTGCTTGAATGATGTCTGTTTCTAATTTCTGGGATCGTTCTCGAGCTTCGGTTAATTTTGCGATAGCTTCTTGCTCGATCTGCGAACGAGTTTTCTTAAGTTCGCCACGCAGGGCTTGCGTTGCGATTTTTTTGCGTGCGTATGCTTGGCGTAGCTCGTCTTTTTGGGCTGCTAACTCCTTATCTGCTTTGGCCTGGGCATCCGCGAACTCTTTTTGCTTTTCTGTTAATGCTGCCTCTATAGACTTCAATCTATCATGTAGTTCGCCTAATTTTGATTGGTCAGCAGCATTAGCTTCTTCGGCCTTGATTTTGTATTCCTCCAACTTCGCTTTGCCCGCCTTTAATGCCTTGTTGGCCTGCTCGCTTGCCGCGAAGCGGTCGACCTCCAGTTGCTCTCGCTCATTCGTGAGTGAAACTAGCTTGGACTCTAAGCCTTCGATTTCTGAGAGCTGGATCTCTCGCTCTGTCTCATGATACGCGAATAGATCGTTCAGCTCTTGTTTGAGCCTCTCGGCAATAGCCTGTTCGTAGAATTTCTCAAGGGCCAGTGAATGATCCTTGAGGGCAGGAACCACGGCCGCCGATCCCAGTAAACGCACGCGTGCGCCCTCCATGCGTATCGGATTGGAAAGGCCGCCGCGTTCATAAACGTGTCCCGAAACCGTACCACGGTCTCCGAAACGGTCATTGAAATCAGCAGGAACCGTCTTCGGAAACTTGTTGGCGCAGGCACGTGCGATCAGGCGGGTCGCTTCGTCGCTAGTGACGCCTTTCAGGTTTTTCAGAACGCATTCGTCGAAGTTCGACGGTCCCAAGAGCCCCGATTGGGCTGCCTGCGTGGATAACAAATAAGGAACGCAAAAGATGGCGATTATTTTTAAAACCGCCCCTATTTTTTGGCCAGCAAAAGTCTCAATATTCTGATGCTTTTTTGGTCTCATTCACTTATCCGATTAACATTCGTTGTCCGCAGACCCCCTGGTTCAGCCTCGGACGTTAGGCTTGAGCCCCTTATTTGATTAAACTTCCGCATTATATTGCAAGGCTAATGGTCGCCACTCGCGCAGGGCGGAGGTGTAATCACGTCGCTCAAATGCTTCGAGGCCCCCTGTAAATCCTGCGCTGTTGCTGTTGATGCAACGGCGAGTGACAGCGCGACGGCTATGAGGATTAGGCGAAGCATGGGTTTAGGCTAGCTTGCCTGTAAGGGGTGAGGGAAGCCTACATTTTGATGGTGACCTGGCGTTGATGGCTAGCTGCCGCAACTCACCTTCAAGCTCCCGATCGCCACGATGCACATGAAAGACATCGAAGAGGCGACACTCTTGTCGTCATTACGCAGCGCGCCTAAGAAGCCGAGACTTTTAGGCAGCAGAGCCTTATATAACAAAAAAAAGTGTTATTTAAAAAAATTTACTCGTCCTTCTTGTTATTAGGCCAGCGCACCCTACCTGATCGTTAGACTACAGACACGAACCGCAAGAATACCGCGGGCGGCAAAAGCATGGCCGCCGAAGGCGAACTTCTACAGGAGAGACCTACATGACGGTCCAGATCGGCAACACCGTACCCGACTTCGAGGCCCAGACTACCGAAGGCACGATCAACTTCCACAAATGGCTGGGCGACAGCTGGGGCGTCCTGTTCTCGCACCCGAAGGACTTCACCCCGGTCTGCACGACCGAGCTTGGCTACATGGCCAAGCTCAAGCCTGAGTTCGACAAGCGCGACGTCAAGATCATCGGTCTCAGCGTCGACCCGGTCGACGACCACGAGAAATGGGTCGGGGACATCGAGGAGACCCAGGGCGCCAGCGTTACCTACCCGCTGATCGGCGACAATGAGCTCACCGTGGCCAAGCTCTTCGGCATGCTGCCGGCGAGCGAGGACGGCACGTCGGAGGGCCGCACCGCCTCGACCAACGCGACCGTGCGCAACGTCTACATCATTGGGCCCGACAAGCAGGTCAAGCTCGTGATCTCTTACCCCATGAGCACCGGGCGCAACTTCGACGAGATCCTGCGGGTCATCGATTCCCTGCAGCTCACCGCCAACTACAAGGTGGCAACGCCGGTGAACTGGAGGGACGGCGAGGACGTAATTATCCTGCCGGCCGTCTCCGACGAGGACGCCAAGGCCACCTATCCGGACGGCTGGAACGCGCCGCTCCCGTATCTACGGATCGTCCCGCAGCCTAAGTAACGTGGCCGCATCCTAACGACGAAGGATTTGCTGAAAAAAGTTACATGGGGAGTATAAATCAGTTTTTAGTTATTCTGGACAGTAATCTAGGATTTTGGGTGAGCGCATGGTCCGGGCTATTTTACATTCCAATAATATTTCTTGTTTATGTTCTCCAGAAACGGATCAAAACAAGCAGCGAAAATTGAACAAATTACCGAAGCACCTCTTTAGGTATCAAGTTCGCGTTCAGGGCTTCAAATGTGTCAAGCTCCTATTTAAGCATTAATTCGAGAGCATCCAGATTGACATACGGTGGCCGTAAGTCGAATTCACGCAGTCTTTGTTCGAAGTAGGCGTAGTCACCGACACTGTGATCTTCCAAGGCTAGCTCGTCCAGGCCGCAAGTGCCGGTGGGAGATGTGGCCACAATCTCCTTGAACATATCTGTCTCGGAAAGTCCGCCCTCACGACCCTCATGATATGCAGAAATACCAGTTATCATTTTTTTAAAGGCTTCGGTTTTTGAGTATTCTATAAAGCGATCACGGCCAAGTTTTTCGACAGAAGTGTTTTCGGAATCATCGATGATTGCGTGAACATACTCATAGGGAAGAAGGCGCCGGAGTGACTCATCGTCTCGGATTTCTTTGAGAATATCTTCCGAATTGAATATCCATCCGTGGTGTCCTGCGAGGGTCACCTCAAAATCCTCAATAAATTCAGTTAAGCTGATTTGCATCAAGTGCATGTAGGTCGCGGCACGGTTCAATATCTCTAAGTCGGAGTGCCCCAGATTCATGTCGTAAAAGTCGCCCAGGCTCTCAACCAACGTAGAGAGCATGTATGGCGTACGGTTCGATCCCGGTATTTTGTTGTGGCCATCAATCGCCTGAACGAGACACCCCCAGCGGGCTTGCGATGCTTCAAGAAGGTATAGCAAATAGTTGGCTTGGTAAGCGCTCTTCAGGGAAAATGGCCCCTTGAACTCCAGCCGCGTTTGCGTCTGTTCAAATTTGGTTTTGAAAAGGTTCAGAAATTCCGAATATTTGTGATGACTAAACTCCAGCCCGTCCCAGGCGGTTGTGAGAAAATTTTGTATCGGAAAAACCGAGACAACACCCCCATCAAGCGCGTCGCCATCGTGCTTTAGTCGAACGGTATCGGATTCCCAGATCTTGTGAGGAACGTGAAAATAACCGTCACGATAAAACCTCCAAACATTGTTGGCGCGATCTTTTGAGTTTGGGTCAAAATCTGCGGCTGAGTAGAGGCTCCAAATTTTCTTGGGATCCATTTCAAACACATCTTTTTTACAAGCGTCTTTTATGTCGTGTATATCTCCGACTATATCAAAGGGCGTTGAATTCGTTCCTAAGAAATCAGGGGAAAATAAAATAATGTCGTTATTGTTTCTTCGGAAATTACCCTTAAGAAAGAAATTTATATAAGCATTTCTGGAATATAGGTTTTCATCCCCCGGATAGAGTGATGGGTTAAGAGTTTTGGTACACAAAGAGTCTAAGTGAGATTGAACGGTGAAATTGTGCCCAACGCTCCCAGAGTAAAAAGTTTGATCACTGGTAAGAATCAAAATTTCCCGGTTATGTACCCTCAATCCGGTTAATGAGTAGAGGTGGTCTCGACGGAAGAGCCATATTTGGTCTTCATCTTGTCGTTTCCTTATTTTGTTTATCTTCCTTTTTTTTGCGGCAAGGCGCGCGGAAACCTCTTCGAGGGAGATGCGACCGATTGCTTGGCCAGTCACGAGTGCTACAGCTAGATCGCTGTTGGGATGCTCATCAATTATTTTTTGTAAAAGCGCGTGCGCCCGCGCCAAGCTTTGGAATGCGACGATATCCGGTGTCGTTGCATCCAATGACTGAAGAATCAGTGCTGCTTTAACCATCAAGCCGTTTGCGGTCGATAGATTTTGGCCTGCTGCCAACTGGTTTTTTAACGTCTCGTTTAAATCCTGGGCTGACGCTGGAGTAGCGATGGCGGCGAGTGACAGCGCGACGGCTATGAGGATTATGCGAAGCATGGCTTTAGGCTAGCTTGGCCGTCAGGGGTGAGGGAAGCCGATATTTTGATGGGAGCCTGGCTGCTAATGGCTAGCTGCCGCAACTCACCTTCAAGCTCCCGATCGCCACGATGCACATGAAAGACATCGAAGAGGCGACACTCTTGTCG
>PBOZ01000067.1 GCA_002724555.1 Rickettsiales bacterium
ATGTTTGCGAAATTTAGATTGTCGATTGTGCACTAATCGACTGATTATAGATGACACCCCGTTGGTCTTTCAGGATTGGGCTGACGGGGTGTTTTCTTTCCAGCCAGCTTCAACGATTTCACCTGAACGGCCTCTCTTTTTCCCCGTTTGAGAAACTACCGCAATCGATAGCTTGAAGTGAAATGCGTGCGGAAGCGAAGACCAAACCAAAGAACGTAAGAACTGCGTGGAGAAGTGCGAAGAGGTGAACTACTTATTCTGGTCTTTCCAAATTGCGATACCGGCAATCAAGAGGAAGACGACGCCAACAGGAACGACAATATAAAGAATTTCTAGGCCAGTACTCACATACACCTGATTTGCTCATTTACTTTTAAAGTCAACCGCTTTCGGGACAACCATCCCGATATGTTCCGCGTTCGTTGCAGGTCAGTTTGGGGTCATAACCTAGTCGACCCAAGTCTGGAACGAGGGTAACCGATGCCGTTCATCTTAGACGCCTACGAGACCTAGGAAGACGCAGAGAAGGAAACAGCCAAGAATCAAGATTAGCAAGACCGATTTTAGGTCAAGCTAAGCGCGGTAAGCGGGAAGAAGATAAGCCGTTGAACTATATCACTTTTGCCAGCACCGCCAGTGCAAAGAAAGTAGGCGCCCAGAGTCCGATGAAAATGCCAAAGCGTTCGGCGTGAGCCTTCTCTTCGGCGGTTTCGCCTTTCTTAATGTTCCAGATAAAAATGGAGCCAACGATTGAAATGAAACCGAGTGCAGCGAGTGCAATTGCAATTAAGTCCATAATAAAACATAACAATTGCACAACAGTAGACAAAAAATTTTGTAAGTGAAACAGCAGACAGCCCGCAAGACCTAGCTTGCCTTTACTTCGTGGGGGCGGTCATCGAGCAGGCTGTCAGGGATTGGAGGCTGGCTAGGCGGATTGGATTCATTGACAGCAACGGAGAGGTTAACGGAGACATGATACAGGGATACTATCGGAACAGCAGCAACTACAAGCTGCCGACTGCATTCGATGGGCCAGCCGACATCGAGACGCTGGCGTCATTCTTCAACCGTGGCGGCCTGGAAGTCTGGCTTCGCTTTGCCGGCTTCAACGTGGATGCTGAGACGATTGTCGCAGGATTGGAGAAGGTGACGGCCGTGAAGCCTAAAATCGGCCACCTACTGAAGGCGGAACACGAAGAGAGCGGCAACTATTACGCAGACATGTAGTGGAGGACGATATGACCCCCCCCGTAAGGAATCTATTAGGCGCGACAGCTTCACGGAGGAGACCATTCCCGCATTGTGTTTTTTTATTAGTGGAACTTAATTAAATTGCACTTAATATGTTCTTGCTCAATAACATAAGATTAATGAAATTTCATGCTAAATCCCGCTTGCAAACTTCTCAGACTGCCTAGAATTGAGTGGAAGGAAGCATTATGAAAATGCATGAAGTTAAAAACAAAACGGGAAGCGCTCAAAAGAACGTGGATGGACTGTTGGACAAGAAACAACTTGCAGAAAGGCTAAACCTTTCTGTCCGTAGTGTGGATGCTTGGATGAAAACGGGTCTGCTGCCTTACATAAAAGCTGGCAGGACAGTTAGATTCGAATATGACACAGTCTTAGCGCATTTAAGACAGTACCAGGTAGGAGGAGGTGTCCTCTAATGCCTTGCAGAAAAAAAAGTCTCGGCAACCATGTTGAGACTCTAATCAAAAAACATCAAAAATGCACCACAGCCCGAAACAGCAAAACGCAAACGTCCCGCGTGCGTGTTCGACTACTGTTTTTTGCATTGCTGCCCGAGGGTGAGGAGAATAGGCAACCCGACGGGGAGAACTTGTTGGCGTTGGCCCACGTATTGGCCGGTGGATTTATCCTCATGTTTTGTCAAGTCAGGCAAAAGACGGGACAAAAGCCCTACGCCCAACTTCCGCAGAAAGAAATTTCCGACTCAAATACTCCCGTTGCCATACTATGGAATAACACACTTATACAGGAGGTTCAGAGGATAGTCCTCAATGCATGGGAGGACTCACAGTCGCTACGGCGGGAAGTCTGTGTTTCTTCAACTTTTGTCGTGCTTTCAGAACCGCCATTTGGTGAGCCCTGGGAGGCCGCGCTATGAGCAAAATCAGCATGGTCGAAAACGCGAAGGCCACAGCCTGCAAGTCGGTGGGCACCAGAAATTTTGTTGAAGCCGTCATTAGCGGAAAGTGGCGAGACAAAATTAAAACCATCCGCCGGACGTATCAGATGACAATGGAGCAGACTGGTGGCGACAGCAAACGAGCCAGCGCAGCCATCAGCGAGTTAAAGCGTAAACTGCCAGCCGTCATTTGGGCAGGTGAGTTTAGCAAGAGAGAATCAAAGGGGGTAAAGGAATATTCTGGCCTAATGGTTATCGACTTAGACCATCTTGGAACCATGTTAACTAAGGCCAAAAAAAAACTATCTTCTGACCCTCATGTGTTCGCCTGTTTTGTCTCGCCGTCGGGGAATGGCCTCAAGGCTGTGTATAAAGTTCCGTCTGATATTGAACGCCATGCGGACGCTTGGGCAACTGCAGCCAAGAGAGTGCAGTCGTTGACCGATATCAAGCCTGACCACGGCAACGACGTGGCAAGGCTTTGTTTTGCGAGCCACGACCCCGAAGCATACCACAACCCCCAGGCTGTGGAGTTAGAGATTGAGACGACACCAACGCTTGAGAAAGAGAAACCTACTCTCTCCCTTCAGGTAACGGCCCCGACTGCCCTCCAAGGGTTGAGCGACAGTGAGCTGATTGAAAAAGCAAGTAACGCAGCGAACGGCTCGAAATTTACATCTCTGTGGTATGGGCTTTGGCAAGGAGTGTACAAATCACAAAACGAGGCAGATGCCGGCCTACTTAGCCTACTTCATTTTTGGACAAGCGGCGACAAGGCGCGAAGCTTTTCCTTGTTTGCGCAATCCGGGCTGAGTCGCGACAAGTGGAGCAACCGGAAGGATTACCGCGAAGCAACCTGGGCCAAGGTAGTCAATGGCGACAAGTACGACCCTGATGGAACTGCAGGAAAGAAACTTTACATAGCGGAGCCTTTCGAGTTGGAGACGCCTACGCCATACTTGCCTTTCCCGATTAACGCACTCCCAGAGCCTTGCCGCTCGCTTGTCAGCCAAGGGGCGGCGGCAATCGGGTGCGACACCTCACTTATCGCGCTGCCTCTGCTGGCTGCTGCTGCCGGAGCAATCGGTAACGCCCGCCGAATTAAGCTTAAGAGAACGTGGAAAGAGCCTGCTATTCTCTGGGCCGTGACAGTAGCCCGTTCAGGAGGACGCAAATCTCCAGGATTTGACCTTGGAATTAGTGGATTGTCAGAAATTGAAGATAAAGAGTGGACTAAATATCTGGATAGTGAAAACAGATACAAGTGTGACCTTGAGCAATGGAAAATGGAGGATGGAAAAACAGAAAGACCTGAGCCTCCAAAACTGACTCGAAAAATTGTCAGGGAAATATCTGTCGAGCAATTAGCTCAAATTCTATCTGCTAATGAAAATGGCGTTATTTTAGCCAGAGATGAATTAGCAGCATGGGCAGGTGGTTTCGATAAGTACAGAGGTGGTAAAGGAGAAGAGGTGGCACATTGGCTTGAAATGCATAGAGGAGGTAAGCTTACGGTTGACCGGAAGACTGGAGAGAATAAGCACATTCATGTTGCCCGTGCTGCTGTGTCAATTACAGGAACTATTCAACCAAGAACCTTGGAGAGAATTCTAGGGCGTAATCACTTCGAAAACGGACTAGCCGCTCGCCTTCTCTTAGCATTTCCTCCTAGTACACAAAGCGAATGGAATGAAATTGAAGTTAGAGAAGAATCCATATCACCAGTACGTCGTGTCTTTGAGAAACTGAATAACCTTGAAATGTCGGAAGACAGCCTTGGAAATTTTGAACCGGTTGATTTAGAGTTATCATCTGAAGCCAAGGAGAGATGGGTCACTTTTTACAACGAACACAATGAAGAAACTCATAATCTAAGCCACGAATACCTTGCGGCAGCTTGGTCAAAGCTAGAGGGATATGCGGCCAGACTAGCATTAATTGTGAATTGCATTCGTTCTGCTCAGGAAGGAGTAAATCCTAAGTGCGATTCGTCAATTAGCTTAGATAGTATAAAATCGGGCATAAGTCTTGTGTCTTGGTTCAAAAACGAAACGAAGAGAATTTACGGGCTAATGACTGAGAGTGAAAATATTCAAGATAGCCGAAAAGTGATGAACTGGATTGAACAAAAAGGAGGTGCGGCAACAATTCGGGATGTAATGCGAGTTGGGCTATGTGGAGCCAATAGCGAAAGGCTTAACAAAGCTTTTACTACACTTATTCAGTCAGGTATCGGTAGTTGGCAAAATGTGAAACCTAAACCTCGTGGCGGCCGTGGAACAAAGCTTTTCATTTTAACCCGCGAAACTGACAAAACCGACGAAACACAATGCTGAACATGTAGTTGTGTCAGTTTTGTCAGTTTCGCGGGTGAGGTTAAGGATGCAAGACGAACAATTTATCGAATTTAAATTATTTCATTTTTTCCAGACAATTCCGGACAAAACACCTTCATAAAGTTGCACTTTATTTCCATTTCGATATTCTCTTGGCGTGTCAAAAAACGCATACATTGGATTATAAATACCATTTTCATGCATTTTCACGAACAGTTAGTTTCGGGTTCGAGTCCCGTAGGGGTCGCCACTTCCTCTTCCCCATTACAAACTTTGCCCCTCAAATGAATAATAATATAATTAATAATTCTAAAATTTCGACTTTGTTTTGTATTTTGCTTCTAACTTTTAACGTCATGGGAAGTGGCGATAAGATCGAATACAATACCGAAGATTGCTGTGGTGGAGTTATCAATGTTGATACGATTGATGCAAAATTGGCATCAAAATACGAACGATTAATTGTTGGTGGCGAGATAGCCAACAAAACAGATTGGCCGTGGATTGTATCCCTGAATAAGTACGATTCTCACTGGTGCGGAGGATCCCTGATTGCCCCTCAATGGGTGCTTACAGCCGCTCACTGTGTTGTTGACCGATCG
>PBOZ01000068.1 GCA_002724555.1 Rickettsiales bacterium
GGCTGGTTGAATTTGCTTTAATTATTGCCGACATAGCTAAAACTTTAATCGTTAAAGTCGGATCTATCGTTTCAGTCAGAGGAGTTGCATATGTCCAGTATTCGGCCGGACGTCGACCCAGACGGTCTCTTAGAGTATTCGGTGGTTTTTACCGACCGGTCCCTCAATCATATGTCCCGATCTTACCAGGACGTAATGCAAGAAATTTCTAAGACGCTAAAGTCTGTTTATAACGCGACCTCGGTTGCTATTGTTCCGGGCGGTGGAACCTACGGTATGGAGGCTGTGGCAAGGCAATTTGCGACCGGCAAGGATTGTATTGTCATCCGTAACGGCTGGTTTAGCTATCGATGGAGCCAAATTTTTGATGCGGGAAATATACCGGCTTCTTGCACGGTTTTGAAGGCGCAGCCATCGGACGATAGTCCAACACCATCTTATGCGCCTGCTCCTATTGAAGAGGTTGTGGCAGCAATTCGACTGCACAAGCCATCGCTCGTCTGCGCCCCTCATGTTGAGACCTCTGCTGGTATGATCCTTCCAGAAACATACATGCGTCAAATTTCCGATGCCGTTAAGGAGGTTGGTGGGCTATTCGTTTTAGATTGCATCGCTTCAGGTACGATTTGGGTCGATATGGAGGCCGCTGGCGTGGATGTTCTTATTAGCGCTCCGCAGAAAGGCTGGAGCGCGTCTCCATGTGCTGGACTCGTTATGATGAACGATCGTGCCCGAAAAATGATTGAGCAGACGACAAGTACAAGTTTCGCATGTGATCTGAGGAAATGGCTCTCGATTATGGAAACCTACGAAGCCGGGGGACACGCGTATCATGCGACTATGCCTACTGATGCCTTGGTGAAATTCTATGAGGCTATGAAAGAGACGCAGGCATACGGTTTTGACAGAATATTTGATGAGCAACAGGAATTGGGTGACAAGATGCGGACAATGCTTGAACGCAATGGTTTCAAGAGTGTTGCCGCAGATGGGTTTAAGGCGCCGGCTGTGATTGTTAGCTATACTGATGCGGTTGAAGTGCATAACGGTTCGCGTTTCGCTCTTGAAGGTTTGCAGATTGCTGCAGGTGTTCCGTTAGAGTGTGACGAGAGTGATGAATTTCGGACATTTCGTTTAGGGTTGTTCGGTCTTGATAAGCTTATGAATATCGATCGAACAGTGGCGAATTTTGAAAAGGCGCTGAAAAATGTGCTTTCCGACACAAATGTGCGTTAATTTTTGGCGCAGGTGTAAATTGTATTTCAAATATTGCCCGCTAAGAACATCGGGCTATGAAAAGTCCGATTAGTTCTTTCCGATATAAGAAGTATTGCCCCAACAAGAAGAAATGCAAAAAAGAAATTTAATTTTTTCAAAGGGCATAATTGTTATTTAGGCAAAAATAAGATGGTAAACGGACCTCGCTTATGTCGTGTGACTATTAGGCTCCGATTATTCAGAAAGGTAAGAGAACTCGTTTTTAATAGCCTATCCAGATAAGAATAATACAAAGATGGGTTCACTTTACTTTTTAGTTTCGCCGAAGTGAAAATAAATTCATCCTCTTGATTTGCTGCCGATGGCTCCGTAAGAGTTAAGCTCTGCGTTGTTTGGGGCGCGGCATTCCGATAGCTAGGCAAAATATGAAGAAGATCGTAAAAGATTTGATTGAAAAAGATTACGACCACGAAGCAATCGAACAAGATTGCTGGAAAGTTTGGGAAGGCGAAAAGCTATACGAATTCGTGCCAGACGATAACAAAGAGCTGTTTTCGATCGACACCCCACCGCCCTACGTGTCTGCGGCCCATCTCCATGTTGGTCACGCTATGTCTTATGCTCAGGCGGAATTTGTAGTACGTTATAAAAGGATGCGAGGTTTCCGGGTCTTTTATCCCATGGGTTTCGACGATAACGGTCTTCCGACCGAGCGGTACGTCGAGCAGACCCACAACGTCAATAAGTCAAATATAACGCGCGAGAAATTCCGTGAACTTTGCATGGAAGAAACTGCCAAGGGCGCGAAGGCTTATGAAAAAATGTGGCGAAATCTAGGCCTATCGGTTGATTGGTCTTTACGGTATTCGACTATTGACCCCCACTGTCAACGCACCTCACAGAAATCCTTTATCGACTTGTATAATAAAGGCCTTCTGTATCGCGATGATTCCCCCGTAATCTGGGACACACATTTTGAGACAGCGCTCGCTCAGGCCGATGTCGATACGCTGACCCGAAATGGTCAGATGCATGATATAGCATTCAGGGCCGTCGAGACGGGCGAGGCCTTAGTTATTTCGACAACACGTCCCGAACTCATACCAGCCTGCGTTGCGATGTACTTTAACCCGAAAGATGAACGGTATCAGCATCTGGAAGGAAAGGAAGCGGAAGTTCCATTGTTTGGTCATAAGGTAATGATACGAACTTCGGAAGACGTTGATATGGAGTTTGGCACCGGCCTTATGCAAGTATGTACCTTCGGAGATGGAGAAGACGTCAAAAAGTGGAAAGATGATAAACTAGATACTCGCATCTGCGTTAGTCCGAACGGTTCAATGACAGAACTGGCAGGTCCATTTGCGGGCATGAAGGTCGAACACGCGCGTAAAGAGATTGTCAAAACACTGAAGGAACAGGGGTTAATCCTGCGTTCTAAACAGGTTAAGCAGAATGTTTCTGTTTCTGAACGCTCCAATCAGCCGATTGAGTTTGTCATGGCGCCTCAATGGTTTGTCCGGATACTCGAATACAAGGATGAATTTTTAAAGCGAAGCGAGCAGTTAAATTGGTATCCGGACTACATGAAGGTCCGGCTTGACGATTGGGTAAATGGCCTCAAATACGATTGGAATATTTCCCGTCAGCGTTTCTATGGTGTGCCTTTCCCGATCTGGTACTGTAAAGGGTGCGGATCCGTTGTGGTCGCCGATGAAGCGACATTGCCGGTTGACCCCGCTGAGCAGCCATGTCCGGCTGAGAGTTGTGTGAAATGCGGTGGTACCGAGTTTGAGGGTGAGGCCGACGTCATGGAAACATGGATGACGTCGTCACTAACGCCACTGGTCAATGCTAACTGGGCTGGTACTAAAGGGCGCAAAGGCGACATGTCTCTATATCCAATGACATTGCGTGTACAAGCTTTTGAAATCATTCGAACATGGCTGTTTTACACGGTGGCAAAATCACATTTCCACCATGGCGGTTTGCCTTGGCGAGATTGTATGATTTCTGGTTGGGGTTTGAACGAGCAGGGTAAGAAAATCTCTAAACGTGACCTTGAAAAGTTCACTGATAAGGAAGGCTATAACCGATACGACCCGCATTCGGTAATCAAAAAATATTCAGCCGATGCGTTGCGGTTCTGGGCAGCGGGTAGTCATCTGGGGCATGACCTGCGTTTCAATGAGAAAGACGTTCGGACCGGCCGGAAAGTGGTGATTAAGTTGTGGAACGTGGCCCGTCTATGCAACATTCTTCTCGAAGGCTTTGATCCTTTAGCCCCGCGTCCAGTTCTAATAGACCGCTCTGTTGAAGATCGCTGGGTGCAGATTGAGCTCGCAAAGACGATTAAGACTGTCACAGACGGGTTTGAGCGCTATGACTATGCTTATGGACGCGAAGCTTTGGAGCGCTTCTTCTGGGGCGTTTTCTGCGATAATTATGTTGAAATCGTTAAGGATCGTTTCTGGAATCCGGAACGCTATTCGGCAGAACTTCGAGCGTCCGCGCAGGCAACTATGTGGGAAACTTTACGCACACTGTTAGCTCTCTTCGCACCGTACCTTCCGTTCATCACCGAAGCGATCTACCAAAGGCTATACAAGCCTTATGAAGAAATTGTTTCAATCCATGTTGCTGAATGGCCAGAGGAGGAAAATGACCTTGAGAGTGCGGCCACGCCGGATGGGATGGCTCTTATTCTCGACTTGCTAAACGCGACACGGGAGCTTCGTTCACAAAACAAGATTTCCCAAACAAAAGTCTTGCAAGGAATTCGCCTTGATCTCGATGGCGCGGACGAAGGTATCAAAAAGATGGTAGAGGAGCTTTGTGGTTCGATTCAGAGCGCGACACGTTGCAAGAAAGTTAGCTTCGGTCCAGCGGAATATGTAACGGCCGTCGATGGTGTGAAACTCGAGATATTGGCTGAATAGATGCAACATAAAACGTCAACTTTGAATGGTGATTTCGGTCTTATGATCGAAGGCGTAACTCGTAAGGATCTTGGGGACGCCCTATTCCTGGCTAATGCCTATGACCTTTGGATGCGGTATGGCGGTTTGATCGCCGTACGAGGGGAAGACCTGTTGGAAACATCGCCGGAGCAGTTAATGGCTTGGTCCGAGTGTTTTGGTACCATCGAAGACATCACACTCGCCGCGCGTGAACATAGTATGGTTCCTGGTTTTCCAATCCTGCGTATCGGCAATATCAGAGATGAAGATGGTAATCTCAAATCATCACTCTCGAAGGTCCAACCTTTAAAGTCCGATGAAGATATACGGTACAACCCGAAAACTAGGCGTCCGGTTTGGCATACGGATTCTACATTTCGTAAACAGCCACCCATAGGCTCTGTTTTTCATTGCCGCCAAGCTCCGGAAAAGGGGGCTGAGACACTATTTGCGGATACTCGGCAGGCCTACGCCAGCCTTGATACTAAAACGAAAGACAAATTAGTGCATTTGGAGGCAGTCTGCTCCTTGGCGCACCATGATAAGAAGATCAGTCTTTATTCGCCAGATTATCCAATTTTGACTAAAGAACAACGTGCGGCAAACCCGCCGAACCGTGTTCCAGTGGTCTTGGAACACCCGGTAAGTGGCGTTCTGGCACTCTATGGTCTGAATAGTTCAACTTGTGCCATCGTTCCTAAAGGGGAGCCTATAGACCAGGCGAGTTTGGATAAGTGGGATTTAGAGGGTATAGAAGATGAGAGTGTTCTTATTATTCGAGATCTGCTGCCACATATCACCAGTCCAAGCTTTACCGTGAAATGGAGTTGGCAACCAGGTGATATTGTGGTTTGGGATAATCGTAGTACGTTGCACGCGGCCACTGGTTTCGATTATGAGCGTAATACCCGAGAAATGTGGCGATTGACTTTATTGGATAAAGACGCGCCTACGTTAGCGGCTTAAGCTCCTACGCAGGCTTTATGATAAGAAGTTATCCCTCCGAGACTTTTGAGCATTTTGAATCAGAGATTTAAATTTTATATCACCCAGCTTTCCGCGGTAAAATTGAAAAATCATTATCACGATCAGATGAAAGTAGAGACTACCATTAGCCGTTGTCAGCCTTAATCATTTCAGCCGCCTTTTCAGCTATCATGAGGGTAGGAGAATTTGTGTTTCCGCTAGTGATGGTTGGCATTATAGAGGCGTCGACGACGCGTATGTTACGTAGGCCACGTACACGAAGGCGCCCATCTACGACTGCCATGGGATCATTGCCCATCTTGCAGGTACCAACAGGATGGAAAATTGTACTGGCAATGTCGCCTGCCGCCCTTAAGAGTTCTTCTGGCGTCTGTTTATCAAGACCTGGCTTAAACTCTTCTGGCTTATATTTGGCTAGAGCTTTTTGTCTGACGATATTGCGTGTATAGAGAACTGCTTGCGTAGCGACTTGTTTGTCGCGGTCTGCAGAAAGGTAGTTCGGCCGGATCGATGGTGAATCGAAGGGATCCGGGCTTTTCAATCGGATTGAGCCTCGGCTTTCTGGTCTTAGGTTGCAAACACTCGCAGTGAAAGCAGGGAAATCATGGAGTGGTTCGCCGAACTTGTCGAGAGTAAGGGGTTGCACGTGATACTGGATATTTGGCGTGTCATAGGAAGGGTCTGATTTAGCGAAGGCACCAAGCTGTGAGGGTGCCATCGTCATTGGACCACGCTGTAAAAGAAAGTATTGTAATCCTATTCCCAATTTTCCGATCAGACTGTTTGCTCGCTCATTCAAGGTCTTCACACCCTCGACCTTATAAGCGCAGCGAATTTGCAAATGGTCTTGAAGGTTTTCGCCAACACCAGCCAATTCGTGTTTGACTGTAATACCGTGTTCGGTGAGGGTTTTCCCTGGGCCGATCCCTGATAATTGAAGGATCGTCGGTGAAGAGATGGCGCCTGCTGAAAGTATTATTTCACCTTTAATATCAACCGTGTGTTCCTTTCTATTGAGGTTAAATGTTAGGTCATAAGCATTTGAATTTTTTAGCGATATTTTTTTGATTTGGGCGCCCGTGACAACTCGCAAGTTGCGGCGGTTTGCGACTGGTTTCAGGAAACCACGAGACGTATTCCAACGCCAACCCCTTCTTTGATTTACATGAAAATAGCCAACGCCTTCATTGTTACCGGTGTTGAAGTCATTCACCTTCGGGAGGCCAGCTTGAGTGGCGGCTTCCATAAAAGCGTCGAGGATTTCCCAGGAAATGCGTGGTTTTTCAATCCGCCACTCGCCCCCTCGTGCGTGCAGGCTGCTTGGCTCCAAAGCTAGATTGTCTTCCGATTTTAGGAAATAAGGGAGCACATCTTCCCAACTCCATCCCGGGTTGCCGAGCTGAGCCCAGTGATCGTAGTCACGGGCTTGCCCGCGCATATAGATCATGCCGTTAATGGAGGAACACCCGCCTAGTACTTTGCCGCGTGGATAGTCGATTGATCGATCATTCAACCCAGCCTCTGGCTCTGTTTTGAAACCCCAGTCAACTTTCGGATTACCAATACAATAGAGATAACCGACAGGAATTTTAGTCCAGATATAATTATCCCTCCCGCCGGCTTCGAGCAGAAGGACCGAGTTACTTGGGTCGGCAGAAAGGCGGTTCGCCAATACGCAACCGGCTGTACCCGCCCCAACAATGATATAATCGTAACTACCGAATGATTCAGCCATGCGTTTTCCTTCGTTAGTCTTGTTTAACTATTAAGGAGCGAGAACAGTTAAACAAGTGCTCGAAGTATGGCTATTTTGCCCAATTGTTGAAAATTGGAACGGTGGAAATTGAATTTTTTGGTGAACCGTCAACCAACTTGTCAGAGTAGACGAGATAGATAAGTACATTGCGTTTTTTGTCGAAAAACCGAATGACTTGCATGGTTTTAAAGAGAATTGAAGTACGTTTGTTGAAGACGGGGTCGCCATCTTTTAGCTCTTCTTTGATGGTAATCGGGCCAATTTGTCGGCAGGCAATAGAGGCATCAGAGGTGTCCGTTGCAAATCCAACTGCACCGGATACACCGCCTTTCTTGGCTCGCGAGAGGTGGCAGGTAACGCCATTCACTTTTGGGTCGTCAAAGGCTTCAATGACAATTTTGTCGCTGGGTCCTACGAGCTTAAATGCAGTAGAAACGCTACCGATTTCTTCGGCGAACAACGGACTAACAAACAAAAACACGAAAAATGTGGCGGCATAATACATCATCCGCCGCCTATCTGCGGCAGAATATGCACTTCACTATCAGGTTGGATCGGCTCTAGCAGCGCTTCTTGAAATAACTGTCCGTCGATGGCGAAGGCAACACCTTCCTCCAAGTGCGGCTTTATGTCGGGAAACTCATCTGAAAAGGCTCGTATCAATTGTCTAATCGTTGCGACATTCGGATACTCAAATTCCGTTTTGCCGTTGGTATAGCGCGCTAGAGCGGCTGTGATAGTTACGTGTGCCATATCAGTTAGAAGTCGGGTATCCAGGAAGAATGTTCAAGGGCAGAACAAATTTGAATCTACATTTGAAGCCAATTGTTGATAAAGTTTGGTAGGCAAACTGGCGCCTCAGCAATTCTAACTTTAAGGCCTCGCTAGATAAAATTATTGTGAAAAAACCCCGCCTGTTGGGCAGGGGTTTTCCTTAATTAAATTAAGCCGATTACTTATTCAGCTGCGAGTTTTGCCTCCTCAAGTCGCGCCAATACTTTCGGTGGGGACATTGGGAGTTCGCTAAAGCGTACTCCAGTAGCGCGACTGACTGCATTCGCGATTGCCGCCATCGGCGGAATGATTGGCGTTTCACCGATTCCGCGGACACCATATGGATGGCGGGGGTTGGGTTCTTCAACGATTATAGTTTCGATCATCGGCAGGTCGGAGCAGACTGGGATTCGATAATCGAGGAAACCGGTATTCTCCATTTGACCCTTATCGTTGTAAACATATTCCTCATTGAGGGCCCAGCCTATGCCTTGCGCGGCACCGCCTTGGAATTGGCCTTCTACATAGGCCGGGTGAATGGCTTTGCCAGCATCTTGTAAAACCGTATAACGCAGAATATCGACTTTACCGGTTTCCGGATCGACTTCAACATCAACTACATGCACGCCGAAGCTTGGCGCCGCTCCTTGCGCATTGATTTGCGCGTGACCGGCAATTGGTCCACCCGTTTTATTGGCATGTTTAGCGATATCAGCTAGGGTCATGGGCTCGAAGTCGCCCGCATTTGGGCCGGACGGCTTGATGAGTCCCGATTCCCAGGTGACAGCTTCTTCATCGATCTCCCAAACCTTTGCCGCTCGGGCACATGCTTGTTTGATAATGTCTTCCGAGGCTTGAACCACAGCCATACCACTAGAGAAAGTTGCTCGGCTACCGCCGGTTAGGAACGTATAGCCAAGAGAACTTGTATCGCCGATTATTGGGCGGACATCATCGTACTCGACACCTAGTGTCTCTGCAGCCATCAGGGCCATGGACGCCCTTGAACCACCGATATCCGGAGTGCCAATCATGAGATTGAGCGTGCCGTCGACATTTAGCTGCAAAGCTGCGCATGACTCTCCTCCGATATTAAACCAGAAGCCGGAGGCGATACCACGCCCCTGATTGGGTCCGAGTGCAGTATTATATTGCTCAAGGCTTTTGGCTTGTTCTAACATTTCCGGATAGCCAATTGGGCCAAACTTGGGGCCGTATGCTGCGCGGGTGCCTTCCTTAGCTTCGTTTATTTGGCGTAACTCAACTGGATCTATGTCCAATTTTTGTGCCAATTCGTCCACTAAACATTCCACCGCGTATTCCGATATTGGTGCGCCGGGCGCACGGTACGCTGCAACTTTTGGCCGATTGGTAACAACATCGAAGCCGACGACTTTGACGTTTTCCATGTCATAAGGAGCAAAAGCACACATACAACCAGGCTGCACTGGGGATCCGGCGAATGCTCCAGCCTGATACTTAAGGATTGCTTCACCAGCTACGAGTGTACCATCGTTTTTAGCGCCTATTTTCACCCAGATATTTGCACCCGAAGTCGGACCGGTTGCTCGCATAACATCGTCACGGTTCATAATCATTTTGACGGGTTGATGCGCAAGTTTGGAGAGCATAAGAGCTAAAGGCTCGAGGTAGACAACCGTTTTGCCTCCAAAGCCACCACCGATCTCCGAGGACGTGACGCGGAGTTTAGATACTTCCATACCAACAAGCTTGGCGCAGTGGCCTCGAACTACGAAGTGGCCTTGGGTTGTGCACCAAAGGTCGGCAGTACCGTCCTCAGAGTAGTTCGCAACGCAAGCGTGCGGCTCGATATAGCCTTGGTGCACGGCTTTGGTCTCGAATTCACGCTCAACAATTATGTCTGCCTGTTCAAAACCGGCTTCTACATCGCCACAGCCGAATTCGACGCGCTTTGCTACGTTCGAAGCTTTGGTTGGTGCTGGGTCGACACCCTCCGTGATCATATCGTCGTGCAAGACCGGTGCATCATCGGCCATTGCTGGGACTGGATCAATGACGTGCGGCAGAACTTCGTAATCAACTTCAATGAGCTTCAATGCTCGACGTGCAATCGCCGAACTGGTAGCAGCGATAGCCGCCACTGCGTGTCCGTCATACAAGACTTTCTCGCGCGCTAAGACATTGCGGGTCATGTCCTTATAGTTGACGAGTTGTTCGCCAGCCGGTGCCAATTCAGATGGCATGTCTTCAAAATCGTCTCGGGTAACTATTGCTTTGACGCCTTTGAGTGCTTTGGCTTTTGATGTATCAATCGTTTTAATAATCGCGTGGGCATGCGGGCTGCGGAGTACTTGTCCAACCAGTTGATTGGGCATGTTAAAATCTGCGCCAAACTTTGCCCGCCCGGTTACTTTGTCGACACCATCCGGGCGAACCGGGCGTGTTCCGACCTTTTTGAGATCAGTGATGCGAACGTCGTCGGGCATATTAGCCTCCTCTCATCTCCGCGGCCGCGTCTTGGACGGCCCGAACGATTTTATCATAACCTGTGCAACGGCAAAGATTACCAGCTAACCAATACCGAATCTCAGTTTCGGTTGGGTCCGGGTTTTTTTCAAGCAGTGCTTTTGATGCAACTAAGAAGCCCGGCGTGCAGATACCACATTGAAGTGCGGCGTGTTCGAGAAATTTCTTTTGCAAAGTATGCAAATTGTCGCCTTCGGCCAGATTCTCGATGGTTTCGACCTCGCGGCCTTCCATTTCCGCTCCAAGAACGAGACAGGAGCAAACGAGGCGACCGTCGACCATAACGCTGCACGCGCCACAGTCGCCCGAACCGCAGCCTTCCTTACTACCCGTTAGGTGAAGGGTTTCGCGAAGTATGTCGAGCAGCGTTTCCTCTGGTTCACAAAGGAATTCTGTCTCATCTCCATTTACACTGGTAGTTACGTGAATTTTCGCCATGGATCAACCTTTCGCGCGTTCGAGCGCTTTAGCAGTCGCCCGGCGGGTTAAAACACCCGCAACTTTTTTACGATATTCGACAGTGCCACGTTTGTCGCTGATCGGGGTGGCCGCGGCCGTTGCAGCCGCACCTGCGGCTTCGATAGCTGCCTCGTCTACTGTTGAACCTATCAGGGCGTTTGCAGCTTCTTCGCAAACGATAATTCTCGGTCCAACGGCACCAAGAACGACCTTGGCTGCTGTGCAGGTCCCGTTGTTATCTAAACTGAGGCATACGCCAGACCCAACGACGGCGATGTCCATTTCGGTTCTTGGAATGAAACGAAGATAGTCGTCGCCCGTGTTGTCGCCTTTCTTGGGGAAGAAGATCGAGGTAACCAACTCACCTTTGGTAAGTGACGTCTTTCCAGGTCCAGTCGGTATTTCCTCGACGGGAATATCGCGTATCCCATTCGGCCCTGCGACGCGTGCGATAGCGCCCACTGCGGCCATAGCTGGTACACTATCCGCTGCAGGCGAAGCATTACACAGGTTCCCGGCGAGCGTGCACCGGCCTTGAATTTGCGTTGAACCAATCAGGTCGAACGCATGCATAACGCCCGGCCAAGTTTTAGAAAAAGACGAATGTTCTTTGAGTTCGGCCCCGGCCACAGCGGCACCGACGCGATAACCGCCGTCTTCTTCCGTTACAGTCCGCGTCTCCGCGATCCGTTTTATGTCCACAACGAGCTCAGGCTCGATCATGTCAGCGCGAAGTTGAACCAAGAGATCGGTTCCCCCCGCAAGAACCCGGGCTTCGCCGCTCGCGCTCGCTAATAGCGAGACCGCTGCGTCGATAGTTTCCGGGGCTTCAAAACGCATGCCCACCATCGGTATAGCCGTTCCTTTTGTTAAAGCTGTTTACTAGGTCTTCCAATTAGTCGCTTTACGCGGCTTAGCTAGAGAATGCCTAATTAAGACCGTTCGCTCAAGCCACCAAACCGATAAATATCCATCCCGCAATAAACATGTTCGAAAGGCTGCGGGAAACTACTATTTATTTAGTGCTTAATGTCGTTAAAGGCGAGCGGCACAGAAATTTAAAATAATGTCATTGAGGGGTAGGTCATGGCGACTAAAAATGGATACGGAAAAAATGGCTTTGGGTACATTGATGGCGAATATGTTCCTTTGTCCGAAATGCGCCTACCTGTGACTGATTTAGGTTTTCAGCTGGCTGATATGTGCTACGACGCCCTGCATGTCCACGGCGGTCGTTTTTTTAGAATGGAAGACCATTTAGATCGCTTTGAAAGAGCTATAGCGGAACGACGTTACAACACACTCAACTTGGTTAGGAACGATTTTGCAGATATTCTGCATGGTTGTGTTGGTAGGTCTGGCTTACGCGACTCAATGGTGAGCATTGTCGCGACCCGCGGCACACCAGAAAGTGGCCATAAGGATCTTAGATCTTGCCAAAATCGACTTATGGTTTGGGCCCTACCTTATTATTCGGTTGTTTCAGCTGAAGAAACGGAAAAGGGATGCGATATCATAATTGCAGATACAATTCGAATTCCGCCCGAAGCAGTTGATCCGACTATAAAGAACTACGGGCGATTGGATTTTGTGCGGGCGTTGTTCGAAGCTTATGATAAAGAAGCTCGCTATGCCGTATTACTGGATGGCGACGGAAATGTGACTGAGGGACGGGGTTGGAATATTTTTGCGCTGGACAACGGCCATCTTATTTCTCCCAGTGAAGGTGTTTTAGAGGGAATTACCCGTCGAACTGTTGTGGAGTTAGCAGAAAAAATGAATATAGAGGCGCGTCTTGAGAAACTGCCGGTGAGCCGTATGCGTGGAGCGCAGGAGATTTTTCTCACATCGACTGCCGGTGGGATTGTTCCGGTAAAATGCCTAGATGGTAAAAAGGTTGGAGACGGCGGGGTTGGGCCTGTCACAAAGAGACTTACCAATATGTATTGGCAAATGCATGAGAATGATGCGTATACGACCCCTGTGGATTATAGTGAGTAATTAGCCATTCTTGTGACATAAAGCGTTGTTTTCTGAAAGTCGACAGTCAAATTAAGGCGGAACTTTGAGCTGGTTGTCGTGCAGTACCGAAATACTCTGCCACTTTTGGGATCCATATTTTCAACTCCAGGTTTTAAAGGACATTTCAATTTTGTGAGAGCCTTAAAAATTATGTCGTTGTAGGCGCTAAGCTGTGGGTATTTTCACTGCTAGTACCTGCCGCTCGGGCTATATGCTTGTGGAATGGAGTTCTTTGCATTGAGCAAGACATTGCTTTTTAGGTAAATTTAATTGATGTACTTAAAACTAACAGTTTCAGCTCAACGATTCGTGTGGTAATATAATACCGTTATATAAATATCTGTTTTAATTGATGTTTCCAATTTTATTTTGTTGACAAAGCTTTATCGATGGCTCATCTTCCGATTCCCTAGAACGGACGTCTGTTTATGGCGGGCCATGAGGTGAGAGATGAAAACCTATTCAATGAAAGCTTCGGAAGTTGACAAGAAGCATTACGTCGTCGATGCCGATGGAGTAGTCCTCGGTCGGATGGCTGCTGTAATTGCGACCGTACTGCGGGGCAAAAACAAGCCAACCTATACACCCTCCATGGATTGTGGAGACAATGTTATTGTGATTAACGCGGAAAAGGTCTTGTTGACTGGTAACAAGATGACGGACAAGAAATATTACCGGCATACGGGATATCCAGGTGGTATTCGCGAGAAAACACCAGAAAAGATACTGGAAAGTAAACGGCCGGGCGAAGTAATTGAAAAGGCTGTTCAACGTATGTTGCCGAAGGGGCCGTTAGGTCGACAACAAATGTCTAATTTACGCGTCTATGCGGGTGCGGAACATCCTCATGGAGCGCAAAAGCCTGAAGTTCTCGATATTGCTGCAATGAACTCAAAGAACAAACGGAGCGCGGCATAATGGCCGACGAAAACACAACAGAAAACGAAATAGAAAACTCTGCAGCTGAAGACGCTGCGGCCGAGGGGGGTACAAATGTCGAAGCAACTGCTTCGGACGCGGCTGTTCAACAGCCTACTGAGGAAGCCCCACGTACGCTGACTGATTTTGCCGAATTAGCGGCCGTAGCCACTGGTACCACTGCTCCAGACCGACCTTTGGAAGAAACGTATAATGAGCCCAAGATTGATGAGCGGGGGCGGTCTTATGCCACCGGCCGGCGGAAAGATGCGGTGGCTCGTGTGTGGATTAAGCCTGGGCCAGGGAAGATGGTTATTAATGGACGAGAAATTGAATCTTACTTTGCACGTCCGACCCAGCAAATGATGATCAAGCAACCCTTTGAGGTCGCGGGGCGGGCGAACCAGTATGATGTAATTTGCACAGTTAGTGGCGGTGGGCTCTCAGGTCAGGCTGGTGCGGTTCGTCATGGGATCAGTCGTGCGCTGGCCGGTTATGAGCCCGGGCTTCGTTCAACCTTGAAGAAAGGTGGTTTCTTGACTCGCGATTCCCGAACTGTGGAACGTAAAAAATATGGTCGTGCGAAAGCTCGTCGTAGTTTCCAGTTCTCGAAGCGATAATATTCCAAATACAAATTAATTTTTAGGGGGTTAGGTGTTTTCTAACCCCTTTTTCGTTGCGGCTCGCCGGCTGAAAATGGCGAGTTTTGAGGAACTAAAACTTGTCGTAAAGATGCAAGCCTTTTTTCCGTGTCTTCACACGGACAATGAAATAAGAACGTCCTAGACTGCTTAGATAGACAAATTGGGGGCGGGGGCTATGTATTTTTACTCATTAATGATTTTGGTTGCAGGCGTATGCGTGCCGGTTATGGCAATTCTAAATGCAGGTCTTGGTAGAGAATTAAGTTCGCCGGCAGCGGCTTGTATGGTCTTATGTGTCGTTGCTTTTTTCACTAGCACACTTGTATTGGTTGTTACTGGTCCCGCTGCCATATTCAAAGTTTTGGACTGTAACAGACACCTTTTTCTGGGTGGGGTATTCTTTTCAGTTTACATTTTATCTATTACCTTTATTGCACCAAAGATTGGACTAGGGAACGCTATTTTTTTCATTCTTCTTGGACAAATTATAAGTGCCTCTTTCATTGACCACCTGGGTCTGTTTGGCGCAACAACTATTACAATGACACCGCAGCGATTTGCTGGAATTTCTTTAATGATAGTTGGGGTATGGCTTAGCCAAAACACAAACACATAGGTGGTTTCAGGGAGATACAATCAAAAGAGACATTATCTATCTTCTCTCTGCCACTTGTCTCAAGGCTTCTAACGCTAATTCTTCGCTTAGAGAACCACTCCACAATAACTTTCAATTGCGGACTTCCAAATCCTTAACCTTGAGTTTGTGCAGATTTTTAACATTTCCTTTTCGATGCTTAGGTTGAAAACGAAACACGTTTTTTCCCAAAGCAGTAAACTGAGTTGATAACCCAGGCATTAATTTGTAAATCGACAACATATAATTTAGTGTGTCGAGTCAAACTTTCGCGGTATGAAAATGAAAAAATCATTTATTTTTACACGACAAATGCGGGATGAGGGCTAGATCTGTGAATTTGTTTATAACCTACTTTTTGAATTTATTCGTTAAGGAATGACGTGGAAATAAGAACCGTTAGATTCGTTGGGGGATCGATACATTTGTGGATTGGGCGCCCCTAATCGGGCGCTTTATTTGTTTAGGAGAATACAGATGAGCCCAACAATATTTATTGACGGCGAACATGGTACGACAGGCCTACAAATTCGGACACGCTTAGAGAAACGTAAAGACATTGATCTGATAAGCCTTGCGGTTGGAGATAGGCGCAACGTTGGCTTGCGCCGCCAGATGCTTAACGAAGCGGATCTCGTGATCCTTTGCTTACCGGATGAGGCTGCACGTGAATCCGTCTCAATGATTGAAAATCCAATTGTCAAAGTCATCGATGCGAGCACTGCACATCGAGTTGCTGAGGATTGGGTTTATGGCATGCCGGAGTATGACATTAATCAAAAAGACCTAATAGCAGAGGCAAAACGTGTTAGTAACCCAGGGTGTTATGCAATTGCATCAATAGGCCTTCTTCACCCACTTACGAGTACGGGGCTGCTACCTTCTGATTTTCCCATTACCATCAATGCAATCTCCGGTTACTCTGGCGGCGGCAAGACGATGATTGCTGAATTCGAAAACCCAGAAGGAGAGAGTTATACAGAAGTACCGTTTCGCGTTTATGGAATGGAATTGGAACATAAACACGTTCCAGAAATTATAAAATGGAGTGGATTGAGTGGGCGTCCTTTGTTCGTGCCGAGCGTTGGTCGCTATCACAAAGGGATGATTGTACAGGTGCCTCTGCAATTATGGGCACTGCCTAAGAAGCCAACAGTGGCCGAAGTACAAAAAACTTTGGAGACGCACTATGAAGGTTGTCACTTTGTGACTGTAGAGTCGGCTGGCGATGTCGGGAAGGTTTCGGGTTTAACACCAGAAAAAATGAATGATACTAACGAGTTACGGCTCTATGTTTTCGGAAATGATAAAAGAGACCAAGCAATTTTAGTGGGCCAGCTAGACAACCTTGGTAAAGGTGCTTCAGGTCAGGCGGTGCAGAATATGAATATAATGTTGGGCCTTCCAGAAGAGACAGGTTTGCATTAGGGATTCTCAAGAATGAACACGTAGTGTATGTTGAATTTGGAATAGAATTTTAAAATTTATCCATGTATCAGAAGCGGTATACTAGTGTAGGTGTATTGAAGCCTTAGATTTTGATCTTGCAAGTTTAATATTTAGCTAAATTTGTGGCGATAAATATTATTTTTCTGATTCTTGATCAAACACTGTAGAAGGCATTGTTCGTCGACTTAGTTCTTAATTCGGCCTGGAAAATGGTGCTCAGGCGTAACTTATCAGCGGAGACACGGTATGCAGGATTTGCATAAGGATATGGTCGTGATCGACGGACTCGTAATTTCGAATTGGAGCCGGGGTGTTTTTGAAGATATGCACAAGGGCGGGCTGACAGCTGCAAATTGCACCGTTTGTGTTTGGGATAACTTCGCGGAGACAATGCGAAACGTTTCGAAATTTAAAGGTTGGATTGAAGAAAATTCAGATATTTTAACTCAAGTATATACAACTTCCGATATTGAGCGTGCGAAGGTCGAGGGCAAAGTCGGCATTATACTTGGTTGGCAAAACACCTCAGGAATCGAAGATCAGATTGGTTATCTGCGTCTTTTCAAAGAGCTTGGCGTAGGTGTTATTCAGTTAACCTACAACACTCACAATTGGGTTGGTAGTGGTTGCTGGGAGACCTATGATAGTGGTCTATCAGATTTTGGGCGAGAAGTTGTAGATGAAATGAACCGCGTCGGTATCGTTGTTGACCTCAGTCACGTTGGGAACAAAACAAGTGAAGACGCAATCCTCCACTCCAAAAAGCCAGTGGCTTTTAGTCACTGCTGTCCGACAGCTTTGAAAGATTACCCGCGAAACAAGCCTGACGAGTTATTGAAGTTAATTGTTGATAAAGGTGGCTTTGTAGGCTTCGCCTCTTATCCGCCATTTTTACCTAAAGGCCCAGATACTACAGTCGAAGATTGCGTAGAGGGCATTGAGTATTTGGTTGATCTCATTGGAGAGGACAATGTCGGTATAGGAAACGATTTCACACAGGACCAAGATGCGAAATTTTTTGACTACCTCTCACATGATAAGGGGTACGCACGCCGTTTAGTCCCCAAACGTCCTGGTTCAGGAGTCACAGTGATGCCAGAAGGGTTACGCACACTTGGTGAGTTTCCGAACCTTACGGCAACAATGGTGAAGCGGCGTTGGCCGGAAGCCCGTATCCGTAAAGTAATGGGCGGTAATTGGTTACGTTTTCTCAAAGAGGTTTGGGGCGCTTAATCATTATTTGGCTTTAGCGGTTTAGAGATTTGTCCCCTAGACCGCGGGCTTGTAATCAGTAGCACTTTTACAGCAACGGTTCAGAGGCATTTTGGAAAATTTAATTGATGTTGTGGCTTCACTCCTACAAAGCTTGACCTCCGTCGACAGCAATTGCTTGTCCTGTGATCCACCGTCCAGCGTCTGAACCAAGAAAAACAGCTACAGTTGCTATTTCTTCGGGCCTACCAAAGCGGCCGGATGGAATGCTTTTCTCTATATTCTCGTAAAGCTCGGGATTATTCTTCTTTGCGTCGTCCCAGACTCCACCCTCGAAATAAATCGACCCAGGGCAAATTGCATTTACGCGGATACCATTCTGAGCCAGAGATTTTGCTTGTGTTACGGTATAATGGTTAATGGCGGCCTTGATCGCGCCGTAGGGCGGCGTGCGCATACTTTCTGTTAGTGCTGAGATCGTCGAGATATGGATGATGGCGCCGCCGCCTGACCTTTCCAACATTGGAATAGCACACCAACTTCCTCGTAATGTTGCCATAAGGTCGACGTCGATGCATTTTTGCCATCCATCTTCATCATCTGTCCGCCCAAAACCAGAAGGATTATTTACTAAAACATCTAAGCCGCCGAGCGCATTTTCTGCTGTGTTAATATATGCTTCGAGAGATGCAGCATCAGCGACATCGCATACCGCAGTATGGATTGTGACGTTATGGGCGGCCAATTTTTCTTTAGCTGTTTCGAGCGAGCTTTCCGTTCTGCCGCAGATTGAAACATTGGCACCTTCGACGGCGAACGCTTCTGCTATTGCGAAGCCGATACCCCGGCTGCCACCTGTTATGATTACGCCCTTTCCATTTAGACCAAATTCCATGGGTTTTCCTTAATCTTTAGTTTAGAGGTGGGTGATGCGATTTGGCGCCTCGCCTAAAACATGTTGGCAGTAGTGAAGGCCTTCTTTCTCGGCTTCCTCTCGTGTTTGGAAGCGCTGACCGTAGTGTAATTGTTTACCATTCTTCCAAATGGACCATGGATATAAATAACCACCTGATGGTGCGGACCATTTTTCGATAAATAATTCGAAGGACATATTACAGTGCCTTAGTCATAATTATTAGCCTCTGACGAAGATAGGTCGGGGGTAGGTAAGTTCTAAGTTGAAAGGTATTAAAAAGTACCGGTTTTATAAACATCGGTCCATTTACAGTTGCTTGGAGAATTTGTAGAAGGCAGCGGTTAGGCAGCGCTAGTGATTGGCTAATGAATGAGTGCGGGGCAAAAACAATATAAAATTGTATGGGTGGAATAGAGTGATGAGCGAAACGAAACCAATTACGATCCGGTTGAATCAATCTGACAACGTTGTTATTGCACGCGCAGATATACGCGCCGGGAGTGTTATTCCCAACGAAGGCATAAAAACCCTCGTGGACGTCCCTGCAGGGCATAAAATTGCGACGGCCCCCATTCGAAAAGGAGAAGCCGTTCGGAAATACAACCAGATTATTGGATTTGCGACAGAAGATGTTAGTTCGGGATGCTATCTCCATACGCACAATTTAGAAATGCAAGATTTTGAGCGTGATTATGCTTATTCGACGGAAGCACGCGCCACAGATTACCTACCCGACGGAAATCAAGCAGTGTTCCAGGGATATCGGCGTAACAACGGCAAGTCTGCAACGCGGAATTATATTGGAATTTTGACGAGCGTGAACTGCTCTGCAACAGCCGCGCGTTATATTGCCGAAAGTGTTAACCGCGATATTCTTGACGACTATCCAAATGTCGACGGCGTTGTCGCGGCGGTCCACAGCACCGGCTGTGGCATGGCAGATTCAGGAGAAGGATACGAAAACCTACAGCGTACTCTGTGGGGCTATGCTCGGCATCCCAATTTTGGAGGTGTTCTAATGGTCGGCCTTGGCTGCGAGGTCAATCAGATTGATTTCCTTCTGGAAGCGTACGGAATTGAACGTGGCTCTAAGTTCCGTACCATGACTATTCAGGATACTGGTGGGACACGAAAGACAGTCGAGCGTGGCGTTCAGATGATTAAGGAAATGTTGCCGGAGGCGAACCAAGTTGAGCGAGGTCCTATCCCTGCGAGCGAGTTAACTTTGGCATTGCAATGCGGCGGTTCGGACGCGTATTCCGGCATAACAGCGAACCCATCTCTGGGTGCGGCAGTAGATTTGTTGGTTCGGAACGGGGGGACTGGGATTTTGAGTGAGACCCCCGAGATATACGGTGCGGAGCACCTATTGACGCGACGAGCGGTGACACCTGAAGTGGGGATGAAGTTGATAGAGCGCATTCGTTGGTGGGAAGAATATACAGCCCGGAATAAAGGTGAGATGAACAACAACCCTAGTCCTGGCAATAAGGAAGGTGGTCTTTCTACAATTTTAGAAAAATCACTTGGAGCAGCGGCAAAGGGTGGGACAACCAACTTAACTGGTGTGTATAAATATGCTGAGGAAATTCGAGATAAGGGTTTTGTGTTTATGGACTCACCAGGCTATGACCCTTGCTCTATTACCGGCCAAGTTGCAGCGGGAGCAAACATTGTTTGCTTTACCACTGGGCGCGGTTCCGTCTATGGCTGCAAACCAGCTCCCAGCATGAAATTGGCTACAAACACAATGATGTACGAACATATGGAAGAAGACATGGACATCAATTGTGGTGGTGTTGTCGACGATGGCGTGTCAATCGAGGAGATGGGGGGACGAATTTTTGACCGTCTTTTAGAAGTAGCATCTGGCAGTCCAACTAAAAGCGAAGCGCAGGGCTTTGGTGACGACGAGTTTGTGCCCTGGCAAATTGGCGCGGTGATGTAACAGAGAAAAATAGAAACCTAACGCTCTACGATCCTCGACAATTAATTTTTTGGCCGGTTGCTGCCGTAGCCGAATTGGGCGCTATGTTTTTTTGGACCGCGCTATGTAAATTGTCTATTTTTTAACTTTTTTCTTTGGTTTCGTCTTGCTTTTCGTTTTTGAAGAGATTCGGCTGACCAGATCATCAACGCGGTCGCGGTGATCTTCAGTGTGTTGCAACATAGCGTTGTATACAGCGGATAATTCCAACAGTTGTTGCATATTAGAATTAGAACTCTCTCGCAAAAGCTTCTTAGAGAGACGAAGTGCATGCGGCGGGTTATCAGCAATTCGCTCAGCTAAAGATTTTGCTTCTTTCATAAGGTCTTTTGGCTCGACAACCTTTGAAACAAGACCAATTTCAAGCGCTTTGTCAGCGTTTATCAACTCACCTGTAAAAACCATCTCGGCGGCATTTGAATTGGATATTACGCGTGGTAGAAAATACGCACCGCCATCTCCGGGCGAGATGCCAATTTTGACAAAGGTCTCGGCAAAACGCGCGTAAGTCGATGCAATGCGGATATCCGCCATACAGGTAAGGTCACAGCCGGCCCCAGTGGCGGCACCATTTACAGCGGCAATGGTTGGGACTTCCAAATTATAAAACGCCATAGGAATACGCTGTATGCCGTTTTTATACCAATCACGGATGACGACCGACGGTGGCTGACCCTTGCGATTACGCTCTTGCATTGCCTTAACATTACCACCGGCGCTAAATGCGCGCCCCGCGCCCGTTAGGATGACGCAGCGGACTTCATAGTCTTGATTGATACGGGAGCAATACTTCTCAAAATCCGCATATTGATCAGGGCCGGAGAGGGCGTTCATTGAGTCTGGTTCATTCATTGTTAGCGTAACGATATGCCCATTTTTTCTATATCTTAGAAATTTTGACACCGGATACTCCTTTGCTCTGCTAAGGCCTGTCTTTCGCCCTAATTTCATGGCTAACTCAATTATGGGCATTACGCCTGACGATAGATATGTGAGAATTAGAGACGAGGACAATGACGGCATTGTATTTTGAGCCGGGCGAACTGCCGCCCGAGGCGGAAGAACTGCGGATAGAGGTCCGTGAGTTTTTAGCCGAAGCAATGAAAACAGTTTCGGTTGAACAAAAGGCCCGAAATTGGACGGCTTGGAATCCCGAATTTAGTCAAAAGTTGGGTGAAAAAGGATGGATTGGCATTACCTGGCCTAAAGAGTACGGCGGGGCCGAACGTAGTTTTCTCGAACGGTACGTGGTCTTGGAAGAGTTGTTGGCAGCAGGTGCCCCAGTAGGCTTCCATTGGATTGCTGACAGGCAATCCGGACCGCTTATTCTTCGCTTTGGGAGTGAGGATCAACGTAAGACAATATTACCAGGAATTATAAAGGGTGAAGTGGGGTTTGGTATTGGAATGAGTGAGCCCAATTCTGGTTCTGATCTTGCTTCTGTACGAACAAAGGCGACAAAAGTCGATGGGGGCTATCTGGTAAATGGTAGCAAAATATGGACATCGGGCGCACACATTGCCAACTACCTCGTCGCGCTTTTTCGCACGTCTTCGTCTGCCGATGATCGGCACGAAGGACTGACACAGTTCATTGTTGATATGAAGGATACCGATGGAATTGATGTACGCCCGATCCATAACATGACGGGTGACCATGATTTTAATCAGGTGTTTTTCGAAGATGCCTTCATTCCAGATTCAATGCGGATCGGACAAGAAGGAGATGGTTGGATGCAAGTAACGACAGAGCTTGCCTTCGAACGTAGTGGGCCGGAGCGCTATCTCAGTAGTTTCCCATTGGTAAAAGAGATGGTGCGAGAAGCGGGACAGGACCCAAGCGAACGCCAAGCTATTGGACTTGGTCGGATGGTTGCACGCGCTTCGACCTTTCGTGAGATGTCGCTTTCTGTATCCGGTATGCTTGAGGCATCTAAAAATCCCGATGTAGAAGCCGCAGTGATGAAGGAGCTAGGGGTTGGCTGGGAACAGAAGATACCGGGTATTGCGCACGATCTATTCGGGGCTTCTCCGCGTTTGGGTGGTGCCAGCGATTTCGAAACAACGCAGGCGTATATAACTCAGGCAAATGTTTCGTTTTCGCTGCGTGGGGGTACACGCGAAATTGTTCGTGGTATTATTGCCCGTGGGCTTGGTATGCGATGAGCGAACTTAGGGAAATTCTGCGCGAAACAGTCACACGCCTTTTCGCTGAATATTGTACAAAAAACCTTTTAGAAAAGTGCGACGGTGGCGAATGGCCTGCTGAGCTTTGGGCTATTGTGGAAGAAAATGGTCTTACGCAACCACTTCTATCCGAAGATAAAGGTGGCGTTGATGCGGGTTGGCAGGCCGTGTACATGATCCTCCATGCGGCTGGGCGATTCGCTGCACCAATTCCGTTAGCGGAAACCATTTTAGCTGGTTGGTTGCTTGATCAAGCGGGGATGGCGGTTCCAGACGGAGTGTTATCCATTGTCCCCAACTCTAACGACATCACTATAAGGGGAGAAACAATATCGGGAGGTGCGATCAATGTTCCCTGGGCGAGGCAGGCAGATCATTTGATGGGCATTTGTCATGTTGATGGTAGTGTTTCAGTTTTTTGCGCACCGAGCGGGTCATTTACAGTAAATGCCGATCATAATATTGCACGAGATCCTCGGGATGAGGTCTTTTTCGATGGCAGTATCGTTAAGGGGATACCCCCTAGCGAGTTCACTGTCGAGACTATCCAATTGTACGGGGCGTTAGTGCGTGCCGGGCAAATGGCGGGTGCACTCGAGCGCCTTATAGAGGACACGCTACAATACACGGCGGATCGAACGCAGTTCGGAAAACCCATCGGTAAATTTCAAGTTATTCAGCAAAATTTAGCGATGACCGCTGCTGAAGTAGCGGCGGCGATTACGGCGGCACAAAACGCTTTTCGTGCGGCAGAACGCGGGATTCCCGAATTTGAAACTGCGTGTGCCAAGGTTCTAGCAGGTGAGGCCGCTGGAATGGCTACTGATATTTGCCACGAAACGCATGGCGCAATTGGATTTACTTACGAGCATCATTTACATTTTTTCACGCGTCGGCTGTGGTCTTGGCGGGGGGAATTTGGCACTGAGGCAGAGTGGGCAGAGCGGCTTGGCAGGCGAGCAGCAGCGCGGGGCGCAGACGCGCTATGGCCCGACATTACCGCCAGACAGTCTGCTAACCCTTGATAAGGGATTTAGCTTATGATTGGTAAGAACGCACTCGTTACAGGTTCTACGCGCGGAATTGGTAAAGCGACAGCAGAGGCGCTCGCGGCAGAAGGATGTAACGTTATGCTCAGTGGGTTCGGCGACCCTGTAAAAATTGAAACCGAACGTGCTCGTATGGCAAACACCTATGGTGTGAACGTTGCTTATAACGGTGCGGACCTGAGCAAGGAAGATGATTGTGACGAACTTGTGGATGCTGCGACTGAGATCTTGGGTCCAATTGAAATACTCGTAAATAATGCAGTCATACGTTATTTCCATAACATTGAAGAATTCCCCCGTGAAGAATGGCAGCATGCACTTGCGGTCAATGTGACCGCCCCTTTTATTCTTACGCAAAGGGTTTTGGTGGGCATGCGCGAGCGGAAGTGGGGACGAATTATTAATTTTTCTTCCGTACTTGGTATGGCTGCACGGTCGGGGCGGGCAGATTATGTGGTATCCAAACACGCAATGTTGGGGCTTACACGTGCAACGGCGGCTGAGATTAGAGATATCGAAGGTATCACATGCAATGCCATATGCCCCGGGTCTGTTTTGACACCAAATACAGAAATTAAGATTAACGAGCTGGCGGAAGAACAAGGGGTTTCCTTCGAAGAAGCGACAGAAGTATTTTTGGCACGCCGCGGGCAGACACGAAACTTCATCGATCCCACGCAAGTTGCTAAATTGATCGTCTTTCTCTGCCAAGATAGTTCACTTAACATCACCGGTGCCGCCCTACCGATCGATCAAGGGCGCTCCGCGACCTGGCTTGAGTTCGGCGGTTCATAGCGAACGCTTCCGAACCCAATTAATAACTAACGGGAGGATCGCCACTGTGGTTAAATTTACTTATGATGAGAATGAGGATTTCCTGCGAGGAAGAGCCCTTCGTGGTGAGGTTCTGGGCGACGAATACAATGAAAGTACAACACAGGTTGGCGCAGACGATGATTTTATGGGTCCTCTACGTCAACTCTCTGGGGAATTTGTTTGGGGAAAAATTTGGTCACGCCCTGGCCTCGATATAAAATCTCGTCGGCTGATAAACATTGCGATGCTTGCGGCACTCAACAGGCAGCCGGAGGTTACGACGCATATCCGAGCGGCAGTCGAAGAGGGCGGGGTAACGAAGGAAGAGGTTAGGGAAGTATTACTTCATGTGATGGCCTATTGCGGGATCCCAGCTGCTGTGGACGCATTTCGTACAGCGAAGGAATATTTTGACTCCATCGACGGGGAAAAATGATGCTTAAAGGAAAGACAGCGCTCGTAACCGGTTCCGTTATTGGTATTGGCAACGCGACAGCACGGGCCCTTGCTGCAGAAGGCTGCAATATAATGATGTGTGGGCTTGGGACACCAGAGGAAGTTGATGCTTCTCGGGCGGCGATTGAATCTGAATATAATGTTACAGTGAAATTCTTTGATGCGGATTTAGCACAAAGGGAACAAACTGAAGCGTTGGCTCTAGCGAGCGTGGAAGAATTTGGATCAATCGATATCCTCGTGAATAATGCCGTCATTCGTTATTATGACGATATCGTCGATTTTGATCCGAAGAATTGGGATCACGCACTTGCGGTAAATGTCACGGCACCCTTTGATCTCACGAGGTTGGCATTACCGGGTATGAAAAAATCTGGTTGGGGCCGGATTGTGAATATTTCATCGATCATGGGGCTGGCGGCCCGTTCAGGGCGCGCCGATTACATCACGTCAAAAACAGCGATCATCGGGCTTACGCGTTCTACTGCGGCGGAGACTTTGCGCGATCCGAATATTACCTGTAACGCCATTGCTCCAGGCTCTGTCTTAAGCGATTTCATTAAGGTTCGTATTCAAAAAATGGCAGACGAGCGACAAATATCTTTTGATGAAATGGCAAAACGTTATAAGAAGGATATTGGTCAGATTGCAGACTTCATAGAACCGGCGCAAATTGCGGATGCAATTGTTTATCTATGCCGGGAGGCATCCCGACATATTTCGGGCACCGTACTTCCGGTTGACGGTGGAATAGCTGCGACGTGGGTGGAAAATCCTGAAGAAATCTAGAATTTCAGGTCTATAAAAATCCGGCGTTAAGTGAGTTTTTCTGCACGAATTTTAATTCCAGCCTTCTCGCGGTCCCAAGTGTCCATCGTGATGCCATCTTCGCGCAGTACACCTTTTAGAATTTTGGTCGTTGGCGTCTTTGGGAGTTCGTCCATAATACGTATGAAGCGGGGGATCATAAAGTGAGCCATGCGGGGCATTAGAAATTCAAGTAATATTCTCGGGTTAACTGTTTGACCTGATTTCGCAGCGAGAACGACCATTAACTCATCCTCACCGAATTCACTCGGCACGGCGATTGCGGCGCATTCTTGGACGGCGTCGAATTTCATGATCTGGCTTTCGACCTCAATTGACGAAATGTTTTCGCCCCGGCGCCTGATAGCATCTTTTATGCGGTCAACGTAGTAGAAATCGCCGTTATCAGTCATTCGGAATGCATCGCCCGTGTGAAACCAACCATTGCGCCATGCGTCAACTGTCGCCTCTGGATCCTTGTAATAACCATGGTTCATTGCCCAAGGAAGGTCGGTGCGCACAACCAATTGTCCTGTAACCCCATGAGGTACTTCAATATCATTTTCATCGACGACACGCAGTGACACGCCATCGCGCGGTCTACCGCAATAACCAGGCTCCGTTGGGTTGGGTGGTGAGAAGATCGGGCAGGACAATTCCGTCATGTTAAAGATCGTATGAACATTGACACCAAAACGTTCCTTGAGTTTCGTTGCTTCATCGTTGAAAGGTACCACCATGAAGGTATGCATCGGGTGACTTTTGTCTTCTGGACTTGGGTCAGCCTTCATCAGGAAGGCCGCCATGACACCCAAAAGGAAAACAACGGTACTTTGGGTGCGATGCACGGTTGGCCAAAAGTCATCGGTATTGAAGCCAGACGTCATGGCTATGGAACTTCCGCGACATAGCATGGAGTATAGAATGAAGCATCCACCAATATGGAACATTGGCATGTTGATGAGGTAACGGTCATCATCAGAGACGCATGTCCATACCTGGGCATTCATGCCTTCGTAGTTATGGAGATATGAGGAAAGCACACCTTTGGAAGGGCCCGTCGTCCCGGAAGTATATATGATCGCTTGCGTATCCCAGGGTTCTATTGGTCGAGAGAGTTCCTTTAATGCGTCTGCACCTGACAGCATTTCATTGTAAGTGATGACAGTAAGGTTTTGGACGTCTACCGCGTTATCGCCGACTATGACGACAGTATCGAGAGAGGCTGTGTCCACGTCATTCAGGCGACTGGCCAAGTTTTGGTGTGCAATCGCAATTCTGGCATCTGAATTATTGATGACATGGCCCAATAGGTCGCCGCGATAGGCGACATTAACTGGCACAAATACAGCGCCGATATATCCAAGGGCTAAGTAGGCCTCCAAACACTCCTTTCCGTTTGGTAGCCAGACCATAACATGTTCGCCTTCTTTTACCCCCATAGTTTGAAGAGCAGCTCCTAGCCGCTTCGTACGTTTAAGTGTTTCTTTAAAGTTCCAGGTTTCGTCATCCTCAAAAATTACAAATACATCATGAGGTTTTTCACACGCCCATCTTTCGAGTACATATCGCAGGACACACACGTCTCTGCAGGGAATTACGTTTTGCATCTGCTTTTGCCGGTGAGTTTATTCAGCGGCAGTTGCAGCTTTTCGATTGGTTCCAAAGCCGATATTGGAACCAAGCAGAGCAGCTGGAAGTTTAAGGTCTTCTTGCCATATCAGTGATTCCATGAAGAGGTGTAATGGCTGATCTTGTACCGTCAGTTCATAGACGTATTCGTCGTAGGACGCATGGTTGTGGGTTGCCCAGCCAGGCGCCGAGAGCATTAAGTCGCCTGCCTTCCATTCATAGACCTGTCCTTCGACCGTGCTTCGGCCTTCGCCTTCAAAGTAATAATTGATAGCTGCGGATGTGTGGCGATGTGGACGGTCGACTATTTTGGGCGGGCGAATTGTTATTGTTGCAAAGAAGCTTGGGGTACATCCATTAAATCGGGTCGTCATTGGGTTATACATCATATAAAGGCGACGGCCGACATACTCTTTGCCGAGTGCTTCTAGCTTGTCGAGATGCTGTTTTACTTCTTCCCAAGGCCAATGGAGCGCTTTTGACTCGACGGATTGCGGATTGATGAGGACCTCATACGGCATTAACCAGGCGCCTTCGTCATTTAATTGGAAAGTGCCGTAGGGGCTATTCCTTTTTGGGTCTTCACGGCCATTTTCTTCACCACGGTCTTCTTCGATTGCGATGGCTACCGGCGGGTTCTCATCCGCTGTATAGACCCGCAGTCTTTGCAGTAGTGGGATATTGGAATATGTGAGACGAGCCTGAATTTCGTCGGTATCGTTAAAGTGACGGTAGGCGGTGTAAGAGGGGTGGTTTACGACATGATACTTTTTGAAAGGAATTTTCTTTCCCGTAATCTCCGTGTAGCCACTTCCCTTGATACAGAAATTTACTTCCGTTGCATTGTGACGAAATAGACGGGATTGTTCGCCTGGTCGTAAAACATCGAGGGACACGCGAATACCAGGCGCAAGCCCGAGACTTTCCTCTTCTGCCCGTGGATGTGCTAAAATAGAGGAACGAAAGCCGTTCTCGGGTATATGCAAATCGGCAAGGCGTTGAATTTCATTGTCAATATCTTCTTTTGTGAAGATTACGGGTTCCCAAAAATCAAGACTTTTTTCCCGCGACTTTCCCGTTTGATTAACGATTTTACCTTTGGGTTCGCTCATCTTGCTGTCCTCCTCATTAATCGGACGTGCCCAATTAGACTTTCACAAGAATATCGTCACCATCAAGTTTAACTTCGAAAACTTTTAATGCATCGAACACCGGAGCGCATAGCGCTTCACCTGTTTTAATATTAAACCGGCCCTCGTGAAGCGGGCACTCAATTTCATCTCCTTCTTGGAAACCATCTACCATGGAGGCATAGGCGTGGGTACAAATATTACTCGTTGCGTAAAATCCACCATCGACATTGTAAATTGCGATGTCTTCTTCGCCGACTTGAACGCGGATAGGCTCTTCAGGAGCTACGTCGCCTTTCGCCGCGACGCGGTGCCAATTTTCTTCGCTCACGTTATTTCCTCTCTCAACTCCGGATTGGCGAGGGCATTCCGGAAGTAATTCATGTTAATAAAATCCGAAATTCTAAGTATATCATGCATTGAAATTTTCCAAGTAGGCGTGACGTTTTCAGCAGGCTTCCCGAAAACTTTTCAAAAGTATTAAGAATAATTTTAATCGCGATAGTCGCCGATGTTATAGCGCGTTTTTAGGACTAAATTCTTTCGACGTAGAGAGTAGAAAACCGTTCGAGAAATTTTGCTTGTGCTATCTCAGGTGGCAATATTCGAAGTCTAATGCGGTCAATCCCGTTAAAACGTCCAAAGTAACGAATTGCTTCCTTCTCATTAAAGCCAGCGAGTTGACGGGCTTCCAGAAAGGCGGATGCACGATCAGCTTTTTTGATGAGATTTGCAATAAAACGCGGCAACCTTGCAGGTAAGCCAAAGCGAAGGTGAACGGCCATTTCCAAACGTTCTTCTAGAGTTTGGTAGTCCGTACCAACAGCTGCTTTGAATGGAGAGATCAGGTCACCAATGACATATTCCGGTGCGTCATGGAGTAAGGCGGCTAAGCGCCAATTCCTCTCTAGGTCGGGTTTGAAACGAACGGCTAAGCGTTCAACGAGAACCGAATGCTGTGCCACAGAAAAGGCCCAATCACCTCTAGTTTGTCCATTCCAGCGGGCAACACGCGACAGGCCATGGGCGATGTCATCGATTTCAATATCCAGTGGTGAAGGGTCCAGTAAATCGAGGCGTCGGCCACTCAGCATCCGTTGCCAAGCGCGAGCAGCAGCTTTGGCCATTAGATTTTACACTTTTTTATCTTATCCGAATTCTCCGCAGTTTGAGCGGGTAGCTCTATCGCATAAATTAGCCAGATAACGACATTGCGGTAATTGTTTTCACCGGTCTCTGTGAATTGGGATAGATTCTGCTTAAAGCGGTTCATAGAATGTATAAGTGGGCTCTTTTCTACAGACAGCAATTGTTTTGGCAAGTTTTCCTTTGTCGATGAGCGGATGCTTTCGAAAGAAAATTGGAAGTCGGAAAATAGCACGAATTCGTAACATGTTAGACTCCAATCCGTTAATCTATCATATCAGTCGACGGACCCAGGAATGAAATTCCGTAGCATGAGGAAACGAAAGATGTCGGCAAGTAGTGATTTGAGCGTTGGAATCGGCGGTTTTGGTGCGATTGGGATGGCCGTTGGTCGAGCTTTGGATGCGGGGGAAATTCCGGGAATGTATCTGGCTGCCGTTTCGGCTAAAGATCATTCAGGTGCCGTCGCGAGAATGTCACATTACTCGGGACAGGTGCCTGTTATGCAACTTGCATCGTTGGCCGAGCAGTCTGATGTTGTCATCGAGTGCGCGCCTGCTTCGGTATTCAGGTGTGTGGCGGAAGCCGCAGTTGATAATGGACGTATTTTTATGCCGTTGTCTTGCGGCCAAATGCTTAACCACATGGACTTAGTTGACCGTGCAGAGGAGACTGGGGCGCGAATCGTTATCCCGACTGGCGCATTACTTGGCTTGGATGCTGTCCGGGGAGCAGCGGAAGGGTGTATCGAAACTGTGACTATGGTGACCCGTAAACCTCCGGGCGGTCTGGAAGGAGCGCCGCATCTCGTCGAAAACGATATTGATGTTAGCGACTTGTCTGATGCTCTTTTGGTTTTTGACGGTAGTGCGCGAGATGCGGTTAAAGGGTTCCCAGCGAATGTAAATGTTGCTGTTGCTCTAAGCCTTGCCGGTATTGGTCCAGACCGAACCACTATCCAAGTTTGGGCGGATCCGGCCGTTACCCGTAATACACACACGATCAAAGTGGAGGCGGATTCTGTGCGCTTCGAAATGACAATAGAAAATGTACCCTCTAAGGAGAATCCCCGGACAGGCGCATTAACGCCGCTTAGCACTATTGCGACCCTTCGCGGTCTCGTACAGCCGCTAAAAGTCGGAACCTAAGACTTATTGACCTCTGAACTGGGCTTTACGTTTTTCGTTATAGGCGAGAATACCTTCGACCCGGTCTTCTGTCGTAACCATGCGGTTATAAGCTTCTAATTCGAACATATAACCGCTTTTCAAATCGATGTTCTGCGAC
>PBOZ01000069.1 GCA_002724555.1 Rickettsiales bacterium
GCATCTCTGTGATGTAATAGAATTAGATCGAAAAGAATTGAGCATTGGCCAATTTCATCGGCAGATTACTGTCGTGTGTGATGCATTCATATTACTGAGACCCGCATGATCAATGGGAACTTTGTAAGCCAAATCGCGCAGAGACATCTTATATCCTCAACGTCTCCATTGACGAACCCAACTCCGAGCAACGGAATAAAAGAATCAAAGTCCAAGTTCCGCTTTTGCGATTATATTGTGCTGAATTTCATTCGATCCGGAATAGATCGAGACCTTGCGAAAATGAAGATAATTTGGCGTACAACCATTCGCGTAATCCGCACCGATGGGCGCTTCATTCCAGCCCTGTGTTAAGGCGGTATAGAGATAAGGTTGGGCATAATAGCCGACAGCCTGCATTTTTAACTCAGTCAATTGTTGCTGACTTTCGGTATTTCGAATTTTGAAGATATTTGCTTCGGCACCGAGCGGCTGTCCCCCGAGATCGCCACTGCGAGACAATGCGTCCACGGACCGAAGCATTAACGCTTCAAGCGTTTTAAGTTCAAGCTCAACAGCCGCAATCTTACGGGCAAACCCGCGGTCTTCCGATAGCGGTGCGCCACCGGACATTTCATCTTCGGCGGCAATCATTTTGAGCTGGCTAAGTAGTTTCTTATGCGGGCCAAGGGAGCCACCCGACATCCGCTCATGTGCAAGTAAGTATTTGCCAATGCCCCACCCATTGCCAATTTCGCCAACTGTATTTTCAACAGGAACACGAACATCGTCAAAAAAAACCATATTGGTTTCATGCAGACCATCCATTAGGACGATTGGGCTCATGGAAATTCCGGGCGTCTGGAGATCTAACAAAATAAACGTAATGCCCTGCTGCTTGCGATCTTCGTTAGAGGTTCGTGCAAGTAAGAAACACCAATCAGACCAGTGCGCCTTGGTAGTCCAGGTCTTAGTCCCGTTTATAATCCAGTAATCGCCATCCCGCTTGGCAGTAGTGGTTAAGGAGGCGAGATCGGAACCCGAACCTGGCTCAGAATATCCCTGACACCAAACATCTTCGCCCGAAAGCATGCGTGGCAAGAATTTTTGCTTTTGCGCATCCGTGCCAAAACCCATTAAAACTGGTCCACACATATTGATACCGAATGAGATCAAACGGGGTGCTGCTGCTAAGGCGTGTTCTTCATCAAAAATATACTTTTGCGCTAACGTCCAACCCGGCCCGCCAAATTCCGCGGGCCAGTTAGGGGCAACCCACCCTTTGGCATGCAGCATGCGGTGCCAATTCATAATGTCGTCCCGCTGCAGCTCGATGCCGTTTTCTACCTTGTGACGTAGACCCTTGGGCAGAGATGCTGCTAAGAAGCGGCGGACGTTCTGGCGAAATTCCTTATCCTCCGCACCGAATTCGATATCCATTATATAAACTCTCTACGCAGACCAAATAAGGCGAGTATACGATCATTAAGAGAGATTTGTCAGAAGAGAGGAAAAAGTTGGTTCAAAAGTTGTCTTTGCGCTTTCGGGTTTCAGCGAAAACCGCCACTAAATCTGCGCCGCTCAGTCCAACAGTTGATTGTAAATTTTCACTCATCGGGCGCAAAAATGGGTTGGTGGTACGTTCTAAACCAATTGTCGTGGGAACGGTTGGCAAGCCCTTTGCCCGCAAATCGTCAATTTCCTTGCTGCGTGCCACTAGGCGGTCGTTACCAGGCTCCACCGACAGCGCAAACTGCGCGTTTGCCTGTGTGTATTCATGCGCGCAGTAAACGGTTGTTTCATCGGGAAGATCCATAAGTTTCTGCAGGCTGTTCCACATCATCGCCGGTGTCCCTTCGAACAAACGCCCGCAGCCAAGCGCAAACAAAGTGTCTCCGACAAATGCAACGCCTTCACTCTCGAAGTAATACGCTATATGTCCGGTCGTATGACCGGGAACTTCGAATACCTTGGCTGTCATGGACCCAAACGCATAATCATCCCCCTCAGATACTCGCACGTCGATACCCGGAATGCGTTCTGCGTCGTTGGCGGCCCCTACAATGGTACACCCCCAACGCTCTTTGAGAGATAGATTTGCGCCAGTATGGTCGCCGTGGTGATGGGTATTAAGGATATGGGAAAGACGCCAGTTATTTTCCTCTAGTCCGGCGTTTACGGCGTCCGCGTCGGGTGTGTCGATGCTCGCAGTCAGCCCTGAAACAGTATCATGGGCGAGAAAACCGTAGTTGTCAGATCTACAAGGAAACTGATGAATTTGCAGGGGCATAAACTAATTCTCCGAAATTGCCGTGGTCGATCATGACTATGAATCTAGACGTTTATCATTGATTTTTAAGCTAGCTGAAAGGTAGCAATTTGACATGCTTTCATATCAAAACGACTCCCGTATCATTGCCTCATAGTCTTCGTCTGTCGCGTTGCGCGGATTGGTTAGGGCAGACAAATCTTTCTTAGCATATGCGATCAAATCCGGAATGTCCTCTTCCTCTAAGCCCATTGCCTGTAATCCGGACGGCAGGCCTATATCGGCGTTCATTGCTGCGACCGCCTCCGCTATATCGGCACCCTGCGCCAATCCTATTACTTGGCGCAAACGTTCAAACTTCTCATCGCATTCGGACGCATTAAACCGAAGCACCGCGGGTAAAAATACAGCGTTCAAAGTTCCATGATGCAAATTTAGGCGTTCAATTCGACCCGCCGCATGGCTCATCGCATGAACCGCACCCAGACCTTTTATAAAAGACATTGCCCCCTCAGTGGAGCACATCATCATTTGCCAACGAGCATCGCGATTATTGCCATCCTTAACCGCTTGAGGGAGGTTGCGCCAACCCCTCCACAATCCGTCAAGCGCGATACCGTCAGCGGGCGGATTAACCGTGGGTGTCAAAAACGCCTCTATGCAATGTGTTATCGCGTCCATACCAGTGGCCGCTGTCATCATTTGTGGTAAACCTAAAGTAAGTTCTGGATCGCAGATGGCAGCTTTTGGAACAAAGAGTGGACTTGCGAAAGTCAACTTGCGGCCATCGTCCATTATGATGACAAACCCGACGGAGACCTCACTCCCCGTTCCGGCTGTGGTTGGCATGGCAATAAGAGGCGCGACGGATTGAACTCGTTTTGCACCTCCGGCCAATGGATCAAATTGCGCCAATGGACCACCGCTGCCAGCAAGTAGCGCGACGGCTTTACCTAGGTCCATTGAAGAGCCACCGCCAATGGCGAGGATGCCATCGCAGCTATCTTCCTTAAACTGTTCAAAAGCCTTCAAGGCGGCGGATTCCGTTGGATTACCAGGAGTTTCATCGAAAATCGAGATCGGCACATCAGAACCGATCGCCTCGATTGCTATTTCGACAAGCCCTGCCGCACGTACCCCATTGTCCGTTGCGATAAATGGTTTAGAAATTTCCGCGCGGCGGAGTTCGGTTGGAATTTTTTGGACCGCCCCGAAGTCGAAATGGGTTGTCGTCAAATACGTCAATGTCGCCATGTTGCATCCTAGGTTTTAATGCGGGTACGGGTACGGGTACGAGTACGTGTGCGTTTACACGTTACCCACGGCATACCGATCGAGCCAAGTTTCTATGTTGAAACTAATTTGCTTAAAATACACAAGCGCGTTTCGGGTTGTCAGTTCTTAATAATTACAAACGGGTGGGATTGGGCGCATTCCCGTAAACGTCGGCCGGTTCAAAAAGCTTTGTTGCCTCCTCAAACTTAAGTTGTGGAGCAAGATTTTCGGCTTGTCCTAGTGGTACAGAGCGATAAAAGCAGGAACGGTATCCAACGTGACAGCTAGCTCCAGAGCCCCCAACTTGGACGCGTAACCAAAGGGCGTCCTGGTCGTCATCTATGCGCATCTCTATGACCCGCTGGATAAGGCCGCTACTTGAACCCTTGTGCCAAAGGCATCCACGGCTTCTACTCCAATAGTGCGCTTCTTCGGTTTCAATTGTTCTTTTTAGCGCCTCATTATTCATATACCCGAGCATCAGAACGTCACCCGTAGCGGCGTCAGTTGTAATGCAGGGTATCAGGCCATCCGTACCGAACTTCGGTGCCAAGTCACTGCTCTCCTCGACTTGTTCGACAGACTTGCGGGCCTTAAACAGAGGAAAGCTCCTGCCATCGTCATTCTCAGGCGTCATCAATGCTGCTCCTTCCGCCACCAACAATCGACAGAAACTCTTGGCGGATCATTGGGTCGTCGCGGAATGAACCCAACATGCGGCTCGTGACCATGCTGACGCCCGGTTTGTGGATACCGCGCGTGGTCATACATTGATGCGCCGCCTCAATGACGACGCCGACTCCCCGCGGCTTCAAGACATCTTGGATTGTACCCGCAATTTGCGCGGTAAGCGTCTCTTGGATCTGCATCCGTTTTGCAAACACTTCGACGACGCGTGCCAATTTAGAAATTCCGACTACGCGGTTCGCCGGCAAGTAGCCGATATGTGCCTTGCCTAGGATAGGAACGATGTGATGCTCACAATACGATTCGAGACGAATATCGCGTATAACGATCATCTCGTTATAGTCAGCCGTCTCCTCAAATGTCGTTGTTAGCAACGAAACCGGGTCCTCGTGATATCCGGCAAAAAACTCTTCATAGGCCCGCACAACGCGATTTGGTGTATCGACGAGGCCTTCACGGTCGGGGTCATCACCGGCCCATTCAATCAGGGTTCGAACGGCTGCTTCCGCTTCAGCCTGGCTGGGTCTCTGTCGCCTTGTCGATTTTTTTTCCACCGCACTCTTAGGGCGACCCCCGACATTAGTTGAATTCATTGCAATTCCTTTCCCAAGACCAGCCTCGGTTCTTAAGGATATGTAATACTTGTAAATCAGAATTGAAACGTTATAACGTTGCTTTTCGTGATTACAAGAAGGGATAGGATATGATGACTTCGTCACCTCAACCTAAACCCTGCTTTGATAATAATTGCGGCGAGCAGCATGAGCCATCTGAACGTTTGGCAATGGCCGCAGCTTTGTGCAAAAAACGTGGAACTCAGTTTACAAAATTACGGCGCCGAATTCTAGAGTTACTTTGGGATAACGGTCGTCCGATGGGGGCCTATGAGCTTATCGATGCCTTAACGCCGGATGATTCTCGCCGCGTCGGACCACCCACTGTATATCGCGGACTTGAATTTTTAACATCCCAGGGACTTGTGGCAAAAATCGAGAGCCGAAACGCCTACGTCCCGCTAACGCATCCCGAGCGCCACCTTGATTGTCTTTTTTTTATTTGTATTAAGTGCGGCAAATCAGACCAGTTTGAAGACCAGCGCCTTGAAAGTTTAATCTCCGAATGTGCGGCGAGAATCGGTTTCCATACGCAACGCCGGGTTGTCGAAGTGGAAGGAACCTGTTCGAATTGCGCATTTGGCGCAACAATCTGAAAAGGCCAGTACTTCAAAGTCGAACGCAGCTTACTTTGAGGCGACCTCCATTTATAATACTCAGCATATTTAAGTCAGCAGTAGGGCGACTGTCCTGATAACTTTGTTGAATGTCTGCCCGTTTCCCTCATTTAGCGACATATCCGACCACAGGGCTACCAAGGAAACCAAAAGGTTTTGGCGGAAGAGAGTGAGAGTCGAACTCACCGGGACCGTTTAACGCCCCCCAACGGTTTTGAAGACCGCGCGCGACACCAGCCGCGATTCCCTTCCAAAAACGATATCAATAGATAGCCGGGCTCGATTGCAAATAAAATCCGGGAGTAGAAACAAAAAGTCCTCCAAAATTCTCTATTTTTTCGCACAAGCTGGTTTTCTGGCGATTTGGCAAATAAGCACCGTACTTTTCATAAACCAATCGTCTACAACCTCGGCATCGCTTGTTAGTAGTTAATTGCAAAATTGATTTTTTCCCCAATTACAGCAAATTAACCGCTATTATCGTTTTATGTCGTACCACCTTTACAATCGCCTGGGTTCTGGTGGGTTTGTTGTCGAAGCAGCCCTTACCCTCGCAAAAGTCGATTTTGAGCTCACGGAGCTAGACTCTAAAGTAGGCACGCCCCTACCGGAAAGTTTCCGAGAGACCAACCCCTGGGGACAGGTGCCAACATTGATCTTACCCGATGGGACGACGATGACAGAATCCACCGCGATACTGATCCATCTGGCAGCCTGTTTTCCGGAAAAGGCGCTTGCCCCTGCGCCTGGCACATCCGAGCATGCCCAATTTCTGCGCTGGACGGTTTTCGCAGGCGTAAACCTTTATGGATCTGTTGTTCGCCGCGGCTATCCCTTTCGATTTACAGACGACGAGGAGGGTCACAAAGCAATTCGCACCGCGGCTATCCGAAGGATGGGAGAAGCGTTGCTTGTGATAGAAGACCATATTAAAGGCCCATTCTTACTCGGCAAAAGTATGAGTTTAGCCGATATCTATATTGCCATGTTTTTCATTTGGCATCGCGGAGAGATAGAAGCACCCAGGCTTTTTGCGCTTACTAATCAAGTTCGTTCGGATCGGGTCATAGGACCGATATGGCGACGCCACTTCGGCGAACGTTGAGGCTATTTTATGCAACGTGACCGCACGATATTTCATCCCGATTACAAGCCGGAGCCTTATTGGTGGGAGGCGGCACGGCCCAGCACCGATTATTCCACCAACCTGCCACGCGAGACGGAAATATTCGTCATTGGCAGCGGCTATTCTGGGCTTTCGGCCGCACTTGAATTAGCCAAAGAAGGCCGTTCCGTCACTGTAGTTGACGCTCTTACGTTTGGTGAGGCCGCTAGTAGTCGGAATGGCGGTGGCGTAAGCGCCGGCGTTAATATTGGCAAGGGCATTTCCGGCGGCCCAGGCCAATCATACCGTTCAGATAGTTTATTAAATGGCCTCCTTTCAGAGAGTGCTGCTGCTTTCGAGTTTATCAGCACCCTTATCCAACGCGAGGGCATTGAATGTCATTTTGAGAAGAGAGGCCGCTTCGTTGGCGCGGTTACACCCGACCACTTTAACGGGATGAAAGAAAAGGCAGAAACGCTCAACCGAACAATACAGGTTGGGGCAAAGATCATTCCCAAAGTAGATCAACGCCGAGAAATCGGTAGTGACTTTTATTACGGTGGCATGACTATTGAGCGGGCCGGGAAACTTCACCCAGCTCTCCTTCATAAAGGAATGCTTAACGCTTGCCATCGAGCCGGCGTAACACTTTGCGCTCATTGCCGGGTCGAACAGATAGGCGGCAGTATTGGTAAGTTTCAAATTCAAACTACCAAGGGCGATTGCCGTGCTGAGCAGGTTATCGTTGCAACCAACGGCTATACCGGTGACCTAACACCTAAGCTGCGACGACGGATCGTTCCGATTTCGAGTCAGATCATCGCTACAGAAGAAATACCGGAAGACCTTGCGCTCGAACTTATTCCAAATGGGCGTACGATTTCTGAAAGTCCGCGCGTTACCAGCTATTATCGATTACTCCCAGGCGACCGGCGCGTGATGTATGGGGGACGAGCCCGTTTTGAAAATGTCCACCCAGACGTCAGTGCCACGCTTCTCTATCAAATGATGACCGAACGATGGCCACAACTGCGAGGCGTTCGAATTACCCATTCTTGGTCCGGTTTCGTAGCAATGACGGTCGATGCGCTCCCCCATATGGGCCAGGAGGATGGATTATATTATTGTACCGGATGCAACGGCAGTGGCGTGGCAATGATGACCCATCTTGGCAGACAAGTCGCACAACGCATCCTACAAGATGGCCAACCCGTGAGTGCCTACGAAAATCTTGATTTTCAAACGGTCCCAGTTCCATTCTACACGGGCAATCCTTGGTTCTTACCAATTATCGGCAATTACTACCGCTATCTCGATAATCGGGAACGCCGTCGTGCTGCCAGATAGGGGATCGATCGCCACGATCAGTCGTAAGGTGGACAGGTCCAACCATTTGGCGAGAGAGTAAAGATTTCAAATCCATCGGCTGTCACACCAATACTGTGCTCGAATTGTGCTGACAATGAACGATCTTTCGTGACAGCGGTCCAACCGTCTTGCAAAATTTTAGTCGGATATTTCCCGGCGTTAATCATAGGCTCTATGGTGAAAAACATACCTTCTACCAAGCGTGGCCCGGTTCCCGGCGCGCCAAAGTGCATAATGCTTGGCGGCGAATGAAAAATCTTACCAAGCCCGTGACCGCAAAAATCGCGCACGACCGAAAAGCCTTGTTGTTCGGCGTAGAATTGGATCGCATGCCCGATGTCGCCAAGCGTTGTTCCAGGCCTCACAATTTCAATCGCCCGCATCATACTATCGTATGTGACCCTTACTAAATTCTTCGCCCTAATTTTTACCTTATCCCCTACCAGAAACATGCGGCTAGTATCACCGTGCCAACCATCGACAATGACTGTGATATCGATATTGATGATGTCGCCATTGACTAAACGTTTCTTCTCATCTGGAATGCCATGACAAACAACATGATTTACCGATGTGCAGATAGACTTTGGAAAACCGCGATAATTTAATGGCGCCGGGACCGCATCGCGCTCGATAATATATTCGTGACAAAGTTGATCGAGTCGTTCGGTACTCACACCCGGGACGACGTGCGGCGTGATGAAATCAAGAACTTCGGCAGCTAAATGCCCGGCTTTTCTCATCCCTTCGAATTCTTCCGGTCCATGAAGCTGCACACCAGCCAATTCCGGGTCTAACATTGCCAATGCTTGCGATTGCGGATTATTCATTATGCCCTGCCTCATAAATAGGCTGCCTCTAACTCCAATGGCAGTCTACGAGCGACCGATATTCCAAAGACGCTGATATCACAATCATAACATATTGTCTCCACACCGCACGCCCGCGCCGCCACTAAGGTTTCCGCGTATTTCGGATCGACATCGTCCGCTACCCTGAAGTGGTCGCAGTCACCCCGTTGAACAAGATATACCATGACTGCTCGCGCGCCTGCACGGACCATATTGGACATTTCGACTAAGTGCTTTGTTCCTCGTTTCGTCACAGAATCAGGGAACTCTGCCGCATTTCTGCGACCGGGCAAATCGCGCTTTAAATGGACATTCTTAACTTCAACGTAACAAGGCGGACGATCATCATGCTCCAACAAAATATCAATTCGGCTGTTCTGCCCATATTTCACTTCCCGGCGAAGGTTGTCGTACCCCTTTAACGTTTCAATTTGCCCGGCTTTTATCGCTTCCGTCAAAATTCCATTCGGATGTGAAGTATTTATACCAACAAGATTATCGCCAACCCGAATTAATTCCCACCGCCAATTAAGTTTTGCCTTTGGATTTCTATTCGCCGACAACCAAACCTCTGAGCCGGGCAGATTAAGACCCGTCATTGCACCCGGATTCGCGCAATGGGCGACCACGGTTTCACCGTTTAAATCGATATCGGATAAAAACCGTTTATAGCGACGGATCAGCATCCCTTTAAACAAAGGTTCGGAAAACTTCATCAAGACCATTACCAAAATTTACGTATAACCAACAAACCATACGTAGCCGATGATTTTAAAGCAATAATCAGCTCAGGCACAACAAGGTGGTTGTAAAAGGTTTCCAAATCATCTGAAAAAATATTGGCGAAGAGGAACAGCCAAGGCGGGGTCCAAATCTTCCAATCTCTGCAGTGCATCTCGAGCAAATTGAAGGTTGCCGCCACGCTTGCCTGCCTGAACCGCGAGCCTTAATACTTTTTTATCGCGGGGAAGCATCTCAACTAGCCACCTCAAGTGGGGTATCGTCTCTTCAGTGCCCCCACTGAGCAAAAGTGTTACCACCAATCCAATCCGGTTACTCAGGGCATGTGGATCCAATTCCAATGCCTGGGAGAAAATATCTTTGCCTGCATTCATGTGTCCGGCACGTCCCAACACCTGTCCCGCATCATCCAATAGGTGCGTATTTTGCGTCTTACCACATGAACGTACTAGATAGTCAACAGCACGCCTTGCCAAACGGGCACGGCGTTTTGGCATTCGCCTCAAGGTCTCCAAGCAGGTCCTATAATCACGGCCAATCGCGCGATGCACAACACGATGTTGTTCGCCCGAACGCGCGTCTAGATGCCCTACTCGGCTGACCGGAATCGCATCACCACGTTGGTCATAACCAGAGGTCGCAATACCAATCAATCGGCCGTCCGCTGCTACCAACGCCGCTCCACTGCTTCCCGCTGCAGCTTTGGCGACATGCTGTATTCGGGACAACGGTTTGTTAACTGCGGGCGGTAAGGTGACGGTGCCGCGTGGAAATACTTTTATTGCGTTAGCTATCTGATCATAGCCAATTATATAGACAGTCTCTCCCTGAGAGGCAGCTTTTGATCGCCAAGGCAAAGGTCCACGGTCTAGATTGCCCGCTTCAAGTAACACTAGATCCTCACGTTGGTCATTTGGAATGACCCGCGCCGCATAAGTTTGCCCATTCTCGTCACTAATCCGCGCCAAGTCATCGGCTAACACAATGTGCCGATTGGTGGCTACAATTTTTGGCCCAACATAAACTGCACTTCCAACACGACCGCCGATTTCGAGCTTAAAGACAAATCTCGAAAATGCGCAGACCTGCTTGTCAGCGGCGCAGTAGTCAGCTGCAAATCCCGTTGATCCTATTGAAGGCAAGCAAACTGTGACCGCAAGCATCAGCACCCAGGCAAAAACTCGATACGAAAAAGCCGATGGACAGCCTTCATCCAAAGAATGCAGGCAGAAAAATGCATCAGCGATTGTTTTCCTATGACCCTTCCAGATTCTGGAGCTTAGCAGCGAACTTACATAATATTCCAAAAGGTTGAATACTTTTCGGTCGATCCTCCATTTGACATAATTGCGCATGGCTATATGACCGTTAGTTCTTGCCGATGAACTAAACCCAAGTCTGTGCTCCAACTAACAAGGAACAGATATGCCTTACGAAAAACCAACCGATCCTACTCTTCCTCTTTCCGGAATACGCGTCATCGACCTCGCAAATTTTCTAGCAGGTCCGATTACCTCAATGTTCCTGGCTGATTTTGGAGCCGATGTCATCAAAGTCGAGCGTCCGGAAACCGGCGACGAAGTGCGATTTTGGGGAAATAACAAAGACGGCGTCGGCTTGATGTACAAGCTAATAAATCGCAACAAGCGGTCGATTACAGCAGATCTCAAATCCCCGATCGGCGCCGAAATCGTTAAGCGATTGGTGAAAGATGCGGATGTGGTCATTGAAAACTTTCGCAAAGGCACCTTGGAAAAATGGGGTCTGAGCTATGACGTACTCAGTAAAATAAATCCATCCCTCGTTATGGTACGCATTACTGGATTTGGTCAAACCGGTCCGAATTCGCACCGCCCCGGATTTGGAACACTTGCTGAGGGTTATTCCGGATTCGCATATATAAACGGCTTTAAGGATCGCCCGCCACTTTTGCCTGGATTTGGAATGGCCGACGACACAGCCGGTCTCATGGGAGCGTACCTCACTCTCGTTGGTATACAGGCACGCGAACGAAACGGCGGCAAAGGACAGGTCGTCGATTTCGGCATCTATGAGCCACTTTTCACGCTCCTTGGGCCCCAGGTGGTGGATTACGATCAACTTGGCATTATCCAGGAACGAAATGGCAGTCGGCTGTCCTTTACGGCTCCACGTAACACCTACCGGACAAAGGATGACAAGTGGCTGTCCATTTCCGGTTCTGCGCAATCAACGTTTGAGCGAATGTGCGAGGCTCTGGAAATTACCGATGTGCCAAATAGACCGCAATTTCTCGACAACCGCCTTCGCATTCAAAATGCGGAGGAGTTAGACGACGAATTGCAGGCAGCCATAGAACAATTTGACTATGAAGAAATAATGCGCCGTTTCGAGGCCATCGGCGCAACTGCAGCCCCCTGCTACAATGTTGCCGAAATATTCGAGGACGAGCATTACGCCGCGCGGGAAAACATCGTTCCAATCGAAGACGATGAATTAGGTGGCCCCATCCGGATGCAAAATGTTGTTGGTAAGCTTTCTGAAAATCCTGGGCATATTCGTCACGCCGGACCGCCGCTCGGCGAACATAATCGCGAAGTGCTACGGGATATGTTAGGGTTTACCGAGGAAGAGCTTATAGCCGCCGGGTACAAATTCGTCGATAAAAAACTCTGATTATTAGTCTATACTTCTCGCAAGTGGGTCCCTGTAGCATCCTCTTCACTCGCCTCATCTGCTTCCGTTTGGTTATCCTTTAGCCCTTCCGCTTCCGCTTGACGCTGCAGTTTCTTAAAAGACCTATAAGACAAAGGAAAACTGCCAATATAGACAAAACTAAGGATTAATAGAGTATGCCAAGGTGCACCGGCTAAACCGGCAGCCAAAAGACCAATGAGAACAAGCATTGGTAAGAAAAACCGCTGCGGTACGTGCAGGCGTTTCAATGAATACGTGGGTATCTGACTAACCATTAACAACGCGATTAAAACGACCCAGGGGCCCGTAACCGCGGGGTGTTGAAAGATTGCAACATTCAATTCCCTGCTCACCAAGATTGGCAACAAGGCCAGTAGCGCGCCACCCGGCGCTGGGACCCCCATGAAGAAGTCATTTGCAAATCGTGGGCGCGTCTCCAAAGTGCTGTTGAAACGAGCAAGACGCAGTGCGCAACACACCGCAAAAAACAATCCCGCTGCCCATCCGACACCACCTATGTCGGATAAGCTCCAAAAATAAATAATCAATCCAGGCGCCACCCCGAATGCGATGACATCAGACAGTGAATCGAGTTCAGCACCAAAATTACTAGATGCTTTAAGCAATCTCGCAATGGTACCATCTAATGCATCCAAGATCGCGGCAATCAGAATGGCAACCATTGCAAATTCCCATTGTTCAGAAATTGCGAACCGAACAGCCGTAAGTCCCGCACACAGTGCACCAACCGTGATAACGTTTGGAATAAGCCTGTTAAAGGTTTGCGATTTGGCTCTGCCATTTAGTTTGTGGCGACTTTTAAGCATCAGCGAGCGTTTCCTTTGCGTTGTGCTTCGTCTGACTTCATGTCAGCCAATACGGTTTCACCAGCCACAGCTTTTTGGCCGACAACGACCAAAGGCGACACCCCCTTAGGCAAATAAACGTCGACACGACTGCCAAATCTTATCATACCAAAACGCTCCCCAACACGGATTGGCTGGTCGCGCTCCACCCAGCAAAGTATTCGCCGTGCAATTAAACCGGCTATTTGCACTAAAACGATATCAATTCCGTCGGCAGTCGTTATTTTAACCGCTTGACGCTCATTCTGTTCACTGGCTTTGTCCAAAGAAGCATTAAAAAAGGCTCCGGAACGATATCCCAAACCTGAAATTTGACCATCGACCGGCGACCGATTTACGTGAACATCAAAAACATTCATGAATACACTGATTCGCGTCAGTGCTTCGATTGGCATCTCCACATCGCTCGGTGGTGAAGCCTCTGTGATCATCTGCACAACGCCATCAGCAGGACTTATAACCAATCCTTCGCGTGTCGGTGTGTGTCTAACAGGATCACGAAAAAAGTAAGTACACCACACTGTTAGTACTCCCCCGACAACAAAAATGGGGGTCCATAAGAGGCCTAACGCTAAGGTTGCTGCCGCAAACATAATAATGAACGGCCAACCTGCTGAATGGATCGGCACTAATACTTGTTTCAGAAAATTCGGCATTTCCCTAACGTTATTCATTTTGAGAAACGGATACTGCCAACCGCAAGCGGAAGAGTGTAGAAAGAGCACATAGAATAACATTTTGGAATTAAAAAATACGTCATGTTGAAAGTTAAAAGCCTCGCTGACGCATCTTGCATTCCCGAAGAATTACCCTCACTCGACGGTTACCAAACGATCGGGGTAAAAGAAAAACAATTAAAAGTATTTTTTAGTTTTGCACATATATAAAACTAAATCTGGCCAACGAATGCTCATATCTTGCTACTTTCCTTTTTTTTCCGTTGATTTTTATAACTAACTAATTTGGTTTCGTGATGGCGAAGACTTGTCCCGGGTAAATTAAATCAGCATCCCTGATTTGATTTTTATTGGCTTCATAAATTACGGTATACTTCGTCCCTTGGCCTAATATTCGGCGCGAAATCCGCCACAAACTATTCCCGGGCTGCACAGTCACGTATTTCTCTTTCGTTAAACCGGTTGGTGGCTCCGCCCGTGTAAAGGGCAGTTCGATCCGGGCGATTACTTTCCTGTCCTTAACTTCATCTATACGCAAGGTATATACGCCTCGCGCAAGAGCATCTGCCGGACGAAGCTCCCAAGTTCCTTCTACCGTAGCGACCGTCCGGCCGATGGAGTTGTTGTTTATATAAACAAGCACAGTATGAGCTGGATTAGCATAGCCGCTGAGACGCAGCCGACCGGCCTCATCGTAATCAACAAACTCCAACGACAAATAGTTAGACCGCTCTTCTTGCGAAATACTCGGCTTTTGCAAGACCCTCTCAGTGGCCAAGCCCTCGCGCGGAACTATAACAGCAAGTGTCTTATTTCTATGCGTATTACTTTCTGGTACAGCCAGTATTACAATCCCATCAGATTTAAGTTCATCACCATTCACATTTTTTGCGATAACACTGAGGGCCCGATCTCCGGACGGCAGCGGCTTCGCCGGAACCATTACCCACTCACCTTTTTGATCGGCTACAATCGTTCCGATAATGGTCTTACCATCAAATACCGTAACTATTGCTTCGGGTTCAGCTCGCCCAGCTATGACAGCATCGCCTTCTTGATTAACGCGAACGATATCAAAACTTGGCAAAACTGGTTTCCATTGAGCCGGTTTCATCACACTTGTCGCTTCGGACGAATTGATGTGAGCTGCCTCTTTCTGCGCAGCGGGCGCACCCTCGTAAACCGATTTTTCCACCAACGCGCTTTGGGGCACCGTTGCTGGTAGCCGATTAGGATCGTTCAGCGGCATTTCTACTGTTAAATCCCACCAAAATGTGAGTGCTACCGCCATCGCAATAGCTGCGAACCCTAAAAGACCGATAACGACAGTCCGATGCACCGTCTGAGCCTCAACAAAATTATGTTCTAACGTTAATACGGCCTAATACTTCTCGCAATGCCGCATTATAGAAGGAGGTCTTAATCAAGTGATTTAAGAAAAATCACAACTGCTTTACGATCGGCAGCAGTCATTTTAGCAGTGGAATGATCGATGACTTCAGCCATCTCACCGCCAGCAAAGTCACCTTCTGGTGTCATGCCGCTAGAGAGATATTCAATAACATCGTTCGCGGACCAGTTCACGATACCATTCCGATTTCGCGCCGTAAGATCTGGAATTTTTCCACCTGGGCCCGACGGATTTCCAGCAAGCTCATGGTTCCAATCCATAGCACCCATTGAATTGCGCCGCGTATGGCATTCCCCACAATGCGCCAAAACACGGATCAGATATGCACCTCGGTTCCATTCGGCCGATTGAGTGCTCTCAAAATATCCCGTAGACCCCTCATCAAAAAATAATGCGCGCCAAATGTATAATAGGCCACGCATATTAAAAGGAAAATGCAGTTTATGGCGATCATTTTTGCGGTCATATGACGGCTGCACCGTCAAATAAGCCCACAAGTCGCGAAGATTTTTTTCGCTCATACCTGTATAAGATGTGTAAGGAAATGCTGGATAGTAAGGCGCGGTATTAGGCCCTTTTCCTTGCACCATCGAACGCCGGAAGTCTTCGAAATTCCAAGAACCAATGCCAAACTTTTTATTAGTGGTTATATTCGGTGAGTAGAACGTACCAAATGGTGTTTCCAGCGGCCTCCCACCTGCAAGAGGATCACCCTTTGGTCTACCGTCTTTGCCGTTCTTTCCTGGATCCGTATGGCAACTACCGCAACCCGCCACTTGGAAAATATATTTGCCATTTTTTAAGTTTGCAGCCGAGACGGATGATAACGGATTGAGAAGCACAATTGTAACCAAAAATACAAACAATGTCTTCAGGAAATGAAGTGCCTGTATGGATCTCTTAATCTGCGCGTTATCCAATTTTATTTGGCCTTGGGGCCCCGAAAATACTTATGACAACTACCACAACCTTCCTTACCCATTATTCTAAAACTCTTTTTGATGCCATCCAAATTATTGTCGGTAGCGTGTTCAAAAATTGCAGCAGCTTGAGAGGCCATCGCATTATTTGCCTTCTCGAAGGTTGCCCAATCGTCCCAAATCTTGCTCAAAGAGCGAGTTTCCTGGTTACTATAGTTCGATCGTCCAGTCCCTTCCGGAAAAAGTGACAACAACTTTCCGGATGCCGCTTCGAGAGATTTGGCGGCGTTACCGACATCTGCCATCGAACCTTTACCACCTTTGACGTGGGCTAAGATCACTTTAAAATTGCCAAGCACATCCTTACGCATAAGCTCTATTCGCTTCTGGATCACCACTTGGTTATCCGCTTTGGCCGGCAATGTAACCATAAAAATAATCGCAACACTGTTGATCATTATCACTGATATGGCATTTATTACTAACCGCATCATTAGTCTCTCCCTCCAGGTCCCATTGAACCAAATAGTCATGAAGCAACGCAAATTAAGAATTTTTATATATAAAATTCAACAATCAAGCATAAAAATTAGATTGTAAGCCTGTCGAATATTCACAATTCTGTGGAGGTACATAAAGAGTCACAGAGATGTCAGTAAATAACTAAATTTTGAGATTAAATGGCAGATATTAATTCAATTTGTATTTACTGCGGATCCTCCTCTAATACACGCGCCTCCCACCGCCAAGCAGCTGTCGAATTTGGCGCGCTGTTAGCGGCTGAAGGTGTTTCCTTGATCTTCGGAGGAGGACGCGTTGGAATCATGGGACTGACAGCCGATGCAGCCTTAAGGGCTGGCGGGCACGTTGTTGGCGTTATTCCGGCGTTTCTGGCAGCTCGCGAAGTCGCTCATACGAACTGCACTGAATTACAAACAACCGTAACAATGCACGAACGTAAACAACAGATGGCTGATTTATCTGACGCGTTCGTTATATTACCTGGCGGATTCGGTACACTTGACGAGATGTTCGAAATTGTCACTTGGCGACAATTAAATTTACATAAAAAGCCTATCATCATCGCAAATATCGATGGATATTGGGATCCTTTAAAAAAACTTATACAACATATGTCTTCTGAGAATTATATCCCGAGCAACGATAACGATCTTATCACATTTGTGTCTTGCATTGGAGAAATTTTGCCCATTTTAAAAGCGATGCCACCTACAGTGAAGCATATTGAAGGTGACTCGCCCTAACGAATTTTTTTTGGGTTCTTGCTTGTATAGAATCCAGTGATATTGTGCCCGCAACCAGGTTGCGGCGCTTATTCGTTCCAAATACGGCCAAAGCCCTGAAAGTAGCTTTATCCATGTAACTACGGCAATACTGCCAACATGGTTGCACGCAGAAAACAAAACAAAGCAGGAAGATTTCGATATGCTGGATCTCATGAATATTGCGCGAACGGAAGCCGATGGCGGTGACCTCAAAGGCTTACTTGAGAGCCTTTTCGACGCAACTGATATGCGTCCTAATGGTTATCCGGATGCCATCGTTTGGCAAGGTGGAAACCATAACAGCGCAGTTAATCCGATTGCGCATTCATTAACGGACGCCTACGCGCTTGTCGGCACGATTGCTGCGATCGATATTCTCGGTCTGCCCTACTACGCAGTACCGATGTGGTCTCAAATCCGCCATGACTTAAAGCTCGAGCCTCTCAGCTGGTTTGGCAATATGCCAGTCACTTCGATCAAGTGGTCAACCGCAGGCGATGCGTACGTTAATGATGGAAAAGGCAGCAAAGTGGTTGTGATGGGTAAGTCTGGTAATGCACCATTGCGCACTCAAGCGGGCGTCTATTGTAACGTTCGCCCTTACGGCCCGATCACTGTAGTGCGCTGCATGCCTTGCTTGCCTTACTCACAAGATCGCCCAAAGTTCAACATCAGCGCTGAAACTGGCATCATTCACTCGGAAATGAACACGCCAGGTGTTCAGATGGCGTACGCGGGCCGCTTGTTCCTTAAGATGATAAACGACACGGGTAAACTGGGCCGCGTAGCATTCAAGCCTACACAAGCTATGGAAGACGGCATCAATGCTGGCCTCCTTACATGGATGCTCGAGGGCACCAAATTCAATATTGGTCGTAAATGGGCAGTGAACGCCTATGACGAGCATAAAGAAAACGTTGACCGGATCGTTGCACTATTACCCGAGAATTTCAAAGATGGGATGGAAAACTGGACTGGTCAGGTCGAGCAACACATTTCCGATACCAACTACGGATTGTTGTTGTGGGACCTAATTGAACATCAAGATTGCGTGGTGCTCGCGACTGACCTCGACGGCGACCGCCTGACCGATCTTTTAGCTGACGTTTCTGACCCACTCCGCGCCTTTGGCCAAAGAGTTCTCGACCACGTTGGCGCGGATCAAAGCATGCGCGATCTCTGGGGCGACATGGGTTACACTACTGGTAACGGCCGGGATATGACTTCCGTTATGCACCGAATGGATGGCCCGCCAATCCATGAACAAACACTTGGCTCTGCTGATGCCATGCTGCTGCGTTTACTTGACGGTGACGAATCGATGGGAGGCACCAAACAACCGTACGACCCCCGCATTCACTTTGTACTAATCCGCGATGCTTATCTTGACGCCAATCCGGGGAACCAAGCTTTGACTGACTGGTTAAATGCAGCTCTGGCAACATTTGACGAAGTCTATTCACCAAATCGCCCCGGGTTTTTGGAGGGTTATGCTCAACTAAAGGAAGCTATTAAGCCTTGGGGCAGCTAATTCATTTAAAATTACGAGGAAAAGGCGTCCCAATAATTGGGGCGCCTTTTTTTTTATTTTAGCTCAGGAATGCAATAAAAACTCACACGAGATTTCGCAAAAATTGGGCACTCATTATATAATTTTTCATGATGAAAAAATTCAAGTGATGACCCTTCAACCTCACATTCTTTAGCAGCAATTTTATAAATTTCTTCGCGTGTCGTCGAATTAGCAGTATGGCAGATAGAGACAACTTGGCGATTACTGCTCGAAAACACTTTCGGCGCATTTATCACAAACGGTTCTTGCCCGCAGCCAGTCAAGATACTCAATACTGCGCCTAAAATTAGTATCTGTTGAAGACCGAACATCGAAGCGTTGTCGCACTCAAGAGCCAATTTTTAAAAAACCTCGTTACTAACGGCTTAACTCTCTAATTCCATTTTCAAGACCTTCGATGGTCATTGGAAACATACGATCTTCCATAAGCTCATTAACAACACGTATCGACTCATAATAATCCCATACATCTTTCGGTTGTGGATTAAACCAAATAGCCCTGGGATAGGTCGACAATACACGCCGCATCCAATCGGCACCTGCTTCTTCATTCCAATGTTCGACACTACCACCCGGATAAACAATTTCATATGGGCTCATCGTAGCATCGCCAACAAAAATCACTTTATAATCTTGTGGATAGGTACGTAGCACCTCCCAAAGGTCCGTTTTCTCGGTGTGACGGCGTCGATTATCTTTCCATACACTTTCATACATGCAGTTATGAAAATAAAAATATTCGAGATGCTTAAATTCCGTCCGACACGCAGAAAACATCTCCTCGCAAACACGAATATGATCATCCATGGATCCACCGACATCAAAAAACAGCAGGACCTTCACCTGATTATGCCGCTCCGGCACCAACTTTAGATCAAGGTAACCCCCATTATTGGCAGTCGATTTTATAGTATCCGGCAAATCAAGTTCAGTCGGTGCTCCTTCGCGCGCAAATTTACGAAGACGCCTAAGTGCAACCTGAATGTTTCGGATACCAATCTCGATACTGTCATCAAAATTCTTGAATTCACGCTTATCCCATACCTTTACAGCTCGACGGTTACGGGATTCACTCTGTCCAATGCGCACACCCTCCGGGTTGTAACCATAGGCTCCAAAAGGCGAAGTACCTGCAGTCCCAATCCATTTACTCCCACCTTGGTGCCGGCCTTTTTGTTCTTTAAGGCGTTCTTGCAGCGTCTCCATTAGTTTTTGCCAACCACCGATTGCTTCAATTTTCTGACGTTCTTCTTCTGTCAAATAAAGTTCGGCCATTTTACGAAGCCATTCTTCAGGTAGTTCGACTTCTTCTTCACCTTCAATGGGCTCAAGCCCCTTGAATACATGACCAAAAACACGATCAAACTTATCAATATGCCGTTCATCTTTGACCATGGCGGAACGCGATAGATAGTAAAAGTCGTCAATCGAAAATTCGATTACCTTTGCTTCCATCGCTTCGAGCAACGTCAAATACTCACGTAGGGACGTTGGAATTCCCGCCTTCTTAACTTCAAAAAAGAAATTCACGAACATCGGATCGTAGTCCTTTCGACCGTCAGTTTCCGCGTTGCTCCCGACGCGCCATAAACGCTAGACGTTCAAACAACTGCACGTCTTGTTCATTTTTGAGAAGCGCACCATGCAGGGGCGGTATCAATTTGTTCGGATCATTGCTTCGAAGAACCTCTAACGGAATTTCCTCTATCATGAGGAGCTTAATCCAATCCAACAGTTCAGATGTTGATGGACGTTTTTTCATTCCTGGCACATCACGGATATCATAGAACAGCTTTAATGCATCACGAACCAGCGCGGCCTGGATCGATGGAAAATGAACGTCGACAATCCGCTTCATAGTTTCGTCATCTGGAAACTGGATATAATGGAAAAAGCAACGACGCAGAAATGCGTCTGGTAATTCTTTCTCGTTATTAGAGCTAATAACAACGATCGGCCGCACCTTCGCTAGCACGGTTTCTTGAGTTTCATAAACAAAAAATTCCATGCGATCGAGTTCAAGTAGTAGATCATTTGGAAATTCAATATCCGCCTTGTCGATTTCGTCAATCAACAAAACGGGTCGTTCTTCACTAACAAATGCGTCCCAAAGCTTACCTCGCACAATGTAATTCTTAATGTCATGAACCCTGTCATCTCCTAGCTGGCTATCGCGCAGACGTTTCACCGCGTCATATTCGTAGAGGCCATGCTGGGCTTTAGTTGTCGATTTTATATGCCACTGGATCAACGGCGCATTGAGGGCTGCGGCAATTTCGTGGGCCAATACCGTTTTACCGGTCCCTGGTTCACCCTTAACAAGCAATGGCCGTTCGAGATTTATTGAAGCATTTACCGCAACCATCAAATCGTCGGTCGCGACATAGCTTTCGGTGCCTTCAAATCGCATCGTCAGTATGTTTCCTATTTTACCATGAAGTTTAGAGTGAACCTAGAGCGCTGCGCTCGGACTATCAAGGGCAGGACAACGGTCAGCGCATTGCTGCGATGGCCTGTTCGATTGCCTTAATCGCCGCTTCGGCGGCAGCACCGTCAGGACCGCCAGCCTGCGCCATATCCGGACGACCACCTCCCCCCTTCCCGCCAACAGACGCCGACCCAACGCGAACCAAGTCCACAGCATTTAACCGATCGGTTAGGTCTTCCGTGACACCAACAACTAGCGACGCCTTACCATCAATAACGGAAACAACCGCGACGACACCGGAACCAACTTGCCCTTTGATGGCATCAACCAACGGCTTCAATTCTTTCGCGGGCACATCAATCAGCACGCGCGTCGCAACGGATACACCATTTAAATCCAACAATTCCGGGGCAACACTCCCGCCACCAACTTCCCCCAATTTGCGGCGAAGGGTGCTCATCTCACGCTCCATTTCACGACGCTCTTGCAGAAGCGCCGTAACACGTGCCGGTATCTCTGAAGGAGCCGTATTCAAAGCCTTAGCAGCCGCGTCTACAATTGCGTCCCGTGCTTCGACCTGCCGTACCGCCGCCTCCCCGGTAACTGCCTCAACCCGGCGAACACCCGATGCAACAGCAGATTCGGAAATTATCTTAAAGAAACCTATGTCGCCGGTCTGGCTTACATGGGTGCCACCGCAAAGCTCCATGGAATAAGGGATATCAGGTTTTAACGATTTTCCTCCCTTCCCCATTGATACAACTCTGACCTCCTCACCATACTTCTCGCCAAACAATGCTACCGCCCCAGCCTTCTGGGCGTCATCCGGCGTCATCTGCAGCGTAACTACTGGCGCATTTTCACGCACACGGCTGTTAACGTCCGACTCAATCCGAGACATCTCATCGACGGACACGGGCTTTGGGTTGCTAAAATCAAAACGGAGATAATCCGGCGCGACCAAAGAGCCCTTCTGAGCGACATGCTCTCCAAGATGTTGCCGCAGCGCTGCGTGTAATAGGTGTGTCACGGAATGGTTCGCCCGAAGCTTTCTCCTCCTGTCGCAATCGACCCGCATCTCCACCGAGGCACCAATTGATAGGGCGGCTCCCCTAAGCGTGCCTATATGGACGTGCAAATCCTCCAATCGTTTGACTGTATCTTCAACAATAAATTCGGCCCCTTCTACAGAAGATAAAATGCCTTGATCTCCCATTTGCCCTCCTGATTCAGCATAAAACGGCGTCTGATTTACAATCAGCATAGCCTTCATACCTGTCTCAAGAGTTTCTCTGCATTTTCCGTCAACTACGATTGCCACCAGGATCCCTTCTGCGCTTTCTGTATCGTAACCGAGGAATTCTGAACTTCCCGTTTCCTCTCGAATGTCAAACCATACTTCGTCAGTCGCCGCCTCACCGGAACCCGCCCAGGCTTTACGCGCAGCCTCGCGTTGGCGCTGCATAGCATTATCGAAACCCACTTCGTCCACAGTCCGACCTTGGCCGCGCAAAATATCTTGTGTTAAATCAAGTGGAAATCCGAAAGTATCATATAAACGAAAGGCAACGTCTCCGGCCAAGGTCCCGCCGTCGCCAAGTTTTTGCGTTTCCTGTTCGAGTAATCGCAAACCGCGCCCGAGCATTTCCTTGAATCGGGTCTCTTCGAGTTTGAAGGTCTCTTCGATCAACGCCTTAGCCCGCACCAATTCGGGAAATGCCTGGCCCATTTCATTCACTAGTGCCGGTACCAACTGCCACAAAAGAGGTTCTTCGCACCCCAAGAGATGCGCATGACGCATCCCGCGGCGCATGATACGACGGAGGACATATCCACGCCCTTCGTTCGAAGGCAAAACGCCATCTGCCACCAGAAAACTACAGGCCCTCAAATGGTCGGCAATGACACGATGCGATATTGCACACTCCCCATCTGGATCAGAATTTGAAGCTTCCGCCGACGCTTTAATAAGTGCTCGGATAAGGTCCGTTTCATAGTTGTCGTGCTTACCCTGTAACAATGCTGAAACGCGCTCTAAACCCATCCCCGTGTCAATTGACGGTTTTGGAAGGTTTGTACGCTCCTGGGCAGAAACTTGCTCATACTGCATAAAAACCAGATTCCAAATCTCAATGAATCGGTCACCGTCTTCATCTGGGCTACCGGGTGGACCGCCTGAAACGGAAGGTCCATGATCATAAAAGATTTCAGAACACGGCCCACAAGGTCCAGTATCGCCCATCGCCCAAAAATTATCAGATGTCGGTATACGTATGATCCTATCATCTGTCAGCCCGGCAATCTTGCGCCAAAGATCCGCCGCATCTTCATCCTCTGAATAGACCGTCACCAATAACCTAGCAGGGTCGAGATCATATTCCTTTGTTACCAAGTTCCACGCTAATTCGATCGCGACATCCTTGAAATAATCGCCAAAAGAAAAATTCCCAAGCATTTCAAAAAACGTATGATGCCGCGCCGTGTAACCAACATTTTCGAGATCATTGTGCTTGCCACCCGCTCGTACACATTTCTGCGAGGTAGTAGCACGATCATATGGCCGCTGCTCAGCGCCTACAAAGACGTTCTTAAATTGGACCATGCCTGCGTTCGTAAACAAAAGCGTTGGATCGTTACGCGGCACCAATGGCGACGATGAGACAATCTCGTGGCCGTGTTTCCCAAAGTAATTCAGGAACCCACTTCGAATTTCGCTTGTGCTAGTCATCAAAATCGTCTCTGCAATAAATAGACGCTTTAAAGTACGCCCGCGTTCTACCTCGCCGCCAATTTTAAGTCTAGACAATGGCTAGCATCATTCCATTCAAATTTATTTAAATAAAATAAAAAAAACGGCGCCATAAAGGCGCCGTCATAAGGTAAGTATCCTGTAAGCATTTAGTCGGCATTACCTTCAACCGAGGCAGTCTCTGTAGATGACTCTTCATCGCTTTGCTCGTTTTGGGCACCCTCCAGCATCTGATCTGAAATCAAACCGGCATTCTCACGAATCTTGCGTTCGATCTGTTCAGCAACTTCCAAGTTCTCTTTAAGAAATATCTTGGCATTTTGCCGACCTTGCCCAATTCGCTGCCCATCATAGGAAAACCAAGAACCGGATTTTTCAACGATACCCGCGGAAACACCCAAATCAAGCAATTCGCCCATTTTCGATATTCCCTCACCGTACATAATATCGAATTCAATCATTTTGAACGGTGGCGCCATCTTATTTTTAACGACTTTGACCCGTGTCTGATTACCTACCACATCATCACGATCCTTGATCGCTCCAATCCGCCGAATATCTAAGCGAACACTTGAATAAAACTTCAACGCGTTTCCGCCGGTTGTGGTTTCCGGGCTGCCAAACATAACACCAATTTTCATCCGAATTTGATTTATAAATACCACCATGCAACGAGAACGGTTAATTGAGCCTGTTAGCTTTCTCAAAGCTTGGCTCATCAGGCGTGCCTGCAGTCCGACGTGCGTGTCGCCCATCTCACCTTCCAATTCAGCGCGAGGGACCAGTGCGGCAACAGAATCAACTACAAGAACATCAACCGCACCCGAACGAACCAAGGTATCCGAAATTTCTAAGGCCTGCTCGCCCGCATCCGGCTGCGAGATCAATAGGTCATCAATATTTACCCCTAATTTTTTTGCATAGCCCGGATCAAGTGCGTGTTCAGCATCAACAAAAGCACAAGTTCCGCCGGTTTTCTGGGCTTCCGCAATAACATGCAATGCCAAGGTGGTTTTGCCTGAACTTTCTGGCCCATAAATTTCAATAATGCGGCCACGTGGCAACCCACCGATCCCTAAACCAATATCCAGACCCAGAGAGCCTGTTGATACAGCCTCGATATCAACTGCCTGTTCTCGCTGGCCGAGTTTCATAATCGACCCTTTGCCGAAAGAACGCTCTATTTGACCCAGGGCCGCTTCAAGGGCTTTCTCTTTATCCATGACGTCCTTTTCGACAATTTGGAGTGAGCTGACCGACATACTGCTTTCCTCTTTCCTTTTGCTCAAGGCTCCCCTTGGAACCTCAATTACAACTAACAAGACAATCATTTGTACGCATTTTGTTCCTATGTGCAAGTTCTATTTTTGTTCTCTTATTATAATTTTAAAATCAATGCATTAAGGAAACAAAGCCGATTTATACTAACGCTATGCCGAAAATGGATTTCAAGGTGGCACCAAATACCTCAGATTACTCAGTTTGGTGGAGAAAATTCGAAAAGTTTATCGATTCGACGTATTACGCGTCCGATTCTTATAAATGATTTATACCTTTAAAAACCTGAAATCTGGCCCCTTAATTAGTTCCGCCATCAAAAGGAATATTTTTTGAAAAGTTGACCGAAACCTTAATCACCAAAAAATTTTACCAGCAAGCTCGCCACTTTTGACTTAAATAAATTAGTAGTTCTGATTTTTGAATACCAACGCGCCAAACAAGCTTATTCGCTATTCATCCTTAATTCTCCCAACACTACCTTCTTCTCTAATCTAGCCAAACATTCCATCATCAATGCCCGGATCAAAGAGAAGTTATTTCCAAGGTCTGCTTTTTATTCACGAATTGTTGCCGGCTTTTGTATCGAAGCACTCCAAAATAGTTCTCGATAGCATTGAAGGCGCAAATTACAAAATACCGATTTAAGATTCGGCCATTGATGGCTGGCTTGGAGAATTTTTAAAATCAAAACACGGCTCAATAATTTTGAGTACATAAGGTGATTAAAAATTTAGCTCCTTATTCGGCGGCGGCTGCGGGCTGCTGTAATTCCTCAGCTGGCATCATGCGTCCCTTCAAGTTCCAGACATAACTAATTATTTCAGCAACAGCCTTGTAATGTTCTTCCGGAACTTCCTCGTCAATATCAACGCCAAAATAGAGCGCCTGCGCTAACGGCTTATTTTCGATAATTGTAATATCGTTCTCCTCTGCAATTTCACGAATTTTAAACGCGATCAAATCTTGCCCTTTAGCAACAACAACCGGGGCACTCATTTCTTCCGGATTATATTTCATCGCCACAGCAAAATGAGTCGGGTTTGTTATAACCACATCAGCTTCGGGCACGGCCTGAATCATACGCCGCTGCGCGCGTTCAAGCCTTACTTTACGCAAGCGCTGCTTGGCAGTTGGATCACCTTCCGTTGTTTTGTGCTCATCTTTTACTTCTTGCTTTGTCATTCGCAGAGAACGCGTATGTTCCCAACGTTGATACAGAAGATCGATTATCGCGATTACAGCGAGAACCGCTAAAACACCTGTGAACAAGATGAAGACCAGCTCATGTAGCTGTCCAGGCAAAGTTACAACATCGTAGGTCGGCAACGCATCAATCCGCTTGAATGTTGGAATCAACGGTATCGCAGCTACCGTCCCGACAATTGCAATTTTAAATATCCCTTTAAGAAACTCTATAACCTGCCGTCCTGAAAAAATTCTCTTTACACCAGTCTTGATACTGAATTTTTCCAATTTGGGCTCGATAGCTTTTGGCGAAAAATTAACACCATTTTGAAGAACACCCGACCCAATAGAAACAACCAAAAACAATATGAAAGGGACCGATAATATTCGGAGGAAGTCCATTAAAACTTTGGAGATAACTTCATGCATATTGCCTTGGTCAAACGAGATATCATGCGGCTGTTCAACAAATTTAATCAGCATAATTCTGAAGTCGTTTGCTATATCGGGTAAAAACATCACCAGCATAATCGCGCCTGCCATCAAAATCATCCAAGTATTGACTTCACGGCTAACGGCTACCGATCCCCGTTCTTTCGCGTCCGCTAATTTTTTAACGGTCGGCTCCTCGGTTTTTGATGACTTGTCTGCGTCTTCGGACATTCGCCCTATCCCGGCACGAAAAGGAAATTAAGGGAAGCCTCCAAACGGTCTACAAACAAAAGTAATATGGCTGGTATGACTAATGACATGATCACCAATGATATCATAATTTGCAGCGGCAAGGCGACAAAGAAAACCGGCATTTGAGGCTGGAGACGAGCAAGTAGCCCCATGCCAGTATAGAACACGATGGCAAATACGATGAACGGTGCAGCAAATTGAATTGCCATTGCGAAGCTGTTGGCTATCAACCTGGCAAAAGAATCAGCTGTATCGCCGAAAGCAGGAATTTCGCCAGGAACAAAGAGTGTATAGCTATCGGCAATCGCGAAGAACATTAGGTGATGCGTATCTGTCGCATAAACCAATAAAACGCCGCCTAAAGTAAAAATTACTGCAGGAAGCGTACCTTGCTCAGCCAGCAATGGGTTGAATACCTGTGCTGCTGAAAGCCCGCTCAAAAACGATATGATTGTCCCACCCCACGAAAGTGCAGTAACGAGGAACCGCACCATCATTCCGATAACAAGACCATAAAAGATTTCGCCTGAAATCAATATCAATAAATCACTAGTCTTTTCAGGTATTTCTGGCAGTCGATCAAGCAGAACTGGCGTTATGACAACGGTAAATGCGAGCGCGAACAGCAACCTAATTCGCGTGGAGATATACTGTTCACCAACCCCTGGGAGCACCAATAAAGCCCCGCCCAATCGGCTGAATACGAAAAGGTACGCGAATACTTCGGCCGCGATGGGTTGATAAAACATTTAATTTTCGTCAGCCGGCACCAAGTCCGATAATCTTATCGGCCACACCCTCCATAAACAAACGCATCGTCTCCATCATGAATGGCAGAAAGATCACCAACGACAAGAAAACCAAAAGGATCTTTGGAACGAATGTCAATGTCATTTCTTGAATAGATGTAAGCGCTTGAAAAAGCGATATTATGAGGCCGACAACCAAACCCACTAACATGATTGGCGCAGTCACAATAATTAACGTCCAAATCGCTTCGCGCATAAAATCAAGCGCTTGGGCTTCATTCATAACTTGGCCTAAATTGGCATTCGCAAAATTTCTTGATAGGCGGCAACAACGCGGTCTCTAACCGTCACCACGGTTTGAAGGGTTACTTCGGCATTAGATACCGCCGTCACGACATCGGTCAAGTCAGCTTCACCAGCAACCGCAGATGCGGTGGCCAACTCCGCGGCCTTTCCAGCTTCCACAGATTTTTGCGCGACTTCCTTCACAAGATCCACAAAGCTACTCTTTGATGTCGGTGTTGATCTCGCATCCAGACCGGCATTTCCGCCAAGCTGAGCTGCCTTGTTGAAGGCTTGAGCGGCATCAACCGGATTAATAGCCATGCATCTGTTCCTCGTTTGGTTCTCTAGCGCAACAATCCGATGGTTTTAGACATCATATTTTTTGAGGCTTCAATCATATTCAAATTTGCTTCGTAACTTCGTTGCGCTTCTCTCATATCCATCATCTCGACGAGAGCATTTACGTTAGGCATTTCGACAAATCCCTCTTTATTCGCCGACGGATGGTTAGGGTCGTACTTGAGTCTGAAGTCAGACTTATCTTCCTTCAGATTCTTAATCTCAACAAGACGCGCTCCCAACTCTTTATCAAGTACGTTCGCGAATGTGATTATCTTGCGACGATACGGATCGCCGCCAGTCTTATCTGCAGTCGACGAAGCATTTGCTATATTTTGCGCAACAATCTTCAGGCGCGTACCTTGGGCCTTCATTCCTGAGGCTGATATTGCTAGTGCACTAGCGAGATCATTTGGCATATCAAATCCTCCAACTAACCCTTACCGCCACCTAAAGCAATTTTAAACATTGAAACATGCTTTCGGTACAAATTGGTCATAAGTTCAAAGTCGGCATTTGTTTCTGCCGTTTTGATCATTTGCTGCTCCAAAATAACAGCGTTTCCAGACGGTGCCGTCTCGTACCCTTTGCTATGCTCAGTATCAAATTTAAGGCGTTCATTACCCAGCGACATATGAGACTTATGCGTACGATACAGGGCAACACTGCGGGTATTGCGTTTCACAAGTTTTCGGAAATCAACTTCCTTCATGTCCTGGGGCTTGTATTTAGGCGTATCGGAGTTCGCTATGTTTTGCGAGAGAACACGCTGCCGTTCCGTCAACCAGCTCATTTTGCCAGTCGTCATACGGAATACGGCTACTTTGCTCAAATCCATTTTTTCCATCCTCCGGCCTTAAAGACCGTCCTCATCCATCCGCCATAATTTAATGCACATTACATGCCATTATTTCCCAGGGTTTTGATTAAGTGTAATATAAGATATTAGACAAATTATGAAAGTGATAGCAAATATTTTTAAATACGCCTAATATAAAAATAATTGATTATAAAATAAAAAACACCTAAAATCTCATTTAATGGAATAAATAACCTAACTTTTCATGATCGTATCAAAATATCATTCAATATGTGCTGTTCTATTATTTAATTATGGAAAATTGTACGGCGTAGATTTTTCTTGTGTTAGACTAAGTCTTCAAAAAGGAATTAGAGGTAACAATAACTCATTGTAATAATGTTTTATTCCAATCAATTTAGCACCGAGAACATCTTGAAAACCGCTCGAGCTTTTAATGTTCTGCGGGATCCTCTAGCCATTGCCAGTTCGCAATCAAACCTATCGAAAGTCAATTTTATTGGAAAGATATCTTGAAGAAGATTTCCCGCTCCCAGACCACTAAGCAAAAAAAACACGGCAAGCCGGAAAATTCTGCCATCGCCGTTGCGATAGAGCATCGTCCAACAGTGTCTGCTTCTCTGCCGAAGATTGTCGCTTCGGGAAAAGGTAATATTGCTGAGAGAATTTTAGACATTGCGTTTGCCGAAGGTGTCCGGGTTCGCAAGGATGCCGATTTAGCTGAGATGCTCGCCGCAGCCGACATAGAAACGGAAATTCCTGTAGAAGCGTTCATCGCGGTAGCCGAAATCTTAAGGTATGTGTACGCCGCGAACGATTTAACAACGCAAGAGGTCAGCAAATCATGACAAAAGACGAAATTCTGGAGACTGTCGAAGCTTTAAGAAGCATTATTGCGACAGGCAAAGATAAACTCGCAGACGGACAATATCTTGAAATGGAATTGATGCAGACAAAAATCGACGAAATTTGTCAGGAAATCGCGGAATTAACGCCGGAAGAAGCAGAAGAAGTTCGTGAACCCTTGAAGGATTTCCTCGAAGACCTTCAAACCTACTCGTCCCATATTGACGGAATGGCAAATACAGCCGATTCAGACACGACGGTCACCGCTGACAAAGAATAAACGTCATGCGTTCACAAATTCGCCTTGGTGAACAATACAAGTTGTTTTTACCCTAATGGACTTAGACTATTCAAATTACCTGCAATTCTTTTTTGCGCTGATATTTGTTTTAGGCCTCATTGGAGCTGTTGCACTCCTGCTTCGCCATTTTGGTTTTGGGGGAGCGGTTCGCCTGCAGCGACGCCTAACGGGTGGACGCCGGCGCCTTGAAGTCACGGATGTCTTGGCGGTTGATGCACGCCGCCGGCTGGTACTCGTGCGCAGAGATAATACAGAACACTTAATATTGCTCGGTGCGAATGAAGATATTCTAATTGAAGGCTGCATTTCTGCGCCGGAAATGCCCACAGAAATGGAAGATCAAGGACAAAGCGTTAAGTCCGGAGAAGCCAGTGTTGAAACTATCGTGACGACTCCCAAGGGCTAACCGAATGAAATTTAACAAAATAGCCCTAGTCGCATGGATATCTATTTTGGCCGGCGCTTCTCTTCTGATTTGGGGGGGGGCACCCGCTTTCGCGCAGAGCGTAAATTTGGATTTCGGAGAGGGTGGGAGTTCAACTGCGCGTATAGTGCAACTTGTTGTTCTTCTCACAGTCATTACACTTGCGCCATCCATACTTGTGATGGTGACCTCCTTTGCAAGAATCGTTATTGTACTATCTCTTCTGCGAACAGCATTGGGAACGCAAGGTGCACCGCCAAATTCCGTTATGGTGAGTTTAGCGCTTTTCCTTACATTCTTTATAATGCAGCCGACCCTCGAGACGGCTTATGAGCAAGGCGTCGCCCCTCTCATCGAAGAACAAATAACGGAAGAACAAGCCTTCGACCGCACGGTTGCACCTTTAAAAAGCTTTATGCTTAGGCACGTCCGTGAAAAAGACATCGATTTATTTCGAAAAATTGCGAACGTTGGCAATATTGAAAACCTATCGGACACGCCCCTTCGCGTGTTGGTACCAGCATTTATGATTTCCGAACTGAAGCGTGCATTCGAAATAGGGTTTTTAATTTTCATTCCGTTTCTAATAATCGACATGGTAGTTGCATCTGTTCTAATGTCGATGGGTATGATGATGCTCCCACCAGTAATGATCTCGTTGCCGTTCAAGCTCATTTTTTTCGTTTTAGTTGATGGCTGGTACCTCGTCGTTGGAAGTCTAGTGCAAAGCTTCGGCGAGTTATAGCAAAGTTAATTCGTCTAGCCAGTAGTTGACGGATCTGACTGAGCAGGTTTCGCACCAGTCTGATCCTTTGGCTTCCCCTTAGACTTGAGTAACCGCTCACGATAATTTTTCATAAAAGCCTGGAATTGATCAACATCAGCAATTTGTTTTTGAATCGAACCTGCGTCAAAGCCGGCACCTTCAGATGGCTTAGCAATATAATCGAAAGTCGCCGATAGCGGGCTTGCGCGCATGGCGGCTCCGTACAATTCAAATAATTGTCTGAGAGCATCCTCATCCTTGTGAAGTTTTAACGCGACAGCCCAGAGTAATACCGTTCGTCCAAACTCATCATCGATGGATGCACCGTCTGCAGGTGGGTCGCCAACCAAGCGCTGATAAACTTTAGCCGCTTCGGCCCAATTTTTTTCTCGGAAATAAATTGCACTTCTAAGTAAGTCAGCCTCACGGCTGACATCACCAGCGAGCAATGCAATTGCGTCGTTCGCTTTACCCAGTTCAAATTCGGCTTTCGCACGTATGCGCCGACGGTCATTTTCAATTTCAAGCGAGACATTAGGATAAAAACTATCACGGAGTGCTACTAGCGCCCCTTCCGGGTCTCGGGCAATTAAGCGAATTAATGCCAACTTCGTGCCGACTGCAGCTTTTTCTTCACCACGCAGCCTAAACTTAACCTGATGACCTAATACTTCCGACGCTTTATCAAGCAAATCCACATCTATGAGTCGCTCGGCTAGTTTCTGAATAATAAGATTACTATCCGGACCAGCGGGTGTCAGTTCGCGAAATTCGTCATACAGAGCCAATGCTTTTAAAGGTGATATATTATCCGCCTCACCTTCAAGATAGAGGCGTCGGAAGACACCCCTCATTCGTTCTGCCGCATTCTTTGCATCTGAATGTTTTGGGAAATATGCGACAATTACCTTCAGAGTATTCAGCGCATTACGATAGTCACCTTCCGCTAGATACAACTCACCTAAGCGATTTAAGACCTGTCGTTCAAATGCATCTCCACGCCATGCATAACGCAGCCTTTCATAGCGCTGAATAGCCTCCTCTAGTTCAATAGTTTCTTGTTGAAGGTTGATATCAATTAAATTGTATTCAGCACGCACAGAGCTGTAATGATCACCACTATCCTTCGCGCTTTGAAATGACGCGACTGCATTATCAAAATCCAACTCCATTCTGTACAATCGACCAAAAAGGTTTTCCAAACGGGCTTTATAGGTTGGACCATACGCTTCAATTTCCCCCAAGGTTTGATCCCGCCACTCCTTGGCAAGCTCTATCTGCTCAGCGTCCAGCGCAACCTTTAATCTTCTGACAAGGAGTTTAGGTTTCAACGAAATGGGGTAACCAAAAAGCGACGGATCACCGGTATTAAAATTATTGACCGCTGATTTTTGAGCTCCGGTCAGATCATCCGCTGCACCTCGCCAAAGAGCAATATCTTGAAAACCATCTAATCTTGGATCACTGAGCGTTTTTCGTGCCGCCAATCCACGTTCCGCTAAAACCAAGGCTGCACCTTTTAAGGCTGAGTAATCTTCTGAAGATGCCACCTCAAGATCGGAAAGCCCGACAAGTGACAAAACACCAAGCGCTTCCTGAGCCAATCCATGTGAAAAGTTATAACGCGCAAGTTCCATTCGAGATTTAGATCTTTGATTGGATGGCTGCTTCGCAATCTCAGCCATTAACTCCTGACGGGTATCCGTTAACTCATCCAACGATCCCCGCTGCCATTTAATAGGTTGCAAAATTTGTGATCCAACTACACCAAACGGAACTGATGACTTAACTGCATCAGCCGTATCCATCTTTGTCGGCACGGAGACTATCTCAGAAACGTACAATCCCCTTGGACCACTAAGGACAATCTCTTTTTCTTGCTTCTTTAAACCTAAATCATCGTTAAACGTCTCTATTGCGACGCCCTGTGCCGATGCAAGTATCTGAAACTCAGGATACGCTCGCTCGCCGTTAATCCCCAAGCCAGGTTCTGTTATTGCAACAACTTGTATCGTATCTCCAATATCAGGGTCTTGGAATTCGAGTAATCGCCCGGTTGCTTCCAATGGCATAAGCAATTCTGGTCCAGTACTGCCGGTAATATTAATCCCAAAGGGAATAGGCAACATTGGCTGCATTGGAGATCGTGAAAATTCGATTAGCCAATTTGTACCGTCTAACTGCACCTTAGAAACATTGATGCTATCATCTTTGGTTTGAATACGGAGGATGGTGGCTTGACCAGATGGAATTTGGTCAATCCGGTCTAAAAGGGTACTACTTTGTTGTTGAAGCAGCGCCGTCTTGATTGGTGAGCGAGATCCAAAGACAATCCAAACATGTTTATTCCTGCGGAACGTTGCCATACTCACTTCTTGTGGCCATTCGAACACTAGTGTCACAGGATCCGGCGGAAGCTCATCCTGCTCGGGCCTATTCTCGTCAGCTTTCTTACGTTTTTGTGATTTTGCCTCTTTCAAATCCGTTTTAACTGAGGATTTCCCCATTGAAGTGGCGGCATCTGGTTTTAGCGGCGTGCCATCCTGTTTCTTATTTTCTGGACGCGTATCCCGCACTTTACCAGTGCTAACAACTTGTTTTTTATTTTGTTCTTTAGATTTACTCGTTTCTTGCGCTTGTTTCTCATCAGGTTTCGCAAGAAGTCTTATGGGCTTGTCAGTCTGCGACGGCGATACGGAGGCGACAGGCGCTTCTGGCGAGGTCTTAATCTTTTGCTTTTTCTTGGGTAAATTTGTTGCTGTTGTGGCTTGCGAACCGCGAAATACATCCAATACTATTTTTGTTCCCGACCGAAAATGACGAATACGGGCTCCTTTAGTGACATCAACCGAAAACATAAGTTTATCACCTTCGATTGAGGTAGATGGATTGCTAAAACCGCGATTCAAATTTGCATGTAGGTCTGCGATATTAATTCGAGCGGGTCGATTAAATCTTACCTTCACCCGAATACCATCTCGCGATACTTCATACTCAACGGGACGAGTCCAATCAAACACAAGACGGGCGTATTTGTTATGCTGCCCTTTGCGCACGCGCAATAAAGGTATAGACTCATTCGTTTCTGATACTGGCACGACGCCCTGTCGACGCACAACGTCCAAAACAATCGAAGTCCCAATTTTAAATGTCTTGAGATCAAAATCATCCTTCAGCGATATTTTGACTATGCTGTTATCTTTGGAAATACGTGCACTAGAAATATAGTCGCGCAAAATCTTGATAGTTTGGGAAAAATTGGCTTTTAACGGACGTTCAAAGCGAACGGTTAAAGTTCTTCCGTTGATATTGGCATTATATCCCACGGGCGAAGTCCAATCGAAAACGATACGTCCAAATCCTAAATGCCCACCACCGCGTACCCGAACAACTTCCTGTGCAATCGCTGGCAGCTGCACAGCAATTATCAGCACAACAATCGCAAAAAGACGGAAAAGTTGCATCAAAGGCGCCCCGAATGCGGATGAATGACTATATCAACGCGGCGTGCCAACTCATATCTCAACGTTTCAGGAATTTGAACGTCCAAATCATTAAATCTGGTATCTGCGAGACCATAGATCGGAAGCTGACGCGCATACCCCGTTCGCCTTAACTCATTAGCAACCGCGGCAGCGCGTGCCAAAGAAATTGCCCACTTGGAATCAAAATGCTTATCAGACAATAACCCGGGGTCTGTATGTCCCCGAACATCAATTCTATTGCCAATTGATGCGATCACATCACCCATTCGGAACAATGCATCCTTTGCATCTTTTTGCAGTTCTATTTCGCCGCTCGCAAACATCGTATCACTCGGCAATGAGACAACGACCAAACCATCAAGACGATGTACAAACGCCGATGCTAACAGAATATCACCTGCCAAATGCTCCGTTAATACGTTAGCGAGATAATCAAGAGACAACGCTGGTTTTAATGTGACGTTCGATACATTAAGAGTCGCATTCGGCTGCGGTTGAACGTACTTTTTGGGTTTCTCCAGTGGCGGTGTTACAGAGACCATTTGATCCCACTTTTCCATCTCTATATCGCTCATCGAAAAAAGCATAACAAAGAATGCTAACAAAAGCGCAGTCACATCCGTAAATGTGACCAACCATGTGCCAACTGGAGCTGCTCCTTCGACAGTTCGATCTCCCACAATCATGGATTATTCCGTATATTTTTGAAAATCAGTTTTAGTCAATGCATTCCTCCGAACAAAAAATCGCAACTCAAATTCTTTACCATCTCCTTCATGCACGCCAATAGATACTGAAGCACGGGGAGCTCCGCTGGATATCAAGTTTTCTGCAATTTCAACCGCGCGTTGAATTTCCAAATTATTCTTTCTCAAATTAAATTCCTTACCAGCTCTCCAATCTGCCCCAACTAATAATTCAAGTTCGTTTGAAAAACCCGGCACTTCCGTCCCAAGAACGGTTGCGACGTTTCGGATTAAGTCGCTGCGGTCTTTTCGGATTAACGCTACGCCGCCAACAAAAAGCATGTTAGCGGGCAAACGAAACTGCAAAGATTTCCCGTCTGTTAATATTTTAAACTCAGCAATTGGAATCGCATTTACCCAAAGACGGCGCATTTCATCTAAAAGGTCTTCCGGCTCTAGTATCGCGCCTAGAAGGGGCGAATATTTCTTTGCAGAATCGCCCGAATCTTCGGTCGTCCTAAATGTCGAGAGTAAAGAGTCCATAACCACTCGAGATTTTATCTCAGTTCTATTTGAAATCGCATTTAATAATATAAAGAATGCAAGTAATAAAATAAATAAGCTTAAAACTAAATAACCACCAGACATCGTTTTCTGGTTAGTATTATCTTCTAGTTCGGTTTGTTTAAAAAAATCAGTCAAAACTTGGGACAGATTTGTCTATACCATCTTCGATATTGGCTCTACTTTTAGCCTGATGCCTCATCAACAAAACGCATCTGAATGCTATTATCTCCAGACCTAATATTACAGACCATTCATTGGTTCGTATTGGCCAAACATTAATACAATCAAGCCACAGAATCCGTAACTGAAAACACCAATAATAAATCAGTATCCAACTGATGTTTAATAGCGTACCCACTTTAGCGTTAAGGAATCTATTTTGGCAAAGTTGGAAGCCTACGTTGATCGGCCAACTCTTTCGTCAAAATCCGTGCTTTTTCCGCATTCATTGATGCAATAACAGGAGCAACTTTACGTTCTTTCATATTATTGATTACCTGCAAGAGAATAGGCATTTCCAATTCATTGAAGATATTCGCTGCATCTTTTGGTTTCATGTTTTCATAGATGGCAACAAGCTGGTTTACTTTGGCCTTCTCTTCCTTATTCTGTTTCTTAAGAAGAACCTTGATTTCGTCTTTCGTAGAGTTCAATTCGGTCTGCTTCTCAAGCAACTTCTGCTCGGCTGCCTTTAAGAGGACTTCACGTTCCTCTAATTGCTGCTCCCTGGCATCCAATACGTTTCGGCGTTCCGCCAATTCCTGCAACAGTTGAACCTCTCTTTCACTAAAGCGATTGGGATCGCCAACAATTGGCGTTTCGTCTTTCGTTTCTGACAAAGGCCGAGAGCCAGGCGGTAATTTTTGATTGCCGTTCGCGGTTTCATCTGCAGGTGCCAACGTTTGCGGGTCATCGGAACCCTCAGGTTGTTGCGCTAATGCCGGTTTAATTTCAATTCCACCTCTAAAATCAACGTCTGAAGCACCCTGCCAAATATTCAACGCCTTTTCTGAAAACATAAGAAACATGACGATGATCATTAATGGTAGAACTCTTACACGACCCTTCATCGCTTAACGCATCCCTTCCAATGCTCTCAAGAGATCAGACTTAGTCTTCCTCTGGGTAGCATCTTCTTCATTCGCTTCTTTAGACTGATTAGAATCGTCGGTCACCATCTCATCACTCACCCGTGAGTCCCTCAACGATGCGCGTTGGCCATGTTCAGGGCGAGCTTCTCGAATTCCAGTCTCAAGACGGCTTGCCAGTTCGTCCGCCCGTTCGACCAAAAAACCCAAATCATCGCGTAATGCATTCGCACGGGTGACACTTTCCTGCAAAGATTGCGCCGTATCGGTGGCGCTAACCTTTAATCGCGCGACGCTTGTCTCGGCGTGGTTTGTTGATTCCGTAAAACTAACTAACAGTCGTTCAAACTCTGCTTTATCTTCTTGGAGTGTAGACAAACGACGGTTCAGCCTGAACGCATACACGATCATTACGACTAATAGCGTCGCCCCTAATAACTCCAAAAAAAATGAAAACTCGGGAGACAGCATTCGTACCACCTCAGTTACTCCGCTTGAGCGCGGTCCAATTTTTGATCAATGCGGACCGCAATCGCCCCGCCTTTGCGTCCCATACGACCTCTGAACATAGAATTTTCACCGCAACGCAAGTCGACAGTCGTATCAGGTGTAACCTGTAACTCCAAGCGGGAACCCACTTCCCAATTCAAGACATCCTTCAGTGACACCGTCACCTCATCGAGAACCGCATCCAGCTCTACATCAGTGAACCAGAGTTCTGTGGCAAGGTGATTCTCCCATATTGAATCTCTGCCAAATTTTTCGCCCATGAACATCTGTAAAAGTAGTTCACGAACGGGTTCCAACGTTGCGTAGGGTAACAATAACTCCAAGCAACCGCCACGATCCTCCATATCAATCCGAAAGCGGGCAACGATCGCCGCATTTGCAGGACGGGCGATAGTTGCAAACCGAGGATTAGTTTCCAGACGGTCAAAGCGGAACGTGACCGAGGCCAATGGGTCGAAAGCACCCCCGAGGTCGGTCAAGACAACATTAATAAGCCGCTCGACTAAATTTCTTTCAATCGTAGTATACGGTCGACCTTCTATCCGCATCGCCGACGTCCCGCGACGGCCGCCGAGTAACACATCCACAATTGAGTATATTAGAGAACTGTCAACCGTGATTAGGCCAAAATTATCCCATTCTTCTACCTTGAATACCGTTAACATCGCCGGCAATGGTGTGGAATTTAAATAATCGCCAAAGCGGATAGATGCAATGTCATCCAGACTGACTTCGACATTATCCGACGTAAAATTACGAAGAGAGGTTGACATCATTCTGACAAGCCGATCGAAAACCACCTCCAACATCGGAAGTCGTTCATAAGAAACCATTCCGCTGTCAATGATGGCCTCAATACCAGAACGTTCCGTTTCAGATTCTTCACCTTCTTGAATACCGAGCAGGCTGTCGATTTCTGACTGATCAAGAACGCGAGAACTTTCGGAACTACTATCCTCGCCAGCGCCACCAGCAGAGGCGGCCCATTCCGCATCGAGGTTATCGACTTGTTCCTCGCCGCCATCGTCGTCGCTGGGCTCTTGCCCTGTCGAGGCCTCGTCTTCAGCTAAATCTTCGTCGTCATCATCTATCATCATGGCGATACCCGGTGGGCTCATTCACCAACACTATTGCACCAACATTTCTTTAAACAAAACATCTTTGACTTTACCTGGACTTGCCGCCACGTTTGCGCGAAACAACAACTCCTCCTTAACTCGATATAATCCGTGCGACCCTTGTAACTCCTCTATACGCAATCCCCGCAAAAAAACCTGAAAGCTATCAACAATACGTGGCATGACCGCCTGGATGCGAACCTCATCCTCTTTTCTTTCAAGCTCAAGACTAATTCGCAATTTAAGAAAACTCGATTTTCGGCCAGTCCGCCCCAAACTCACTAGCATTTCCTCCAATTCGAAGAAATGGCCTAACGTGTCTGTTTGCTGCTCCTCTGATTGTAATTCCTCTTCTGAAGGGCCGAGCAGATCGTCAAAAACCCCGAAGAAATACGCCACTGCGCCGCCAATCGCGAGAAGTAGTACGACGACGCCAACGATGATTAGGATTCTTCTCAATCCACCGCCGGCCCCATCTTCACCAATGTCACCTAGTTCATCGTCATCCAGTTCATCGGCCATTTACTACTTCTCTGTAATATTAAACCAGCGCCGAAACTAATATCACCTTTATCTTCACATAAGGAATACTTGAACAACAGTAATAAATAAAACAAAAAAAGGCAAAAAAAATGATATGTATAACTAATATATTTGCCCGAAAAATTTTGCCTCTTTGTGGAAAGTCCTGCCTGGTTTGATCAAATATCAAAGAATTTAATTACGTCATTGGACTACCCATAATTTATTAAATTGTTGAAATAAAACTAAAAAACAGAATGGCATGTATTCTGCTTAACTTACATTCGGATGAGTTTAAGTGAGGAAGGGTATTCTAGGTTATGGAGACACCAACCTATATCGCATTATCACGCCAATTAGGTTTGCGACGCCATATGGATATCGTCGCCAACAATATGGCGAATATGAACACACCGGCTTATAAGGCCGAAAGACTAATTTTCATTGAATATCTACAAAAGCCATCGGATTCCGACAAACAATCCTTCACGCAAGATATCGGCACCATGCGCGACACTTCAGAAGGACCGCTCGTTAAAACTGACAACCCTTTCGACCTTGCCATTTCTGGCGAGGGTTTCTTCACAATCGAAACACCACTCGGAAACCGATATACTCGTCATGGTCGGTTTCAATTAGATGCGGAAAATCGTTTAGTAACGGGTCAAGGAAATCCTGTCCTTGATAATGGTGGTAATCAAATCAACATCCCGCCCATTGGTGGCCGGGTCGAAATTAGCTCCGACGGCACGATTTCAGCTGAAAACGGTACAATCGCACAATTCGGATTGGTAAAATTCGAAAATGAGCAGTTGCTGCGGCGAACCGCCAATAACTTGTATAAAACGCCTGACGATCAGCAGCCCCAAGATGTTGAAAAACCGAATATTGCCCAGGGGATGTTAGAAAAATCCAACGTAAAGGCAATCGCTGAACTTTCTGAGATGATCAAAATTCACCGTCAGTACCAAAGCCTTGGGCGTTCAATCCAACAAGAACACGAACGGCAAATGAAGGCTATAAATCGACTGTCGCGCCGTCCAAGCGCAACATAGAGGAGGTAAGCAATGAGATCCCTAAATATCGGCGCTACCGGGATGCTGGCACAGCAGCTCAACGTTGAGGTTATTTCTCACAATATCGCGAACATGAACACCACCGCATTCCAACGCCGTCGAGTAGAATTTCAGGATCTACTTTATCAGAACATACGGCGTGTCGGTTCGGATTCATCGGATGCTGGCACCATCGTGCCAGCCGGTGTTCAGATCGGCCTTGGTGTTAAAACCGCCGCAGTATACCGAATTACAGAACAAGGTAATTTATCCTTAACAGAAAACACGCTTGATTTAGCGATCAATGGTGAAGGGTATTTTGAAGTTCAGCTACCAGACGGCGAGACAGGTTACACTAGATCGGGTGCGTTCCAACTGAGCCAAAACGGCGAAATCGTGACAGTTGATGGATTTACCGTCCTGCCGGGCCTAACAATTCCAGATGGCGCGATCGACGTAACTGTTAATCCCAGCGGGGAAGTACTCGTTCAACTTGATGGTCAAGTTGCACCGCAGAATATTGGGCAACTCAACCTTGCCACCTTCTCGAACGAAGCCGGCCTCTTAGCTGTCGGCGATAATTTATTCCTCGAAACACCAGCCTCAGGCGGTGCAACAGTTGGAAATCCAGATACGGCTGGTTTTGGTCGCCTTCAGCAAGGATTTCTTGAAACCTCAAATGTGAACGTCGTTGAGGAAATTACCAATCTAATCACAGCCCAGCGCGCTTATGAGATGAATTCCAAGGTCATTGAGACTTCGGACCAAATGATGGCCACTATGTCAAATGTTCGGTAATCAGCTATGAAAAACCGAAGTATATTTGCCTTGCTAGGAATACTCGGATTTGCGGTGGTTCTCTTAATTGGGAATTCGGCAACAAATGAGTGCCTTGCCACGTCGTTGAAACAGCAGGCTATCGTTAAAGATGATGTTGTAAAACTTTCAGACCTTTTCCACGATGCTGGTCGCCACGGTGAGCGAGTGGTGTTGCAATCCCCCGATCCCGGTCGGCGGATGGTTTTAAATGCTAAATGGCTCTATCGAACCGCAAAATCATTTCGACTTAATTGGAAACCGATGAGTGCTATGGACCATGTAGTGGTCGAACGCGCTACACACTATATCTCCACCGAACAGATTCAGGAGACCTTGGCAGCTGGCATTCGTTCTGAGCTAGAAAAATCCGATAAATTCGAGATTGACCTCGATAACCGTCTCTTACAAATGCACTTGCCTGGCGAGGCTCTGCCAACTGTAGAAATCCAAACGCTTAGAATTGAACGCCAAAACAACCGTTTTTCCGCCATTTTGGTAGGTGCCGGAGGCAGGCATAGGGGCACTCGGATTACCGTTACTGGAAAGTACTATCGGATCATCGATGTGCCCGTCTTAATTCGTCGCATGTCGAGCAAAGAAATCATCAAACCGCATGATATTCGGCTCGTTACGCGTAGGGCAGATAAGGTAGATATGAATGGTCTGCGTGACGTTTCCGAACTGATAGGAATGAGCCCACTTCGGACACTATCCGCAGATCGTCCTGTAAAACGCAGCGAAATCCGCAGACCGGTGCTAGTTGGAAAAGGATCGATCGTGACTATGGTCTTTCGTTCAGAACGGATGATGCTGACAGCACAAGGGAAAGCGCTTCAAAACGGATCAAAAGGTGACATTATACGCATCTTGAATACCAAAACGCATAAAGTCATCGACGGCACTGTCCATGATTCCGGCACTGTCACTGTCAGTCCACTTGGGCGGTTGGCTTTGCGTTAGGAATAGAAGATGAAAAAGTTCAACATAAAATCCATACATAAATTAGCAATCTTGACGTTGGCAGTGGCGCTGTTAGGTGGATGCAATACGCTGGAACGTCTATCGAAAGTTGGCGAAAACCCGGAGCTATCACGCGTACAAAACCCAAAGCATCGAGCTGGCTATCGCCCAGTTTCCATGCCTATGCCAGCGCCCATTCGATATGCTAAATCACCAAACTCACTTTGGCGTGCCGGTTCTCGTGCCTTTTTCAAGGATCTCCGCGCAAGTCAAGTTGGAGACATTCTAACAGTGACAGTAGCAATTGCTGATACTGTCGATTTTGATAATAAGATTGAACGATCGCGCACCAACAGCGAAGGCGCCGCTCTTCCGCAGTTTCTAGGATATGAGCAAGCTTTAAACGCTATATTTCCAGAGACCGTTAATCCCGCCAACGCCGTAACAGGAAACAGCACTTCGTCAATACTCGGAGACGGTAAGATTGATCGAACGGACAAAGTGACTACCAAAGTTGCAGCGATTGTTGTGCAAGTTCTATCAAACGGTAATCTTGTGATTGAAGGGCGTCAGGAAACACGCGTAAACGCAGAGGTACGCGAACTGTCAATAACTGGCATCGTGCGGCCACAAGACATAACCACTAACAATACGATTAACTACGAACAAGTCGCTGAAGCACGACTTGCGTATGGCGGACGGGGAATCCTGACAGACGTGCAACGGCCGCGCTACGGACAAGAAATTTTCGACGTTCTTTTCCCATTTTAAAACGCCGGAACACACGATTAGAAAACGAATTGCAGCGGCCGTCGTCTCCATCCTCCTCATCCAACTCCAAGACGGTCACTGTTTAAGAAGGGGCCGATGTCGAAAGACATCGGCCCCCTTTTTTTAACAACCGCTGCAACCCGGAAGACAGTTAATCGTCTCGGCGTGTCCGCTCCATGCGTTCGTGGCGTTCCTGCGCCTCGACACTCAAAGTCGCAATCGGCCTGGCTTCTAAGCGTTTCAGCGAAATTGGCTCACCAGTTTCTTCACAATAGCCAAACTCGCCGCTCTCAATGCGCTCAAGAGCCTCGTCGATCTTCGAGATCAGTTTCCGTTGACGATCTCTTGTCCGCAGTTCAAGCGCACGATCGGCCTCCAGCGAAGCTCTATCCGCCATATCAGGCTCCGCCAAGCTTTCTTCCTGCATATTTTTAAGTGTTTCACTCGATCCACTGAGCAACTCTTCGCGCCAACTTAGTAATTTGCGGCGAAAATACTCGCGCTGACGCGCGCTCATAAAGTTTTCTTTTTCCGTCGGCTTATAATTCTTCGGAAGCGAAGGTCGTTTTTTTGGCGCCATCGTTAATCCCCGCTTGGGTGCCCCCTAAATCCAAGGCGCGCGGAGTATATGGAGTGGTTAACGCTCCCGCAAGCCTTTGAATTTACCTTTAGAATGAATTTTGTGTTTCAAGTAAAAATTTCACAGAATTTTAAGAGTCGCGCTCAAATTTGGCTAATTCTACTCGCGCTCGAAGCTCAATTTCATCAAGCAATGACTGCAGTGCTGGGTCCGTTACAATTTCTCTTTGGCGTTCGACTAGTTCAGCAATAGCCTGCAACTCGCTTATCGGTATGGCGCCCCCCAAAATACCGAGACGGATAGTTTCTAATCTATCCAACACCTCGCCACCCCACTGACGACCCTGGGCGTTTCCGCCATTTGTTGTCGCGTCGTCAACCTCCTGAATTGCTAACAGAGCATCAACAGCGTGAACCGGTGCCGCAGCACTCACCGGGTCACCACTATTACCTTTTACCGTCACTTCTTTAGCGAACTTGCCAGAGCCGGATTTCTGCGAACGTTCGCTCCGCTTTATAGGTGAAGAGCTTACGGAAGATGTTCGATCGATTTTCATAAGGGAAATCTTAGTATCTTTTAAGGAATGAAGAAACCATTAAGCGAAACCTTACAATTCCTATTGCTGGGCAATCTTTTCCAATCGCTCGGCATGCCTTGCCTTCCTATCTTTCTCCCCATCTTCTTAATCTAGAAAACTTTCAAATCCTCCTTTCTTTTCAATATCTTAAAATATTTTCTGATATGGCATGCGGTTCGCAGTAATCGTTATGGAAAATTCCTTTGGCGGGAGAAATGGTGGAGATGAAGAACTCAGCTAACCATCTCAAAACAATAACTCCGCTCCGACGCATTATATTTGCATTCGGGTTGATCGCGGCTGTGCTGACGTGGACAAACGCAGCCTTCGCGCAATCCCGTATAAAAGATATCGTCGACATTGAAGGCGTTCGTGAAAATATTCTCATCGGGTATGGCTTAGTCGTCGGTTTGAATGGCACTGGCGACACCCTTGCAAGTAACGTGTTCACCAAGCAAAGCTTGATCGGCATGTTGGAGCGGCTCGGTGTCAATGCCAATGACAATGCGCTCGATGCCAAGAACGTTGCTGCTGTTATGGTTACAGCACAACTTCCTGCATTTGCCCGCCAGGGTGTTAAAATCGACGTTTCTGTCTCCGCCCTCGGTAATTCCAGTAGTCTCCTTGGCGGAACCCTATTAGTCACGCCGATGCTCGGCGCTGATGGTGAAGTCTATGCAGTCGCGCAAGGTACGCTTGCGGTCGGTGGCTTCAGCGCTGCCGGCCAGGCGGAAACTATAGTTAAAGGGGTTCCAACAAGCGGACGCATTCCAAACGGTGCGATCGTAGAACGAGAACTGCCGTTCCAATTAGGCGATTTAAAACGCGTTCGCTTATCATTGCGTAACCCAGATTTCACAACGGCACGCCGTATTTCACGTGCGATTAACGCGTTTGTTGGCGTCAAAACCGCTAAAGCATCTGATAACGCAACTGTAATTCTTGACATTCCCAAGACCTATAAAGGAGAGCTTGTGGAACTCCTAACGGATATCGAGCAACTCCAAGTTCAACCGGACCAAATAGCCAAGGTGATAATCGACGAACAATCCGGCGTGATTGTTATGGGGGAGAATGTACGGATCAGCACTGTAGCAATTGCGCAAGGCAACTTGACCATACGTATCACCGAATCTCAACAAGTCTCACAACCAGCTCCTTTCTCAAACACCGGAACGACTGAAACTGTAAACCGAACCGCGGTTGAAGTCGAAGAAGGTGACGATCGCAAGTTTGCCGTTTTGCCGAACGGTGTGACGTTACAGGAATTGGTTAACGGTCTAAATGCGCTCGGAATTGGTCCCCGCGACATGATCACCATCCTTCAAGCGGTCAAAGCATCAGGCGCTATGCAAGCCGACATCGAGGTGCTGTGATGCTGGACAGCAGTGCATTGGTTGATCAGGCCCTAACAGGTTATCAAGCTTCTCAGCAGCCTGCAGGGGGAAAAACTACCGACAAAACTACAAAAAAAATGAGCCTGGAGCAGATCAAAGCGGTCGCGCAGGATTTCGAAGCCTTCTTCGTCTCTATGATGATGGAATCGATGATGTCCGGTATCAAGACAGATGGTCCTTTTGGCGGGGGCCAAGGCGAGAAAGTCTTCCGCTCTATCATGGTACAGGAATATGGCAAAGAAGTGGTCAAACAGGGCGGCTTTGGGTTTGCCGATGCGGTTCAGCAACAGCTGCTGAAATTGCAAGAAGTGCACGGAGAATAGGAACATGGATCCAACAGCACGCGCACATGAATTGATAGATGTCACCGAATCGCTCACCACGCTCATCGATCAAGAAAACGAGCTATTAGGAGAATTACGGGTAAAGGAAATCGGTGCCCTTCAGCAAGAGAAAACCTCGCTTTCGGGCCTCTACGAACTCCGTATGCGGGAAGCCACACAAGACAACGGGGTATTCGACAACATCGCCCCTGAAACACGAGCGCGTCTGCGCCATGCGAGCGAAGCCTTTGATCGGTCAGCAAAACGTAACGCGAACGTCCTTCGCGCCGCGCTCGAAATGAACACACGAATGGTTCACAAAATCGCAAACTTAGCTACTAGACAGGAGACGCGCCCCAATGGCTATGGCGCTACCGGCACCACCCCATACCCAACCCGTCGGGCAAAAATATCGGTCACGCCTATGACCTTAGACAAGCAATTATGAGTGATTTGAGATGACACTAACCCTCGCACTCAGAACAGCGCTGAGCGGGCTCTCGGCAACACAGACTGCCCTTCAGGCCGCGTCAAGCAACATCACGAACGTCAATACCGAGGGGTATTCGCGGAAGGATGTAACCTTCTCTACAAACAACCTAGATGGCACGGGCGCCGGCGTTAATGTCGCGACGGTCGATCGAGTAGTGGATGAGTTTCTCATCCGTGAAATTCGTGACCAGCAGGCTATTATCGGAAACTTAGATGTTCGCGAGAAATTCTTGGGTCAACTTGAGGCATTATTCGCCTCTCCCGACAATAATCGCAGCATCACCAGTGGCTTAGATGCAGTACGCGATGCGTTAGAAGCCTTCTCTGTCACACCAGAATCATCGGCAACGGCATTTAACGCCGTCAATGAACTACGGAAGATGGTTCTTCAGATTCAAGAACTGAGCAACAATATCCAGGATCTACGATTGCGAGCCGATCAGGATATTAGTCGCACGGCGACAAAAATTAACAACGAACTAAATATTATTCACGATCTCAACACGCGGGTCGCCAGGTCAGAAAGTTTAAACCAACCAAGTGGTGAAGAACGCGACGAGCGAGACCGCGCTGTAAAACGACTATCCCAAACCATGGACCTTCGGGTCATTGAAGATTCGAATAGTTTATTAACGATCCTAACTAAATCCGGTCGGAACCTGCTTAGCGGCTCAGTCGTAGAAACAGCGAGCCATGTGTCGGCCGTGCAGATGAGCGCCAGCCTATCGTATTTAGAACCAGCTGATGCAGGATATCCTGGCGGTATTGGCGGTATTTTCCTAGGCACGCCGGATACAGCGAATGGAACAAATGACATTACTGCAGAGATCACAACAGGCAAATTGAAAGGTCTAGTGGATTTGCGCGATGGTATACTGCCGAATATCCAGGCCGAACTTGATACGCTTATCCATAAACTTACCGTACAACTAAATGAACAGCATAACTCGGGTTCCGCCTCACCACCCCCAAACACGTTGAATGGCTCTCAAACATTTGCCACCGGTGATTTAGTCTCAGGAACTGGCGCCGTGGATATCGTGGTTATAAACCGAACAACTGGCGCTGTTGTTGAGACGTTAAACATTGCTAACCTAGGTTCAACCGCTGTCGATACCGCTGGTGAGGTCGCGACGACAATCAATGGTATGACAAACGCAAGTGCATCTTTTGATAGTAATGGAAAATTGGTTATTACCGCAGATAATACCGCCAACGGAATTGCTATCGCGAACAGAAACAGCTCGTATACCGTCGTTCAAGGGGAGACACGAAGTTTTTCACATTTCTTCGGCTTGAATGACCTTATCGTTCAAGAAAGCGATTCAAGCGACTACAATTCCTATGCAGCATCACAAGTCACAAGTAGTACGACGGCTCTGGGAATAGCCGGCAATCTTACTTTTACCGGAAATTTCACAAATTCTCCACGAACAATAGCCTATACGGCTGGCCAATCTCTTGACACGATCGCAGCAAATATTACTAGCGACACGCATTTGGCGAACGCTAATATCTCTGCGACCGTTGTCAATGACGGGGCGGGGCGCCGGCTCGTGATATCTGATGCAGACGGCAATAATTTTACTATTACTGATAGCGGCTCTTTGGTATCACAAATCGGCCTTACAACAGACAATCGATCGCTTTCGGGCCGTTTTCAGGTCAATAGCGAAATTGTCAGAGACCCTTCCCGCTTGGCCCATGGTACTGTTAGCACCACCACCGGTGTTTCTCCGGGCGATGCCACAGCTGCAACTAATATGGCAGGTGTCTTAGGCTCATCCCAAACATTTGGATCATCTGGTGGTATATCAGGCGTTACAACGACATTTGCCGATTATTCCGCTCAAATGCTCGGGCTTCAAGCTGCACAAACAAATGATGCGCGGGTGGAACTCGAATTTACGACACAGTTCACTGAGACGCTCGAGTTTCGTGCCTCGGCGGTCTCCGGCGTGAATTTGGACGAAGAACTGGCAAACCTCGTCGTCCTGGAACAATCATTTAATGCCGCCGCCCGCATCATCACAACAGCATCTGACATGTTGCAAGAATTGATGGACGCGGTCAGATAGGGAATTAAAAAATGGTCACAATTCGGGCTGCCACCCTCGCACAACATCAAATGATAAAAAGCAGTACGTTGCGGACACAAGGCAACATTAACGAGCTGCAAGTTCAGGTCGCTTCTGGCAAAAAAGCACAAGCTTTCTCTGGCATTGCCGACGATGCGACTCGTCTGGTGAATCTGAAGAGTGAGCTAGCCCAAACTGAACAGTTTCTCCAAAACATTACCATAACAGAGAAACGCCTCGATCTTATGGCACTTGCGCTGGACCAACTTGAAGATATCGCGCGTAAAGCGCGCACCGACATCGCGACGGCTTTCAACGGCAGCCAAGCCGACGATAAAAAACTTGCGTCCCTCATGCAATTTAATCTCGACCAGGTCGTCGAGATTTTAAATATTGAAGATGACAGCCGCTTCCTATTTGCAGGCGGCCAGGTTAATAATCGGCCCGTTGATTTAAACAACGGTATTTACACAACCCCGGTAATTACTGGCCCGCCAAATCCGACATTCAGCCAAGCGACTGATACGGGTTACTACGGTGGCGACGCAACAATCCAGTCGACACGTATCGATGACAATTTTAATGTTTCATATGGTGTTGTTGCAACGGAACCGGCCTTTGAGAAACTCATTAGAACCCTTGATAACGTATCCAATGTAACCTTCACGGATCCGATTACTGATAACGAGCGAACATTTCTAACTGCGGCTATCGCCGAACTAACAGAGCTAATAGACGACAACGGTGTGGACAATACGCTCGCGGAGCTAAGGGCCGATCTCGGCCTTGACCAGAACGCGCTTGAAAGCATCAAAGGCAAACACATAAATTTTTTGAAATTTGCACAAGACTCGATTGCCAAAATTGAGAATATTGACGTGGCGGAAGCAGTCACATTATTACATTTCGAGCAAATTCAATTAGAAGCCTCTTTCACGACAATTGCGCGATTACAAACGCTCTCGCTATCAAATTTCTTGAGATAGCCATTCAATTGTATAACGTGGATTGACAGCGCCGCTATCAATCCCGGATAAACCTTCGAGTATGAACCCTAAAAAATACGAGTTATCCGAAAAACTTGTCGGATCGCTGGGGGATGTTCTCGCCAGCGCACAAACAGCATACAATGCGGGTGATTGCGAACGTGCGGAAAAGATATTACAACAAGTTTTAGAGTTGCACCCTCAAATCAGCGCCGCCTGGAAGTTACGCGGGCTTAACGCATTCAAACAGGGTCATCTTACGGAATCGAGTAACTACCTGCATCAATCGCTCAGCCTGGCACCTGATGATGCAGGCACATTATTCTATCTCGCTAATGCTTCTTTGAGAGATTTGGACTGTGCGCAAGCAATTCGACTCTACGAGCGCAGCATTGATTTAAAGCCTGACGTCCCAGAAGCACACAACAATCTGTCCACCGCCTTGCGCCTTGCCGGACGTCCTTCAGATGCCGTTGTAGCTGCCCGACAGGCCACCCAACTCAAACAAAGTTACGGCGAAGCTAAAAATAATCTCGGTCTCGCCTTCTGCGATTTGAGACGGTACCCGGAAGCTATTAATTGCTTCGAAAAAGCGATTGAAATTAATCCGAATAATTTGGAGGCACTCAATAATTTAGGGGTTGCCCTCGATGCTAAAGGCGAAATGGAGAAGTCTCTTATAGTTTTCGAACGTGCTCTTACTCTCTCTCCCCAAAACGTCGATGCGAAAATAAATCTAGGAAACGTATTCAGAAAAATTGGTCAACTAGATGATGCTGCCGCACTATTTTCTGAAGTACTTGACGAAAACCCAGCGGACTTGCGCGCACAGGCAAATCTCGGCCTGGTCTTACTCAACAAAAACAAACCAGCGGATGCCATCGTACGCTATAAGAAAGCCCTCGCGCATACACCCAACAGCCCAGATATTCAGATGAGCCTTGGTATTGCACAATTGTTATTGGGAGACTTCGAAGCCGGCTGGCAGAATTACGAAGCTCGATGGCTCGCGCCATCATTTGCGATCAAGCGACGAAGTTTTAATAGCCAACTTTGGACCGGACAACCACTCAAGGGAAAATCAATCCTTGTGTACGCGGAGCAGGGTTTCGGCGATACTATTCAGTTTGTCCCCTATGCCCCAATCATTGCAAAACAAGCGAGCGAAGTCATACTCGAATGCCAGAGGGACCTTTTGCGTATTTGTTCGAATTTGGAAGGCGTGTCTGAAGTAATTGCCCGCGGAGAATTTTTGCCGGAAACAGACTTTCATATTCCCTTAATGAGCCTGCCCCATCAAATGGGTACAAGGCTAGAGAACTTGCCGCTTGCAGAGCGCTATCTAACCCCCTCGATTTCTGCCACTCAACGTTTCCATGACCAACTAGAATCAACTAAAACATCCATTGGCTTAGTTTGGAGCGGCAACCCGGAACGCCAAGATGATAGAATGCGCAGCTGTCCACCGGAAGCGTTGATCCCATTACTTGGTTTAGACAGTTACGAGTTTGTTAGCCTTCAAGTTGGGACCTCAGCGGGAGACCTTCCCTCAGACATATTAGACTTTGGCGCAGAGTGCCGTGATTTTGCCGACACGGCCGCCGCCATTGAAGCGCTAGATCTCATTATTACCGTCGATACTGCAACAGCGCATCTCGCGGGGGCACTCTCAAAAGATGTTTGGGTAATGCTCGGTCATCACGCTGATTGGCGTTATTTAATGAACCGGACGGACTCGCCTTGGTATCCATCAATGCGATTGTATCGCCAACAAAAAATTGGCGATTGGGAAGGTGTCGTTGGGGAAATTTTGGATGATCTAAACTCTGGTATTAGGATTGCTCGCACTTGAATAAAGATTTGCAAACTGACCATCAGTCCGATCCGCTTGAATTACTGCAAACAGCGTCCGAACTGGCTGAGAGCGAGCGATGGGAAGACGTGTTGTCTTTTTGCGAAAAAGTACTCGAGACGGATCAGGGCATCGACTTGGCCGCTTATCTGGCAGGAATTGCTTGCGCTAAACTCAAAAGGCCAAATGAGGCAGTCCGCTATCTTACGGCAGTAATTTCTGTCGATGAACACGATGCCTCTAGGCTCTCAATACTGATTAGCCTTTTGCACGATATCGGTAAAACTGCCGACGCAATTCCCTATCTAGAACGTCATATTGAGTTGTCGCCCAACATCGATAACCTAAACCAACTTGCCGCCATTTATGCCCGCAACGGACGCCTTAGTGAGGCGATCAATACATTCCGAAAGTCCTTAAGACTGGCGCCAGAGAACAATGTAGCAAGCGCAGGCCTTTACCCCCTTCTCCGTATTACATGCGACTGGGGTGATGCCCTCGATACATTGTCTAAACAAATCGATACGCTCAACAAAAATGCAATATCGCGCGGGGAGATGGCTCCAGAACCACCGTTCGACAACGTTCACCGTTGCGAAGATGAAAAGATGAACTTTGCGATCGCTCATTCATGGAGCCAATCACTGATCAACAGTGTCGGAGATGTGCCTGCGTTTACAAGAACATCAAAATCAAAGAAAACGGACGTTATCAAAATCGGTTACCTAAGCGCAGACTTTCATGATCATGCAACCGCCCACTTGATGCGAGGCGTTTTTCAAGCGCATGATAAAGGCGGTTTTCAGGTTTTCGCTTATTCATACGGCCCCAATGATCGCAGTGATTATCGGTCTGATATCCGTGCTGCCTGCAGCGAATTTGTCGATATTACTAAACTTACAGATCAAGAAGCCGCCACAAGGATATTCAACGATAAAATTGATATTCTCGTCGATTTAAAGGGGTATACTCGCCGCAATCGATTAGCCATTTGCGCCATGCGGCCAGCGCCTATTCAAGTCACCTATTTGGGCTATCCGGGTACAAGCGGCGCTTCATTTTTTGATTATGCGGTTACCGACGCCACAGTTACACCTGTGGATTCGCATAAATATTATCAAGAAAACCTGGTCATTCTACAAAACTCATATCAGTGCAACGATAATAGACAAGAAGTACCTATAAAACCTTTAAACAATAATTTAAATAATTTTGATTTTATATTTTGTTCTTTTAATAACCCAATAAAGATAGAAAAATCGTTTTTTGAAATATGGTTGAATATAATTTCCTCCATACCAAATTCGTGCTTATGGTTACTTAAAAATAACGATGCTGCCGAATATAATCTTCGAAAATTCGCCAATAAATTTGGCATGGAGAAACGCCTAGTATTTTCCGAAATGTTGCCTCGTCAGCAACATCTTAGACGTGTGGCATATGCCGACCTAGCGCTAGATACACGTTATTATAATGGACACACCACAACTAGCGATGCGCTATGGGCAGGCGTGCCCGTTGTAACTCTAGAGGGAAGACACTTTGCCTCTCGTGTTTCTGCGAGCCTGCTCAGAGCAATGGGTCTTCCAGAATTAATAACGTCAACAACTAATGAATATAAAACTCGTATCATCGAACTGGCCACCAATACAAAAAAACGCGAGACGATCCAAAAAAAAAATTAATGAAAATCGGCTCAATACACCGCTTTTTGACACGATAAAATCCACACGTGAACTGGAGGCAGCATACAATGAAATGTATCGCCGCCACTGCGCAGATGAACCACCAAGACTGCTAGAACTTTCGAAACTTGGTTGAGTTGAAGCTTATCTTAGGCAACCACATCGCCACCACCGCTGACCCCTCCAATTGGTGGTTGTGGTGGCACAGGTGGCGTATCTCCAGCATCTGGCGGATTCGCCATTAAACCGCTAGCAATATTACGATTTATATCAATTAGAACTTTTAGTTTGCGGCCCTCAGGAACGGCTAATGCATCTACTGTATGTTTGTCTATAAAGACGCTCAAATTCAAAATATTTTGCTTAATTTCCTCCGGCAAAGGGTTTTCCGTAGCCGAAACGTCGGACTGAAATATCGTCCAAAGGCGCCAATTAAGTCGCAATGCGGCTCGATAAGCCGAGATGTCCTCCATATTGTCCTGAGCATCCGCTAATGCCCGAGCCGTCTCCATCAGAGCCCGCGCTTCAGTCTGGCGAGCACCAGCCCCCAATTTTTGCGAGGAGCGATAGGGATCACTGCTCGCTGACATGCGTTAGCACCTCTTCTTCATATTGCATCAACTTTTTACAGTCCTTCATTGCGCTATAAAGGTTACCTTCAATAACTTTTCGTCCAATATCAAGTAAAATTGGTGTCGAACTTGGTACTGCTTCAATGAAAGAACCCACTAACTCATTAAATTTACCTTGATGGTGACGTTCCCTATCTGGAAACATGTACATCAATTGCACAGCAAAATAAATTCTTTTTGCCGGACTATCTGCCCCCTCTTCAGTCATTATATCGCGTTCTCGCAACACACTAGCTTTATTCTGAAGAACGAGTTCGGTCTTTTCACCACCATTCAGAACAACCGCCTGATTTATTATTACTTTTTCACCAGGCTTCAGTATTAATTTAAGAGGCATTTCACACCGTCGCGCAGAATATTTGTGGGTTAAAATAACAGAGGACTACGGCCCATTAAATGAACTCTTCAATTTACTCTTTAAAATAAACAGTAATATTTCAGGATAGTCAATGAATACTTGTTACTACTAATTAAAAAGGCGGGGGCCAAAGCCCCCGCCTGGGTTCCAACGAACCCAAATGGGTATTAACCAAAAAGCGCCAGAATTGACCGCTCGCTCTGCGCGGCGAGGGCCAATGAGTTAATACCCAGCTGCTGCCTGGTCTGAAGAGCCAGCAGTTTCGCACTTTCCTCGTTAAGGTCGGCTAGGGTCAGTTTACCCTCACCACTATTAAGGTTAGCAACGAGATTTTCGGTGAAATCCAAACGCGTTCCAAGGATCGTATTTTTCGAGCCCATTGTCGCCGCATTCGTACGTAGCTCTGACAATGCAGCAGAAATTGCCGTCAAAGCTGTATCAATATTGGCATTTAGGCCGAAATTATTGGCTGCAACGGCAATGTTAATGCCGTCCGATCCAGTCGTGGAATCCAGACCAGTGATGGTCAGGTTACTCGTATTATCATCATTGAATGCAACCGCCAGATTATCAGGTGTCGCCTTAAGCAGGTTTGACCCGTTAAAGGTGGCGTCGTTTGCGATCAAATTGATTTGACTAAGTAATTCATTGAACTGAACAGCCAAAGTTGACCGCTCATTCGTATTACCAGTCGACTTAGCATTAGTAGCAAGACCCTTGGCTTGAACAACCAGTTCAGTAATTGCATCAATACCATCGATCGCAGATTGAATGGTACTAATCGCCAAGTCAATTTCAGACTTCAGCAATTCGAAATCTGCTGCTGTGTTACTCAATGCTTTTGCAGTGAAAAACGCAGGAGCGTCATCAATAGCTGTATTAACCACCTTACCCGTCGACAAACGCGTTTGCGTCAGAGCAATTAAATCAGTGGATCGCTGGAGGGTCAGTAGGTTTGACCTAACTGACGAAGATAGATTGACAGCATCTGCCATGTCAAAACTCCTATTCTAGGACACATGGGTACAACCGCCTTCTGCGGTCGCTATGAAAAGGCTACAATTATTACGATATTCTATCGACCTAATTTTAACCAACCGTTGCACTCGCAACGGCCATGCCAATCATTATAAATCAATAAAAACAGGTAACTTAGCACTCCTAAAGTCAGTAAAATGCTCGGCAATTTTTGTCTAACAGGCAAATTTTACCCGTTTTGCCAGGCAAATATTACCCAGCAGAACTAACATATTTAATTTATGCAACCGAATTTATCATCTTAACCGAAGAGACTAAGGATCGAGCGTTCACTCTGAGAAGCGAGCGCCAACGAGTTAAGACCCAGTTGCTGACGTGTCTGCAGTGCCAGTAGGTTGGCACTCTCCTCATTAAGGTCGGCGAGAGTTAATTTTCCAGATCCGGCCTCAAATGTATTCGACAAGTTTTCAGTGAAGTCTAGCCGGGTTTTTAAGATGGTATTGGTCGAACCAAAAGTGGCTGCATTACTACGCAACTCCGTCAAGGCGGAAGAAATCGCAGTCAAGGCCGTATCAATATTTGCATTGAGACCAAAGTTATTGGCAGCCGCAGCAATATTGATGCCTGTTGAGGCAGTCGTGGCGTCCAGACCTGTGATCGTTAGGTTCGAAGTATTGTCCGCATTGAAAACAACAGCGAGATTGTCGGGTGAAGCCTTTAGTAGGTTCGTGCCATTAAACGTTGAATCATTTGCCAACTGATTAATCTGGCTCAACAGCTCATTGAACTGAATTGCAAGTGTAGACCGCTCGTTGGTATTTCCCGATGACCTTGCGTTACTTGCTAGGCCTTTGGCCTGCTCCACAAGAGCAGAAATCGATTCGATACCATCGATAGCCGCTTGGACTGCACTTATCCCTAAATCAATATTGGTTTTAAGGTTCGTTAAATCGGACGCCCGATCGTCAAATGCTCGTGCAGTGAAAAATGCAGCCGCATCGTCAAGCGGTGAATTAACTCGGAGACCTGTTGAAAGACGCGTCTGTGTCTGATCGATTGATCGACCCGTGGCTTGCAATGCTAAGAGGTTGCTGCGCACGGATTCTGTCAAGCTAATTTTATCTGCCATTTTGACAACTCCTTTTCTGCCTTACTTGGCTCCTTGGCTTCGCGCTACCGTCTACAAACGACCTTTGGCGTTCACTCTTGACAGCACGGAACTTCAGAAAGGAGGGTGGCAACCACAGTGCCAAAAAATAAATTATGCTTAACTTACTGAAAAATATAAGTTATTTTTTCTTCTGGGTTCTTCGCAAGGTACCCGAGAACATTAATTACCCGGTAACATTTGCAAAAAGGGGAAAAAACTACCGGCTCATAACACTTTCTATAGCGTCACGAATTCTAATAATCGCTGGCCTGTTAAGCTCTTCAAAAAAGGGCAAACCGACAACCCTATCAGCTAGAAATTGGGTAACTTGCAACTCTTCTCCCGAACATCCCAAAAAATTTGGTTCGTTATGACAGCCATTGTTCCACCATTTTCGAGATTCTATACCCATGGAGTCTAAACGCTTAATAACACGATTTGCTATTGGCGCTTCAAATTGCACATTGCAGGTCGAATTTGCTGCCCCTTTTGAAAATCCGGGCCCGAATCTCAAACCGCTAACGCCGGAAAATACATCGAGATATTCCCGGGCAACCATTACATTTGCTTGACGTTTAACTTTCCAGCGATCCAATGCCGCTAGTCCGACCGCAGCATTGTATTCACTCAATTTTGCATTGGTTCCCGGTAAATTTGCCGAACGGCCTTCTAAGAAACCAAAATTTCGGCCAGCACGAATTTTTTTTATCAGTTCTTCGTTTGTGCAGAGCACAACACCACCTTCGCCGATGCCAAGTACCTTTGTCGCGTGCAAACTCAGCACAAGTGGAATTCTGCCCCCCTTAGCTTTGTCAAAACTCGCAGCTGCATCGAGAACAACCGGTATACTTGTTTTTCTGGTGAAAGTTGTCCACCGACTAATTTCAACAGGAGCTCCAAATGGTGCGACAGGCATGATCGCCGCTATGGGACCTTGAATCCTTGACAACCGATTGCATATCGCCTCGGGGTCCAGCGCCCATGTGTTTGGATCTACATCGAGGAAATATGGTTCGAACCCTGCTGACACTGCTGCGTGTGCGGTTGCAACGAAAGTAAACGAAGGCATCAAGCAGTAGCCCGAAGGATAGCGGGCCGTCATTCTAAGAGAAACTTCCAACCCCAACGTGCAGTTTGAAACACAAACAGCCTGGTGCTCAGCTAGATCAAAATGACCTGCGAGCCGCGCCTCAAACAGGCGCTCCATAGGCCCGAAATTGCTATACCGTCGATTTCGATCGATTTCTTCCAAATACGGAAAAATCGAAGTTGCATCTGGCAATTTTGGCCTCATGAGAGGAATTCGGGACGCAGGAACGGACATATTTCCTCAATCAAAAGGTTAATAGTCTATCCATAATTCGCTTGTTCTGCCATTGCCCTAAAAATTATTTTTTTAAAAAAATAATTCCCCTCAAACGCTATTGATTGTGGCTCTACAATCACAGTTCAACACTTGACGAAACAGACAAATCGTTCAACAGAAAGAATTTTGTTCTTCGTTCCAAAACCGCCAAGCCGCCAGTCTGAATGATACAACACGACGAGAACAGCTTTAAACGGCTCTTCTATCTTTCCCATATCGCGAAAATTCATGGAAAAAGTTATAAAAATTTGAAAATCTGTCTATTAATCGAAAGTGCTACCCGTTAACGCTTCGAGTGCCTGACCGCGCCCAGACGCCTGTCGAATAACGATCACTGAGTTATTACTATTTCATGCAAATTCGGTAGCAAAGTCGTAAACGCCACCTAAAATTTCTTGCACATCATGACTGGGAACAAGAGGAGCAACCTAATATGATTTCTCCAACGCATCGGGATTTTTCATGACGACCATCGCGGTTATGCAGCCTTACTTCCTGCCTTATGCAGGTTACTTTCGGCTCTTCGCTGAAGCTGATGTCGTTTGTATTTTCGACTGCGTACAGTTTCCACGGCGCGGATGGGTCCATCGCAACAAGTTACCTGGAGTGGCGGGGCAAGCACAATGGCTTACACTACCCCTTGAAAAAGGACCAATTAATGAACGAATAGCAGACCTCAAATTCGCCGAAAACGCGAGAGAGTTATTAGAGGCACGGCTTAAAATTTTTCCCGCATTACGGGCCCCCCGCCACCCGCTACTTGATGCTATGCGCAAGACGGATGGTGACGTTGTCTCATACTTACTGAAACTGCTCTCAATCTCGTGCCAGGAACTGTGCTTGCCGTTTGAAATTATTCGGACGACAACCCTAAAGATACCGAACTCATTTACTGGCCAGAGCCGTGTTTTGGAGGTTTGTCGTCAACTAAACGCCGACCGCTATATCAACCTCTCGGGCGGACGTTTGCTATACAGTGCCCGAGAATTTGAGCGCAAAGGCATCAAACTGGCACTCTTCGACGAATGGCGCGGCTCCCAATGGAGTATTTTATACCGCCTACTGACAGAGCGAGCGATGCAAGTCGCCACCGAAATTAAGTGCCAGACCTGATACGCCCTACAAGAAATTCATACAAGGCGTCGACGTGAACCCTATCCGCAAAGATAAACGGCGCTGCCTCCGCTACTCGTCGATTGAAATTCTCAGAAAACGCACTGTCAGTTCCAAATTTCACAGCAAGTTCGATATATTGTTCAGCCGACCCAGCGACAGCGTCCGTAACATTGAGTAATCTGTAAAGAGCCTGCGTATAGCGGCCCCGGAGATACTCCCCCGGCCAGGTCACCATTGGTGTGCCGGCGGTAATGGCTTGCCAACTTGTATTCCCTCCCCCGAAAGGCCGTGTATCGAGCGAAACATCTGCCAAGGTCATGACGTTCATGTAATCCATGTGGCTCATAGCCGGCAAAAACCGCACTCTTGAAAAATTTTCACCTAGGTTTTGCCGCAATCGATACTTCAAAATCTCGGCTAGCTCCGGCGTATATCCCTCCAGGAAAACAAGAGTACCTGTAATATCTCTAGAAAGAATACCCAAAAACAGCTCGTCCATATTTGGATGGATCTTTACAAGCGTCTGGCCACAAAAATAGAGCGCTCCATCACTCGGCAAATTAAAAAACTCGCGAGGCTTGACGGGACTGGGCATTTCTGGCTGTTCGTAATAGGTGGGCGCACCCGGTAGACGAATCAGCGGTATCGAGTAATGAGTCACCGCATCCTCTGGTTCTTGAAGATCGCAACTAATATAAGCGTCTATATTTCCTGTATCGACTGAATCTGGATGTCCGCCCAAAACATATTGAAATGGAGCCAGCCTTGCGAAGGCAAGAAAATATGTCAGCGGGTCCATTCCAATATCTGTAAAGACCAAAACGTCAAGCCGTTCTTCCTCAATCGCACGTCGCGCCGCATCCAAATTCTTGGGCAAGATAATTGTTTTTTCCACGTCTTGCGCAATCGAAGCCCACAGAGGGTCCTCTCTTTGCGTGAAGGTGAATGCGATAATCGAAACGTCGTCACGTTTGTGAAACCTGAGCACACCATGAAAGCACCGACCGACCGAATTGCTTTGGAAGTATCGGGAAATGAAGCCTATTCGGACACGGCTGCCTATCCGGCGACTGTCCTCTTTATCCTCTTTACAATGAGAAGCCCTGTAAGAAAGGGATGGGCATGCTCCTAGATACATCAACTTTAAATTCTCTATGATGGCGCGATTATTTTCATCCTGATAGGAAAGATTGAAGGTTGGTACGCCCACTTCCTCAAATGGGTCCTGCAAATCAAGGATCGAAGATACCAAATTTTCGATGCGTATCGTTAGTTCACAACGTGCAACCTCCATAGACTTTTTGGAGGTCGCAACAACCGGAAGTAATAACGCCTTTTTAACGCGGGTCCCATCATCATCGGCCTTTAGGGATAACGCTGTCTCGTAGGCCACCGCCGCGCCGATGGTATCACCAATTTTATACAAGGCATTTCCAAGGTTGGAATATGTTTCAAAAACGGCAATGCCTTTATCAATTAGCCGGCGCAAAACTGCTACTGCTTCACCTGATCGCCCTTTATCCAGCAAAGCGACACCCAAATTATTAGCTGCTTCAACTTGATGCGGCTCTGCTTGAATTGCGCGTTCGTAAAGCACTAATGCCTCGTCCGTAAATCCCTGTTCCGCCTTGAGAATACCAAGGTTTACTAGCGCTCCCGCGTTGTGTGGATCGATAATGATTGCGCGTTCAAAAAAATTTTCCGCCTGCGCAGGTTGTTTATATTTCAAACAACAAATTCCAAGGTTATTTAACGCACCCGCATGGTCTGGAATTTCTCTAATGACCGCTTCGAAGTGACGGATCGCTTCATCGAGATGCCCCTGCTCCATTCTAATATTTCCAAGAGCAAAATTTCCCGTCGCGACACGTGGATCCAATTGAAGCGCTCTCGACAACGCTAAAGACGCTGCTTCGGTTTTATTCAAGGCACGCAAGGTTAGACCAAGATTTAGCGGGGCTGTTGCCAATCCTGGCGCCAATCGTTCCGCAATTTCAAAATGGGCTACTGCAGCGTTAAGGTTGCCGTTTTTATTGGCTGCCACCCCGCAAAGCATTGCGGCTTCCGCATGATGAGGTGCGTCACTGATCAACAATTCTTGTGCGTCAGAAAACCTAGACTGGGAAATCAAGGCATGCGCCCTCGACAAGAGTTGCTCCAAACTCATGTCTTGGCTCTCAAACTCAAGAAAAATTCAGCGAAGGCGGCTGCGCAGACTTCGTCTTCCAAAACCGCTCCAGATCGAGCTTCGATTTGGTCTGCAACTTTTTTACGGTACTTGCGATCCGTTCCAAGTCGGATAGCGATTTCAACGTAATTATCTGGGGATTCAGCAATGCATTCGCTGATCCCCATATGTTGATAATGTGCGAGCGTACCGCGCCCCCTTATCCATCGACCAGGCAACGTGACCACCGGCACTCCCATCGCAAAACTCTGATAGTTCGTATTCCCGGCACCAAATGGCCAAGTGTCTAGGACCACATTGGACACAGCAATCGTATCGATGAAGGTTTGAAGCGGCACCTTCGGCAAAACGACCACACGTTCAAAATTTTGCCTGAAAATTGGTTTCCAACGAGCTAACAATAATCGGGTCCAGTTTGGGTCGTTTGCGGTGAAGATTACGAGGTAACCTTCCGTATCCAGCACTAATAATTTTGCCAGATAAGTGTCCATTTCAGGATGGATCTTGATTAGGTTATGCGGACAAAGATAAACGTTACCCTTACTGGGCAGGTTAAGATCTAAACGCGAAGGCATCGGATCTGAACGCAATAACCTCGGATACCAACTCTGCACACCGGCTAGCCGAACAATTGGTTCTGTATAACTTTTCTGAGCATCTTCCGGTTCTGCAATATCATTGCTGATAAAATAATCGATCGTATTCAGTCCTGTGGTATCGGGGTGCCCCCATGTCACGCACTGCAGTGGTGCCAGCCGGGAATAGGCCAAAAAGTAACTGAAAGGCTCCATTCCGATATCGGCATAGAGCAGAATATCAAAACGCTCGTCCGCAATTTCCTGCCGGGCGGTCCGTATACTCGGAGATATATGAATCACGTTGTCAACGGCATTATCGATCCGCGCAGAGACATTCCTTTCCGCACCGGAGGGCGTGATTGCGGTGACGCAGAATTGGTCCCTTGGTAATTTGGCCAATAGTCCAAATATCATCCAAGCGACCGCATGTTCTCCGAAATTCTTAGACACAACACCCAATCGAATTTTGCCGCCGTTTCGTTTAACCGACGATCTACAATGCGGCGCCGTCCACAGTAGGTCAGGAAATAATTGCGCATAAAATACCGCGAGTTGTTCCATGTGATCACGGTCATTTTCGCCATGATAGGCAAGATAAAAATTCATCGCGCCTACTTGCTGTGGATCACCGCCAACAGGTTGAAGTTCTTCTGACAAAGACTGAAATTTTCTTTTAAATCGTTCCCGCCAATGACTAATTTCTGTAATCGAAGCGGGTATTACAGGCATCAGTCCAGCGTCCGCTATCAAAAACCGATGATCCCGCCGCAAGTCGTATGCCTTTGCAAGATTATCTGCGGCGAGAACGGTCTCTCCTTGCGCGGCTTGTGTCATCGCTCGATTGAAATATGCGTCCGCATAATCAGGATCGAGTTCGATCGCCTGATCAAAGCATTTGATAGCCTCAACGTTTCGGTTCAATTGCCTTTGTAAATTGCCAAGACCGTTGTGTGCCGCAGCCAATTCAGGCGCGATCAGGATTGCATTTTGATATTCCGTGATTGCACGATCAAGTAATCCGAGCGCCCGAAGTACATTACCGTGATTTGCATATGCCATGGCAAAATCGGGCTTAAACATAATAGCTTTTTCAAGCAGGCTTGCGGCTTCTTCCAAACGTCCTTGGCGTTCCCGAACCAAAGCCAGATTATTAAGCGATTCCACATGGCTTGCATTAACTGTAACTGCACGCTGCAAGTATGCTTCCGCACGATCCATCAACCCACAGGTAAAAGCGATCATGCCAGCGTTTGACAAAAACACGACTTCTTCTGGTTTTTGATCAATCGCCTTTTCTAGCCACTCAAGAGCCATCTCATGTTGTTCTGTCTCATGATAACAAAGCGCCATTAAGTGATGACCGTCTGCACTAAGCGGATTGATCTTCATATGCTCACGCAATGAGCTTTGCGCTGAACCAAAGTTGCCTTGTTGAAAAAAATTTTGCGCTTCTTCAAACGCAGAGCTACTTTCTGACATGGTGGCTAGTCTAATTTGATTCTGAGATTTGCATAACTTTTTCGTGGATCATAAAGAACATAGAAAAAGTCCTATAACCATTCCTCCGAGCAAAGGCGACAAAAACGCGTGCCTCGAGCTTTCAAGCTACAAAAAAATTGTGCCCATAAAAATGCAATGTATCAAAATAAAAAGGAATTTGCCCAAACCTTCGCACACTGACCGAAATAAAAATTCTCCACATTTGCTTCGTTGCTTTTTTGCGGGATATTCGGCATTCCGGTTGCATGGCACAACGCCAGAAACCATCAAAACGGGACCTGCGGTTCACAATGAAACGCCTTATCATATTCGGCATCGGCCAAATCGCCGAAGTCGCACATTATCTCTTCACTGAAGATAGCGCGTTTGAGGTTTCGGGATTCACTGTCGATGCCAACTATTGCGACCGTTCGGAACATCTCGGGATCCCAGTCGTTCCCTTCGAAACCGTGACAGAAGCATTCCCTCCTGATGAATACTCTATTTTCGTCGCCATAGGCTACGGGGACCTGAACAAAAAACGCTCTGCCAAAGTAGTAGAAGCACGTCGGAAGGGATACGAATTAGCAAGCTATGCGTCGAGCCGAGCCTGGCTATGGAAAGGTTTTAGAGTAGAACCAAACACTATGATTATGGAACACAATACAATTCAACCATATGTTACCATTGGTGCAAATTGCATTCTGTGGAGCGGTAATCACATCGGACACCACACCCGAATTGGCGAAAATGTTTTCATTGCCAGCCATGCCGTCATTTCTGGTTCTGTCGTAGTTGGCGACAATAGCTTCATCGGAGTAAATGCGACGCTTAGGGATAATATTGTACTCGGACGAGATTGCGTTGTCGGTGCGGGCGCCCTGGTTCTTTCCGACGGACCCGACAAAGCTGTATATCCGGGTCGACAAACAGAGCCCTCACTTGTTACTTCAGACCGTTTGAGGTCGATCTGATGAAATGGCGCAAACTTGGCCTAATATATCGGCCAAACGGAGGGCGGGAATGGTCTAAATCGCACGCGTCCGTGCCGATTGCCGACCACCAATTGGGTGATATCTATCGTATCATTTTTACTACGCGTGATGCCTCGAACCGCTCACACATTGGCTGGTTTGAAATGGATATTGGCAATCCGGGAAAATTATTAAATGAAAGCGATACCCCGATATTAGCGCCAGGGAAACTCGGCGCATTCGATATGGATGGCGTTATGGCTAGTGCGCTTGTAAACCTGGGCAATGAAAAAAGATTGTACTACATCGGCTGGAACCGTGCCATAGGGGTCCCGTTCCGCAATTCGATAGGACTTGCCATACAAACAGGTGATACATACCATTTTCAGAGATATTCAGACGGGCCGGTTCTCGACCGCGGCCCAACAGATCCATATTTCATGGCAAGCCATGACGTCATTATAGAAGCAAATAGTTGGCACATTTGGTATCTTTCCGGCCTCGATTGGCTGCCGGGTGACCCGCCGCAGTCAACGTATAATTTACGTTATGCCGTAAGCGAAAATGGCATCGAATGGCAGCGTTCAGGAACTATTGCATTGGATTTCGAACATGAAAATGAAATCGCTATCGCTCGGCCTTGTGTCCAACATGATTCGGACAAATGGCGTATGTGGTATTGTTATCGAGGTCGTGATTTTGCCTACCGGATTGGTTATGCGGAATCGGAAAATGCCGTACAATGGTATCGTCGGGACGACGAGGCTGGTATAGCAGTATCACAAGACGATTGGGACAGCGAAATGATCTGTTACCCTTACGTATTTGATCATAAGGGCGATCGCTACATGCTGTATAATGGTAATGGTTACGGTGCCAGTGGGATTGGCCTTGCGATTCTGGAGGGTTGATTTTGTGTGGCCTTTAGCAACGCGAGAGACCGGCGGTTAACAGGCCCACAGGTTACTTCTGCGTTCAGCAATATTGAAGGGAGCAGTCGTTATGGTCGTTGAAGTGAAAGCGCTTATTTTCGATGTCTTTGGAACAGTCGTTGATTGGCGCAATAGCGTAGCTCGTATCGCAGGTGAGTTCGCCAAAAAGCATGGCGTACCACCCGCAAATTGGGACCAGTTCGCACGTGACTGGCGCAGCCTCTATCAACCAGCAATGCAGAGGGTTCGCGGCGGAGAATTGCCATTCACTAAACTCGATACCCTTCACCGAATGAATCTCGATGTAATCGCTAGCCAATATGGCTTTGGCGACCTTTCTTCAAATAAATTAGACCAACTCAATCTTGCTTGGCACCAACTTAAACCCTGGCCTGATTCGGTCGAGGGCCTCACGTTGTTGAAATCTAAATTCATCATCGGCACTCATTCAAATGGTAATATCGCACTTATGGTAAATATGGCAAAGAACGGCAACCTGCCTTGGGACGTCATTCTTGGGGCCGAAGTTGTTCGCCAATATAAACCAATGCCAGAAACCTATGACAGGTGCTGCGAAGCATTAAGCCTGCAACCCACAGAAGTTATGATGACCGCAGCACATAATAGTGATTTGGCTGCCGCTCGTTCTCGGGGATTGAAAACAGCTTTTGTTCCGCGTCCAGAGGAATACGGCATCGAAGAAGGGCTAGACCAAGTGCCGACGGAAGACTGGGACGTAGTAGCCACTAATTTTGTTGATCTAGCCAAAAAAATGGGTTGTTGATCGCCTAATCCGAACCGAACACACGCTGGACGTCTTGGAGGGTGGGATAATCTTTGACCAACAGTTCACCTTCCGACTGATAAACAAATGGATTAGGGTAGCCGTGCTCTATAAAACCTTCATCGGCCGCGTTATTGTATCTGAAACTAATAGCCCATCTCATCCCAGGGCTCTGTTCTTTTCCAGTTCGATGCACGGTGAACATTGAAAATGCGATCGCATCGCCCGGGTCAACAGAAACGGGAATTAGTTTATCTTCTTCAAGTTCCGCTTCAACAACAACATTTCCAAAAGGATCTGGTCTCGTTTCAAGAAGGCCAAGCCGGTGGCTACCCGGCCAAATTTCTAATGGGCCAAATGCCGCGTTCACTTCCACCAATGGGAGCCAGACCACGATTGCATCAACGCTACCTTGGACGCTTCGCCAATCCTGATGAGCTGGTGTTCGATGATAACCCTGTGGAACTTGAAGTTCGTCCGAGAGAATATGCACAACTGGCCGCACAGCGATTATCGGTTGACTAAGGCCAAACATTTTTACCAGCCGGATCATCGATTCACTCGAACCCAAATTGTGTAACTTTGGGCTTAATTGCGTTGCTTTGGCGGCTGCCAAAAACCCATTCATGTCTCTGCGAAATAGTTCTCCTAAGGCGGAATCGAAGTCTCTATCAACGACACTACCATCGATGATTTGATGGCGCTGGAGTAGTGGCGTGAAAATACTTTGAATTTCGCTCTTTATTTCGGCAATAACTATAGGCTCAATTACCGCTTTTAAAACACAGTATCCGCGCTCTCGATAATCAGAAACTGTATTCGGACTCAACAAGATACAACGCCCTCATCTCGAAGCTCAAAATGATCGACTTCAGTTAATTTTTAAGTATTATGCGCGCAATATCCTAAATTCCAAGTTGAAGAATTTTTACATTTTATAGATAGGCAAAAATTTCCCGTATCTGTGTTTAGTAGGCAAAATTTACCATAGCCGGCTAACCACCTGAAACTTAACGATTAAAAATATTTCGATGAACCCTTACAAGTGAAAATGCTAGAAATTTGAAAGAAAACTAGGTAATTTTCTCTCTAATTAGAGAAAAGCATCGCTCGTAAATATTCGAGATAATTAAAATTAAATTTTTTTTATCAATGGTTTAAAAGAAATAAACTTTTAATTCTCAGATGTGAAAAATGGCACACCTCTTGCTTCTTTATTTTAGCGGAGGTCCGTCTGCTGCTGTGTAATGACGCCGGCGGGTTTGGATGGACCAGTTCAGTGAATAAAGAAGAATTCCTTTGTATTCACTGACCAAAAAAGCGGTCGCAACCACAGGTGTTTGGGAATTTGCGGTCGTGGAGTAGAGACCATCACGTGTAGCAGAACGCCATCACGGGAGGTTAAAATGGATGTAAACTTTTCGTCGTTACCGTCGCTGCAATCGCAGTCGACCCCCCAATCAGGATCCAGCTTAGGGTCTGGAGGAAATTCGGGAGTTAAAACGCTTCAGAGCAACCCGGATGCCGTCGTAACGCAGATCAGTAACGCTGACGGCCCTCAGAACGAAAGCGGAAATGCTTCCTTGCGTCAAAAGCAAGCAGAACTACAGGGGACCCAGCAGGCCTTAGAAAGCCTCAGATTCAGCAGCCGCAAAACCCAAGTCGGGTTCAATAACGAACTCAATAAAGTCTTTATCGAAGTCGTGGACACGCGGACCGATACAGTGGTTGAGCAGATCCCGTCTGAAAAGTTTGTGAAGTTTGTTAGCGAGCAATTGGAACCGACGGACCAACGGACGGAGGAAGAACCGAACGGCGCAGTGATCGACGAAACTGCATGATACTTTTTGGTTCAACCCGCATAAATCTAAACTACAGCGCCGCTGTTTAGTATAGATTTGAGTGTTCCCAACGCTATCCGTTCACTTGGGACGTGACACGGACTGCCGTGCGTGACAGTTCACAGCACGTCGTCGTTAATACCTCGGAATTTTCGCTTAGCATTGGGGCAATTTCTGCCAACCGGTATAGAAATTATTGCCGCGATAGGGCCAACTTTGCCGTAGTGATTTCCCCTTATCTCTTAAAAATTATTTTTTTTCAATGCATTAGCTATTGGCACATTGGATGCAGCGAGACGTCTGCGAGATATTACCTTTGGGAATTACCAATGACGCCTTCACGAATTGACAATCCCTTCACCGTTATCGGTTCCGACACTATGGATGCGAATAAAGTTGGCAAAAATTCCGCCTTCAATGGCAACAGTGGTCTGTTCGCACAGCTTATGCATACCACAGGTGTCCAACAGGTCGCCTATGCGGGATCGAGTGAAGAGTTCGATTTGACGTTGGAGATGCAAGACGAAACTGTAGCTCATGAAGTAAGGATGGGGGAGGACCATCAGAAATATGATGGTCTTGGCCTTTTCTCGGCGGATGCAGCGTCAATAGAAACATCTCGCAAATCAAAGAAACTTCATGAAAACGGGCCAAACCAGAGCAATGAAAAAGCACTAAATACTGTGCTATCAAATGGCAAAGACCAAAACGCCAGCGAGCAATTGCTCGATCTCAATGCAACTGAGTTTACTGCTGTGGGTAACCCAGCAAAAGAAAGCGGGGTCGATGCCACACGTGCTGCTAATGCTGCCGAAGCACTGCGGGCTGCCAAAGCACAAGTTTTACAGCCCAACAACGGCGCCAAATCGAGCGGAGAAGATCATGGAACCAAAGCGCAGCGTTCCACAAGCGCCCAAGAGCTGAAGGCCGACATTAGCAGTCAGCTGTCGGCAGGCGACAATAGCCCGGTAGTGCTGCAATCCATCAATCACCAAGTTAGTCACGCTCACAATATTGCTAAGCAGGCCTCAGACAATGCAGCTGAAGCACGCGGAGCCAATAATGCTCATGCCGTACATTCCAACAATGATTCCAAGCAGTCCAACATTGATCCGGCACTTCATCAGGTAAAACCGAAGTTATTGGCGGAAGAAATGTCTAAATTTCGCCACTCTACGCATAATCCACGTCCTATGGATGGCCCCACCAATGGCAATCAGCCAAACTCTGGGATCCAACTCATAAAAGTGCAGGAAGAGGTGGTTTCGCAACCAGCAAACACTTTGGCGGCAAGTGCCGCTTTAGCGGTTCAGACAACTAAGCCAAATAAACCGTCAATTGAAACGCCCGTAATTCTGGCCGACGACCTTGATACAGAGGCACGTCCGCCTCTCTCAAACGCTAGAGCGACAAATCCTCAGCTGCCTCCGCAGCAGGCTCAACATGCGGTGCCACAATCACCAAATGTTGGTTTAGTGCCAACGCCACAAACTATACCCCAAAATAATGTGCCTAAAACCGCCGTTCAGCAATCTCAGATTTTGAAAGCTGTGGTTCCGGATTCTGGCGGGCAACCTGCACAGACAGGCACGGATTCGCTAGCTGGCGGCCAAACCAATAATTCTCAGCAGTCCCCGCAGCGTGCCCAACGCACTGAAGCACCTCAGACCCCTCGGCCCCAGGTTGCTCCACAAGAATTGACGAAACAGGTCGCGGTACAGATTAAAAAGGCGATCGGGCAAGGTGCTGACCAAATTCGAATTCAGCTTAAGCCAGCGGAACTCGGACGCGTTGAAGTTAAACTCGAAGTAACTGCCGACGGCCGTGCCATGGCCGTCGTCAGTGTTGAACGTCCAGAGACCTTAGAGCTATTGCAACGCGATGCCGTGGGACTTCGCCAAGCATTGCAGGATGCGGGTCTTAGCACGGATTCGAATAGCCTGAGCTTCAATCTTCGAAGCGAAGGTAACAAGTTTGAACAACAGTTGGCGGAACAAGGACACTTTTCCAAACCAGACGGTGAAGGCACCGCCAACAAAAACGATGATGATGAATTTGATCGGACAGGCGCTGAATTTATCGCCGCAGAAACGGCCGCCGCAGACGGCCGGGTCAACATCCAAGTTTAAATAGAAGGAGTTAAGAACAGTGGTCGCTGCCGCATCATCCAATACCAGTGCTGTCGCCGGAGCCTCGAGCCAGGCTCTCGCAGACTTATCTGGGAATTTAGATAATTTCTTAACTATCCTGACGACACAGCTGCAATTTCAGGATCCACTATCGCCGCTAGATACCCACGAATTCACTAACCAATTGGTGCTGTTTTCCAGCGTTGAGCAACAAGTTCAGCAAAATAAGAACTTGGAAAGCTTGGTGACTTTACAACAAAACAACGTAGCGCTCGGCTCGGTCGAATATATTGGGCAAGTAATTGAGGCCAATGGAAACACAACCCAGCTCGAAAATAACATTGCTAAAACAACATATTTCTTGCCAAAAAATGCATTGACAGCACGTCTCAATATTTCTGACTCGTCTGGTGATGTTGTTTTAACACGTGATATTCCGACAAGTGCCGGCATCCATACATTCGTTTGGGATGGCTTAAACAATCAAGGTATCCAACAACCGCCAGGTCCATACAGCTTCACTATTACTGCGAAGGACACGAGCGACGAGTTGATCCCTCACGATCAAACGGTCTTTGGCACCGTCACAGGTGTCTCATTTGAGAATGGTAACGCCATTTTAAGGATTGGCGACATTCCGGTGCCCCTATCCGATATCAACGGCGTCGAGCAAGAGGTGGGTGGTCTGTAATTGAATGATCTAGTCGAAACCTAAAACTTATGCATCAACAAACAAAAACTTATAGAGCGCGTAAAGAGGTAAATTAAGATGAGTATCTTTGGAGCAATGCGGTCTGGCGTGACGGGTCTGTTTTCACAAAGTCAGGCTCTCGGTATGATCGCAGACAACATTGCGAACGTGAATACGGTTGGTTTCAAGGCGGTTCGCCCCCGGTTCTCCACCTTGGTAACTGCACAATCATCCGCTGACTTGCACTCGCCTGGTGGTGTGCAGTCCCGCGTCGAGCGCGAGGTTGACCAACAAGGCCTTCTAACGTCGTCTGCAGTGTCAACAGATATTGCGATTTCTGGTTCAGGCTTCTTTACGGTAAACGACAAAACCGATGGAACCGGTAATACCTTTTTCACACGAGCTGGTGAATTTCGGCCAGATAAAGAAGGTAACCTAGTTAATTCCGGCGGCTTCACATTGATGGGTTGGCCGATCGACAGTAACGGCACAGTTCAGCAAACCAACGTGCTAAGCGCATTCACAGTGTTAAACACGGCTAACTTAACCTCAGCGCCAGTTGCCACAACAACGATTGATATAGGTGCAAACTTACCAGCAGCTGCAACTTCAGTAGACGCAAACAGCCTAACGGCTCAGGTTTTTGACCGTCAGGGCGGGCAACATTCGTTGTCTCTTACATTTACAAGAACCGCCACCAACAATCAGTGGGATGTCACTGGAACAATCTCAAACGGCAACTTTGTGGACCCTGATGCAAACAATGACGGCACCAACGATCCACTCACAACGACGGGTGCGTTTCCATCGGGCACATTGAGGATTGGAACATTAAACTTCAATCAAGACGGCACCCTGAATACGATCACATCGACCTCCGCGAGCGCTACCGACGTAGGTGTTGTAAATGCCACGACTGCAAAATTTGAGACCACATTTGATTTTGATTCAGACAGGACGACTACCGCTGACCGTGTGACTGTAGCACTCGACTTCGGCACGCTGGGTCAGGCAGACGGGTTCACCCAATTCCAGGGAAACTTTACGCCAAACTTCATTGAGCAAAACGGCAAACAATTCGGTTCCTTAAACTCGGTCAATATTGACGAAAACGGGATCACAACTGCCTTATTTGATAACGGCGAAACGCGGGATATATTCCAGGTTCCCGTGATAACGTTCAACAACCCGAATGGCCTTCAAGAGCGTACAGGTAACGTTTACGTTGAAACGACGAGTTCCGGGCCTGCAGTCGCCCTGGAACCTGGACGAGGAGGCGCTGGAGAAATTGCACCGGCAGCTTTGGAACAATCAACGGTTGACTTGGCTGATGAATTCACGCGGATGATTGTCACGCAACGGGCTTTCTCGGCGAGTACGCGAATAATCACCACAGCTGATGAAATGCTCGAGGAGCTCACGCGAATCATCAGATAAATGCTAAGCTCGAAATAGCTACGATATCTCAAAAATCACCCAGCCTTGATAATTCGAGGCTGGGTTTTTTTAGACAGACGTTCATTCACAGATAAAATTTTTCCAACTAATCATCGCCAACTGGTGGATCCGCAAATCAGCTATCGATTCTTCCGAAATTCCCAAAATTAGAGTGACTATCACTGCAAAATACGTTGTTGGCCGGTTGTGGGTTATTTTCCTCTGCGACAATTACCCAACGCCCTGATTAGAAGTAGCAAATTAATTTTTTTATTTTGATCTTGCTGTCCCGAATTCCGCATATCAAAACAACAACAATATCAAAAATTGATCATTTACGCCTACTAGTAGTCTAGCGCATTCACAAACGACTATTTTTTATTTCATAATTTATGTTTTATATAAGGTTTATTTTATGTTCTTTTTTAAAATCATTCCAAATGGGCAAATTTTGCCGTGTTTTGACTTCATTTTTACTGAAAAACAGACTAAACTGACTGTTAGAAATCAGATTTGGTTAAATTTCTTAACCTAAGAAACAAATACCGGACTGGATTAGAATGACCTTTAGAGAGAATAATTATTATTAATGTCAATTAGTTATGCGAATCAACTTGACACCCGAGGGACGTGGCCGTGAATCCATTTTTAGACACACTGCGAAATCTTGGCGGCACACGATTGGCGATGATGGGTGCTGTTTCCATCGGCCTCGTTATCTTTTTTATTTTCATAATGACCCGTATATGGACTCCCAGCTTTTCCTTACTATATGGCGACTTAGACCCGTCAGAAGCGTCTAAAATAGCGACCGAACTTCAAACACTTGGCATTTCTAATGAATTAGGTGCCGGCGGAACCCAGATTCTTGTGCCTGCGAACCGCGTTGGCGAAGCGCGCATCGCGATGGCTGAACTCGGCCTCCCTGCAGGCGGCAACATAGGATACGAAGCGTTCAACAAAGAGGAAGGATTAGGAACGTCTAATTTTGTGCAAAACATCCGTGCACTAACCGCGCTTCAAGGAGAGTTGGGCCGAACAATTTCGTCTATTAGCTCCGTGAAGAGCGCGAAAGTATTACTCGTGTTGCCACGTCGCGAACTTTTCAGCCGACAACAACAAGAACCGAGTGCGTCAGTCGTTCTTAAGATGCGGGGCGCCAAGCGTCTGGACCGTAACCAGGTCGCGGCAGTTCAGCATTTAGTCTCTGCCGCTGTCCCCAATTTGAAAACGACCAGAATTTCGATTGTCGATGATCGAGGTACACTCTTAGCCCGCGGAGGGGAGGAAGATCTAGAAGGTCCCGGCACGGGTTTAAGTGGGGACGAAATGCGGCTTGCAATCGAAAACAGGCTTGGGAGAAAAGTCGAGCAGCTTCTCGAGCCCGTTGTGGGTATCGGTAATGTCCGCGTGCAGATTTCGGCAAAAATCGATCCACAGCGCGTTATTACAAATGAAGAAAGATACGACCCGGACGGTCAAGTCCTTCGTTCTTCACAGTCAATTACCGAAACCAGCCAAACAGCCGAAAGCCAATCCGACAACGTTTCAGTAAACACTAATCTCCCGGATACAGGCGCTGCCGGTGAAGGTTCGACAAATGCCTCTCGGTCGGAGCGTGTAGAAGAAGCTAACAACTTTGAGATAACAAAGAGCATCAGTAACACAATTAAAGAAGCTGGTGAAATAGAACAACTTTCTGTTGCAGTTGCAATAAACCACAAACCCGCGCCCGCCGGCGAAGGTGATGAAGCTAACGAAAGCGGCAATACAGTGCCAAGAACACCGGAGGAAATGCAGCAATACACCGGCATGGTTAGAGCGGCCTTGGGCATCGATGATGCTCGGGGGGATAAAGTTGAAATCATCAACCTTCGCTTTGCCGGCGCGCCCATCTCAGAAGACGAAGGTGGCTTTGGATCAGCACTTTTTGGCGCTGACCCTAGCCAACTCCAGCGTCTCGTTGAAATTGTAGTTCTGGCCGTGGTTGGTGTTCTAATTATTTTATTGGTGGTCAGGCCGGTGATCTCAAGAATTCTCGAGGTTACCCCACAAGCCATGGCACAAGCAGCGCCAACTCCACCTCCAGGAATGGAGGGCATGCCGCCGATGTTAGCTGCTGACGGCGCGCCGCCACCAGCACCGGCGCTTGGCGCTCCGGGAACAGATGGCGCGTTGATCCCGGCCGGTGGTGGCGCACAGCTGGAAGAATCGCTTATTGATATTGATCAGGTCGAGGGTCGTGTACGTGCATCTTCACTCCGTAAAGTCGGTGAAATTATTGAGAAGCACCCGGACGAGGCGGTTTCGATCATCCGAAATTGGATGTACCAAGAACAATAGGCCGGAGAGTACCAAAAAATGCGCCTATCCCACGATTATCAGAGCTTAACAGGTTACGAAAAAGCGGCCGTCCTCTTACTTTCGGTCGGTGACGATTATTCCGCAAAGCTGTTAGCTAGCTTAGAGGACGATGAAATTCGGATGATTTCTCAATCCATGACCGAACTCGGTACAATCAGCTCTGTTATCGTTGAACAGCTATTTGTCGAATTCACCGAACAAATCGAAACAACAGATGGTCTAGTCAGTATGCCTGACGGTGCCGAACGTATTCTGCGGGAGGTAATTGACGAAAAACATGGCGAGCAGAAAACGGAGCAACTCAATGTCTCCAAAGGTCATTCGATGTGGGAAAAACTCGGCGATGTCAACGAGCAGCAACTCGCCAATTTTTTAAAAAATGAATACCCCCAGACGATCGCAGTCGTTATGGCAAAGTTGAAACCGAAGCACGCCGCGAAGGTAATAGAGTACTTACCTGAGACGCTTTCAATGGAAGTGATCGAGCGGATGCTTGACCTCGAATCTGTTAAGAAAGAAGTTTTTGACGACGTTGAAGAGACCCTGCATCGCGAATTCATCTCAACCATATCAAGGCAGGACACCAGAGACACTCACGAAGCTGTTGCCGAAATCATCAACGGCATGGATCGGAGTACTGAATCAAAATTGATGAATATGCTTGAAGAAACAGACCGCGGCGCAGCTAATAAGATACGCGAATTGATGTTTACCTTTGAAGATCTAGCAAAAATTAATCCCGCTGGAATTCAAACGCTTGTTCGCGCGGTGGAGAAAAAGCGTTTAATCATTGCGCTCAAAGGTGCATCAGAAAACGTGCGTTGGGTTTTCTTTGAGAATATGTCTGAGCGAACCGAAAAGTTGATGCACGAAGACATGCAGCACCTTGGGCCAATTCGCTTACAGGAAGTTGACGAAGCGCAGGCTGAAATTCTCGAAATAGCGAAAGAACTTGCTGCGCGTGATGAAATCGTGATTGGGACTTCCATCAATAACGACAAAACCATTTATTGATGGGCGATAAACGGCTGGAATTCTAAATGAGATCAGACAAACAAAAAGATATTCGCCCTTTTACTTTCGAGCGTTCTTTCGATTTTTTAATGACGCCCGAAGAAGAACTAGCAATTCAGAAAAAAAGGGAAGAGGAAGAAGAAGCCCCTCCAAGCTACTCCGAGGAAGAATTAGCATCAGCGCGAGAAGAGGCTTATCAAGACGGCTTACAAGCTGGCCTTAAAGAAGCGTTGACTGGCATTGAACAACAAGTGTCAGCAACTTTAGATGTACTTGTTGCCACAATAGGCAGAATAGGCGAGCAGCAGACGTTGGCGAATGAACTTATCTCTCGTGAAACTGTGGAGCTAGCTGTAGCTGCCGTTCGAAAACTTTTCCCTACATTTGCGGAACAAGGCGGTAAAGAGGAAGTAGAGAAATTTGTCTTTAACATTATCTCCCGTCTACTCGATGAGCCTTATCTCAATATACATGTTTCGGAAACGTTGAGACCTGAGATTGAACGTCATCTAAATGATTTATCCCAGCGGATCGGCTTTAATGGAAAAATTTCGGTCTCTCCGGACAATAGCCTCGGACCCGCAGATTGCCGCGTTCAATGGAGTGACGGCGAGGCCGAAAAGTTAACGGAGTCTATTCTTAAAGAAATAGAAGCGTTGGTCGTATCATTGCCGCGGGTCAAAACCCCTTCAATGGAAATTTCAGCCGAGGCTTCACAAGTATCTACAAATCATAAAGATGCAGATGCAGATTCAACTCCAATAACAAAGCTAGAAACAGCGGAAAAACCAATTCCCGCCATGGAAACCGAATCACCAATCTCATCTTCCGAATCCATGACAGATCAAATGAAACATGATGATTCAACCGAAACGCCGGCAGACTTGTTAACGTCAGAAAATCCGTCAACAGACGTGACGCCACCCAAATTTTCCGCGAACAGCATAGTGGAAAGCGAAGTGACGGACGAAGACCAAACCGCTCCGGAACCCGCTTGACGGACACCATTTTAATAGGAGATCTCGATGGCCGATGATGACGACAATTTACAGCTTAACGAGCTGGAAGAGGAAACACCCGCACCAATACCAGAAGGAGATGGCAGCGGTGATGCAACAGACACGATGGGCGATATGGAATCTGAATTGCCCCAAGGCGCACAAGATTTAGAAGCCGTTTACGATATTCCAGTGCAAGTTTCAGCTGTCCTGGGAAAGGCGACAATGCAAGTGAGCCAACTCTTAAAGTTAGGCCGTGGTGCCGTTGTGGAATTAGACCGTAAGGTCGGTGAGGCAATTGATATTTATGTTAATAATCGATTAGTAGCGCGTGGCGAGGTCGTCGTCGTTGACGACAAGCTCGGCGTAACGATGACAGAAATCATTAAATCGGATCAAGCCTAGATCCACTGGAAAAATTTATCGCGTCATGTCGAGCGAGACTGAAAACGAGCAACAAGAATCTATGGACTTCGTTCGTGCGCCATCTGTTCACTATATCATTGATATAGCTACTTTATTTGGGATCATTGGGGCGTTCGCCCTTATCACAACTGCTATCGTGCTTGGTGGCAGCCCCTATGCGTTTATAGATCTTCCTTCAATTTGCATTGTAATTGGTGGCACATTTGGCATCACCGTCGCTTGCTACTCATTTCGCGATGTAGGAACCGCGTTTCGTATCATTATATCAACCGTCCTCTATCATTCACGAAGCCCCTCCTCCGCGGCCCTACATGTTTTGAAACTTGCGCAGCTTGCGCGCCAAAAAGGGTCTCTCTCAATGGAACCCTACGTGCCACGTCTTATGAACGAAGAGTTGCTGCACAAAGGGCTTAAAATGCTGTTAGACGGATCGACAGGCGATGAGATCGAAAGGATCATGCAAGGCGAGATGCAGGCGGCGGCTCGACGACAAACCAGAACCGTTGATATTTTGCGAAAAGCAGCCGAAATTTCACCGGCAATGGGGTTAATCGGAACGCTTGTAGGACTTGTTCAGATGCTGGGCAACTTAAATGACTCCAGCACAATTGGACCCAGTATGGCAGTTGCCCTACTCACAACATTCTACGGCGCTGTCCTGGCCAATATGATCTTTAATCCGCTCGCCTCAAAGCTTGAAAGAAATTCAAGTGAAGAAGCTCTCATAAACCAAATTCACGCAATGGCGTCGACCTCTATCGCCCGCCATGAAAATCCGCGGCGGCTCGAAATGTTGCTGAACACCATTCTGCCATCAGACCACAGAATTGAATATTTTAGCTGACTGAGAGCAGCACTTAGAGAACGGAATGTAAGATGAAAGTTTTGATCGTTGGACGACTAGAAGGCCACATCACCGAAGCGAGCAAAATCGCGATCGAGCGGGGCGCGAAAGTGGCGCATGTAAATTCGATCTCCGAAGCGATGAACGTCCTGCGCTCGGGTCAAGGAGCAGAAGTCGCAATGGTCGACATCACACTTGATGTTGGCGACATGGTATCACAGCTTGAAAGCGAAAGAATTATTTTGCCAATCGTAGCGTGCGGTATTGGAAATGACACTAATGCAGCGGTCGATGCAATAAGGGGTGGTGCGAAAGAATATGTCCCCCTACCACCCGACCCAGAACTGATTGCTGCTGTTCTCGAAGCCGTTGGCCAAGAAAACAACGCCATTGTTCATGCCGACCCGGCAATGAAGCAAGTCCTTGCCTTTGCAGATAAAATTGCGCCGGCCGATGCTTCAGCCCTAATTACCGGTAAATCTGGTACGGGTAAGGAGCTTATGGCGCGCTATATTCATGCAAAAAGTAAACGATCGACTAATAATTTTGTTGCTGTTAACTGTGCCGCCATACCAGAAAATTTACTAGAATCGGAGCTCTTTGGTCATGAAAAGGGTTCCTTTACCGGTGCAGTCGCGCGACGAATTGGAAAATTCGAAGAGGCAAATGGCGGGACGCTGTTACTTGA
>PBOZ01000070.1 GCA_002724555.1 Rickettsiales bacterium
ATAATGTGAGAGCCGTGGGATGCGAGATAGAGAGCTTTACGATTTGTTTTGTGGTCATGGCGCACCAGAACCTGCGGCACGGGTGGCAGTTCATTCTTAGCTCCTTCTGTAAATCCGTCAAATCCGAGTAAAGTTCGTGAATAGACGATGCTGTGCTCGACAATAAGATTTTCGATTTCAACCTTTTTTGTACTGGCAAGAGCATCGTAGGCAGCGCGCATGTCTGCGAATTCGGTGTCACCGCCCTGGTTGGGCACTTCGCGTGCAAGGAGAAGCGAGCATCGAGCTGGAACATACTTAAACGTATTGTCAGTATGCCAAAGTTCGTTTGCTTGATTGTGTAATCGACGTTCGTCATCCGCACGTAGAATTGAACCATCAACACTGATATTGGAGATATCAGCCATCTTAGCGTGGACACGCCTTTTGTCCGTCTTCCAATGATAATTTGTTGCCGTGAAGATAGGGCCAAATCTTGTGCTAAACGCAATATGCTGTTCGTCTGTGAGCGGCTGGTTGCGAAATAGCAAAACTGCATGTTCGTTAAATGCAGTCTCGATTTCTGTCCACTGTGCTTGAGAGAGCGGTTGACACAGATCGACACCCGAAATTTCGGCAAAGAACGATGGATGTCGCATTGTAATTTTTATAGCCATCGTCACTTCTCATTATAATATTAGTTTGGCCCAATCATCGAGAATGGTTAGCGTTGAGCCTTCATCCTCCGGTGCTAAATTAAAAATTAGACGCTCAACATTCGCTTCCGAATAGCGCCTAATAAGGTCGGCATCGGGGTCTGGGCCGAAGACAGAGATTGGCGTTGATCCTGGGTCACGATCATATTCTGCTTCCATTTGGCGAAATTGTGGAAGAATATCTATAAGATCGTATTTAGGTCGTTTAGCGTGCGGTAGCCATCCGTTACCGAATTCAAGTGTCCGTCTTGCGCCATATGGGAACTCGCCACCTACGTAGATCGGCGGGCCTGGCTGTTGGACAGGTTTTGGCCATGTCTTTATCTCATTGAAATCGACAAACTCTCCGTGATATTTAGCGATTTCTTGCGACCAAATGATTTGCATGGCTTCGACCCGCTCGCGCAACACTTTGTGCCGAGTTTTGAAATTGGTACCGTGATTTCCAAGCTCGTCTTGGTTCCAACCAGATCCAACACCCATTAAAAAACGTCCATTTGATAGAGAATCCAAGGTGGCGACCTCTTTGGCTGTTTGGATCGGATCGCGTTGGGGCACCAAGCAGATACCGGTCGCTAATTTTAAGGTTTCTGTTACTGCCGCTGCCTGGGATAAGGTTACAAATGGATCCATGACATCGTAATATTTTTGCGGCAGTTCGCCTTGTTGCGGCCATTCAGACATTCGCGAGATTGGTATGTGAGAATGCTCGGGGCACCAAAGCGAGTCAAACCCGCGCTCTTCTAACGCACGGGCAAGCGTCGTTGGTTTGATCGAGTAATCTGTAAAAAATATGGCAACGCCAAATTTCATGAGGGAATTCCTTGAAAGACTTGCATGAGTTTTCAAAATTGCACGTGCTGTGATAATTACCAGCCGATGAGAAAATGGCAAAGTTCTGAGAGGGTACTATGAGTATTCAGCCGTTGCATTACCGATCGATTACAGAATTGGCTGCAATGTTGAGGTCGGGCGAGATTACATCAACAGGATTGACTAAGCATTTTGTTGAGCGGATCGAAAAGTTGAATGGCCCTCTTAATGCATTCAATTTGGTTACGGCGGACCGAGCGATGGCGGAGGCGCAATCCGCTGAAACGTTAATGGCCGCCGGGCGCGAACTAGGACCTCTGCACGGTATTCCTTATGCGGTTAAGGATCTTTATGACGTTGTCGGTTTACCGACTACAGCAGGCTCACAAACAACTGACCCTAACCCTAAAACTGCAGAAAGTGAGGTTACACGGCGTCTCGCGGCGGCTGGTATGATTGTTCTCGGTAAGACGATCACTGTTGAATTTGCAAAGGGCATTGTTGGGATAAATCACGTTCAGGGCACGCCGCATAACCCGTGGTGCGAAGAACATTGTGTGCCTGGTGGATCAAGTGCCGGCACGGCAGTTGCGGTTGCTAGCGGTATGGCTCCCATGGGGCTCGGTACGGATACTGGTGGGTCTGTTCGCGTTCCCGCTGGTTTGTCCGGGACGGTTGGTCTCAAGTCTACAGTTGGACGTATTAGTCGATTTGGTGTTTTCCCGCTGAGCTGGACATTCGATTCGATTGGGCCACTTACCCGCAGCGTTGAGGATGCAGCCCTCATATATCAAATTTTACAGGGTGAAGACCTAAGGGATGACAGCACAATCGGGATCCAGCCTGAAGATGTATTGGGTTCTCTAAAGTCCGGCGTTAAAGGCCTGAGGTTAGGAATTCCCGAACATGCATTTTTCGAAAACCTTGATCCAGAAGTTGAAAAAACGGTTTTGGCCACTGCAGACGTATTCCGTGATCTAGGGGCAACCGTTGAAAATGTGCCCTATCCGGAAGCTGAAGCTGTCACCCGAATGTCATCGGTGATCAACGGCGTTGAAGCGGCGGTCATTCACGAAGAACGATTGAAGACAAAACTGGACTTGATGGATCCCGTCGTCGGCCCGCGAATGTTGGGAGATAGGGATTATCTGGCGACCGATTACGTAAAAATGATGAATGAGTTGAAGGTGTTGCGCGCTTCTCAAATGGAAACGTTGCGAGATGTAGATGTGGTAATATCGCCATCGGCTCGAATACCCGCGTTGCCCGTCACAACGGTTGATGAGTCATTGGATGTTTATTTAGATTACGCTGGCAAATATATGGCTAACACCAATATTGGGAATCGACTTGGGCTTTGTGGCCTTTCATTACCGTGTGGGTTCACGTCGAAGGGATGCCCTATTGGATTGCTACTTAACGGGAAACCATTTAACGAAAGTGTTATCTTGCGAGCGGGCTATGCCTATGAACAGGCGACAGATTGGAAGGACGCAAGACCGGATTTAGGGTGGGCAACCCAGTAATTTCTAATTTTTAGAAGACCTAAACGGTGGCCCATCAAGTCCGGAAGCGTGTGGTAAACCGCTTTCGCAAGTTTCTATGGGGGTCGAGAAGGATACAAAGCTATGGTAAATTCGTCTGAAGTGGATGGTCGACCTCCAGACAATCTTGATTTCGATGTTATCATCATAGGGGCTGGTATTTCAGGAATGTACCAACTCTATCGTCTTCGAGAACGTGACTTTCGTGTCCGTGTTTTTGAGGCTGGCACTGGTGTCGGTGGAACTTGGTATTGGAACCGATATCCAGGCGCTCGTTTTGATTCTGAAAGCTATTCCTATGCTTATTCTTTCTCGAAAGAGCTCTTGGATGAATGGCATTGGACGGAGCAATTTTCGCCACAACCCGAGACTGAGCGCTATTTAAATTATGTTGCAGATAAGTTTGATCTGCGGCGGGATATTCAGTTCTCCGCTCGTGTTGCATCGGCTCATTTTGATGAGGAAGGTTCTTATTGGATTATTACGTTGGAAGATGGGCAAGATTACCGTGCTCGATTTATTATTACGGCTATTGGACCTCTCTCTGCGCCGACTATGCCGGTTATCGAGGGTGTTGATGATTTTAGGGGAGAGGCTTACCACACAGGATTGTGGCCAAAGGAACCTGTTCGGTTTGAGGATAAGCGAGTTGCCGTAATTGGAACAGGTGCGACGGGTATTCAGACGATCCAAGAGGTTGCTAAAACGGTCGGGCATCTCACGGTTTTTCAGCGGCGCCCAAATTGGTGCACGCCTTTGCAAAACCGCAAAATTGATCAAGAGGAAATGCAAGAAATACGTGAGAATTACGATGATATTTTCCGGCGTTGTGAAGAGACTGTTTCCTGTTTTTTGCACAATCCAGATCCCCGGAATACGTTTGATGTGCCTGCGGAGGAACGTCGCGCATTTTGGGAAAAGCAATACAATGCACCAGGGTTTGCCATGTGGGTTGGGAACTTCAGGGATATGTTGTTGGACCAAGAGGCAAATGATGCAGTTTCTCAATTCGTTGCTGAAAAAATTCTAGAACGCGTAAACGATCCAAAAATCGCAGATCTCCTTACACCGAAGGATCACGGTTTTGGAACGCGCCGGGTACCGCAGGAAACATTTTATTATGAGGTTTTCAACCAACCGAATGTAGAATTGGTAAGTATATTGGAAACGCCAATTGAGCGTATCACTAGATCGGGGATTACAACAACTGACCGTAAGTTTGAGTTCGATATCATTATTTATGCGACGGGTTTCGATGCGATCACCGGGAGTTTTGACCGTATTGATATTCGAGGTGTTGCAGGCGAAAGTCTAAAGGATAAATGGCGACGTGCGCTTGAGACTTTTTTGGGTGTGCAGGTCGCGGGCTTTCCAAACATGTTCATGGTGATGGGACCGCATACTGCACTCGGGAATATCCCCCGAAGTATTGAATATAATGTTGATTGGGTAGCAGACTTAATCGGTTATCTGCGTGAGAATAAATACACGAAAGCGGAGGCGCGAGCTGAGGCAGTCGAAGAGTGGACGCAGTTTGTCCTTGAGAAAGGCGAAGGAAACCTTTCTAACGAAATCGATTCATGGATGACGGGAGTTAACCAAAATGTCGCGGGTAAGCAACAGCGCATTATCGCGCGTTATAGCGGTACGGCTCCAGAATATCGCGATCGGGCCGATGCCGTTGCCGCTAATGGTTATCAGGAGTTAGTGCTGTCTTGAGTAAGCACTGTCGAATGCAGCGAGCTAACAAGTGTAATTCATGCCGATCCTGCCACCGTCAACATAAATTGTTTCTCCGGTAACATAGCTTGCTTTTGAACTGGCAAGGAATGCTACGACGTCGCCAATTTCTCGGGGACTGCCAATTCTCTTAAGCGGCGTTCGCGACATTACCATTGCCATGGCTTCCGGGTTTGCGTTCACCGCAGCCATCATGTCCGTGTCAATCGATCCGGGCCCGACGGCATTAACCCGAATGTTGTATGGCGCCAGTGCTAAGGCAGCAGCCTTTGTCAACTGCATGACCCCTCCTTTTGAGGCGCAGTAGGCGGCGATTGAAGGAATGGCGACTTGTGCATTGACGGAGGACATATTTACGATCGCGCCTTCAATTCCTGAAGCAATCATGGATTTGGCAGCGCGTTGTGTTGCAAGAAAACTCCCCGTCAGGTTGACGTTTAGGACTTTTTGAAAGTCTGTATACGAGACTTCGAGAAAATCGTTTGGTAGTGCAATGCCTGCATTATTCACCAGTATTGATATACTTCCCAAATCCGATTCTATTTTGCCAAACAGGGCCTCGATCTGGTCTGGTTCCCCCATATCGCAAACATAGGCAATAGTATCTCCGGCCAGCTTTTCAGCCGCGTCTTTGACACCACGATCGTTCACATCCGCTAATACGATTTGTGCTCCGTCAGCAGCGATAGCCTCCGCACAGGCAAATCCAATTCCTTGTGCACCTCCAGTTACGAGTGCAATGGGTTTCTTCATCATATTTCTGCCTTTCAGATTGATTAACCGTCTTTTGAACCTATCGGTTCCAGTGCAGGGATAACTGCTTCAGATGCCAAAACGTAATGTTTACAGAAAATTAGTACTTCTGATGCGCTGCCAGAATGAGTTTAGGCCCTCCTCAATGCGGCAATTTGATTATACAATAAACCAGGACTAATAAATTCATTAGAAGATTTGCCAGTGTTACCCTATTCCCCAGCGTAACTGGAAGAGTTTTTGTTATAGCCGTTTCTATATTGGAAAATAAATATTCAGCCTGCTCAGGGACTAATTTCTTCGAAATCGCGAGTGTTTTGTCGGCGTAGTTCATCCAAAAAGATCGTTCAAGTACAGGTCTCTCTGGGTTCGTTAATAAGGTTGAATGGATCGTCTCTTCCAATAAAGACCTGCATTGCTTTCATTTCTTCTTTCGCCTGCACAATGTATTTTGAGTAGCCGTATTTTCATAACGGCTATGAAGGATGGGCGGGTATAAGATCAGATGAATTTTTAGAATTAATCCAATAGCATGAGACGGTTTTCGGGCAATAATCCGATCATTGCTGTAATTCATTCGATGGATAAATCCTTAGAGGGCCCATTTCAGCCCCTTGTCTATGCTTGGGCGATCGGTACGATAACTTTCGAGAACTGCTTATGCGGTCCGCTGCCATATATCGCTGGGGGAACGCCCGATGGAAGGGCAAAAAAATCAGTTCGACCGGCGCAGGTGGTCGAGATCGAAATCTAAATCTAAATCTCGGAAGAACCCCGGGAGATGTCGGCATATTTATGCCGCGCTGGATCTGGGGACTCATAATTGCCGTTTGCTAGTGGCTCGTCCAACCCGGCGAGCCTTTCGAGTAATTGACGCATTTTCTCGAACAGTCCGATTGGGCGAGAGTTTGGAGCGGGACGGTACGCTTTGCGAAGCCGCGATGGGTCGCACTATTGAGGCCTTAAAGATTTGTGCTGAGAAAATTAGACGGTGTAGTGCGGATCGGACGCGTTTTGTTGCGACTGAAGCGTGCAGGCGGGCTGAAAACCGAGAAGAATTTAGAGAGCGGGTTGAGCAGGAAGCTGGTTTGCTGATTGAAATCATTTCTTGTGAAGAAGAGGCACGCTTAGCCTTGGAAGGTTGTATTCCTTTGATTGACAAACAGCATCTGAATGGATTGATGTTTGATATTGGAGGCGGAAGCACAGAACTGATTTGGCTTAAGAACGGTGGTCCACATCCACGAATGCTGGATAGCATGTCGATCCCGCTTGGCGTCGTAAGCTTGAGCGAACGTTACGGTGAATCCGCTACTGACATAAAATCCTATGCTGAAATTGTTGGTGAGATGGAAAAACGTTTGCGAGTGTTTTGTATGCGTCATGGCATTCGTGATGCTGTTCGTCGGGGCGATGTGCAGATGTTGGGTACGTCTGGGACTGTTACGACAATCGCAGGCGTATATATGGACCTAGCTCGCTATGATCGTTCGATAGTAGATGGCACGACACTAGAGTTTAATGAAGTTAAACTGGTAATCGAGCGGTTACGGGCGATGGCATGCGAAGAACGCGCGTCTCATCCCTGTATCGGGTCAGAACGTGCAAAGCTTGTGGTTGCTGGGTGCGCTGTCCTTGAAGCGATCATGCGGCAATGGGCGGTTGGCCGAATACAAGTAGCTGACCGTGGAGTTCGCGAAGGGATAATAATTGAGATGATGCGTAAAGCTGATGCCGAACGAAATTGCAGAGCCTGAGTCGGGCAGATGGTGGGTAAGCGACGTGGGGGACCAAAACGCGCAGAAGCAAAGCAGCGTGTAAAGACGGCGCGGGGCCGTTCGAATTCTTCAACTCGCTGGCTTCAGCGCCAACTCAATGACCCCTATGTCCAAGAAGCGAAGCGCGTAGGCTATCGGAGTAGGGCTGCCTTCAAACTAATTGATATCGATAAAAAGTATCGGCTTATTCAACGAGACATGTTGATCGTTGATCTAGGTGCTGCACCAGGTGGCTGGTGTCAAGTCGCCGCGGAGCGTACTGGACCCAAAGGACGGATTGTTGCTGTCGACCTGCTCGAATTTGATGGAATTGGTGGTGTGGAAGCCTTGGTTGGTGATTTTAACGAGGTAAAAACCCAAGAGGCGGTTAAAGAACGTTTGGGCGATTACGCAGGTCTCGTTCTAAGCGATATGGGGGCTGCGGCGACTGGACACGCGGCAACCGACCATTTGAGAAGTGCTGCTTTGGCCGAGGCAGCGTTTGAGTTTGCGGCGGAAGTGTTAGCAAAAAACGGAGCGTTAGTAGTCAAATTGTTGCAGGGATCAGAGGAAGGTCAGTACGTTTCGCATTTGCGACAGCGATTCGCGAAAGTGGACCGAATAAAGCCCCCTGCGAGCCGGGACCGGTCTGCAGAGATGTATATCGTAGCCCGCGGATTCCGGGAAGCATCGGACGCATAGTAGACATTTAGGCTATTAAGCTTGGCTTGAACAAGGTGTTGTGTATAGTGCGGCGAAATTTGCGACGGAGGCGGAATTGGAAATTCTCGAAGCGCTGACGTTCGATGACGTCCTGCTGCAACCCGCAGAATCTGCTATCCTGCCTCATAATGCAGACACGCGCACAAAACTCACTCAAAATATTGAGTTGGGTATCCCTGTAATTTCATCGGCTATGGATACTGTGACTGAGGCTCGTCTTGCGATAGCGATGGCGCAGGCTGGTGGAATTGGTGTTATTCACAAAAACCTTGAGATCGCGGAACAAGCTGAGGAGGTGCGTCGTGTAAAACGGTTTGAGGCTGGGATGGTTGTCAATCCAATTACGATTACGCCGGACCGGACCCTCGCTGATGCGCTGGCATTGATGGAGCATCATAAAATTTCTGGCATTCCTGTGGTCTCAAAACGCTCAGGTAGTATCGCAGGGATTCTTACTAACCGCGATGTTCGCTTCGCTGACGACCCAGTCCAGCCCGTCCGAGAGTTAATGACGAAACGGGGTTTGGTGACGGTCCGTGAAGGAGTTGGTCAGGATGAAGCAATGCGTCTTTTGCATAAACATCGTATCGAAAAGTTAATCGTGGTTGATGAGGATCGCCTTTGCGTGGGACTAATTACGGTAAAGGATATTGAAAAGGCTCAACGTTATCCCGACGCTTGTAAAGATGAGCAGGGCAGGCTTCGGGTCGCGGCAGCGACCGGTGTCGGTGATAATGGCCGTGAGCGTGCGGAAGCATTACTTGACGCAGGCTGTGACGTAATTGTCGTAGATACGGCTCATGGTCACAGCGAAGGTGTTTTGGGTGCCGTGGACGCCATCAAGCGCCTGAGCAATTACACTGAGGTTATCGCGGGTAATGTTGCAACAGGGGACGGCGCGAAAGCGCTCATAGATGCGGGTGCGGACGCTGTAAAAGTTGGCATTGGTCCCGGATCAATTTGTACGACACGAGTTGTCGCTGGGGTTGGCGTGCCTCAATTAACGGCGATATTGGAGACTTCAGAGGCCTGTCGCGAACGGGGGATACCTGTCATCGCCGACGGTGGTATTAAGTTTTCGGGCGATATTGCAAAGGCGATTGCTGCCGGGGCAGATAGCGTTATGATCGGATCGCTATTTGCAGGCACTGATGAGGCACCGGGCGAGGTTATGCTCTACCAGGGTCGGTCTTACAAATCATATCGCGGTATGGGTTCTATTGGTGCGATGGCGCGTGGCTCGGCTGATCGCTACTTTCAGGAAGAAGTGACAGAGAGCCTTAAATTAGTTCCAGAGGGTGTTGAAGGCCGCGTTCCCTATAAGGGACCTGTTGGCAATGTGCTACATCAGTTGGTCGGGGGCTTAAAGGCCGCGATGGGATATACGGGTAACGCGACACTCGATGACATGCATAATAAAGTCACGTTCCGACGGATTACAGGGGCCGGCCTTCGAGAGAGTCATGTACACGATATTGCTGTCACGCAAGAGGCGCCTAATTACCGCCTTGATTAAGTATAAATCAACGGGCTTAAACTCGGGTGTCAGTTTGCAGTTGCATAAGAAATTATGACTCCGTCCGCCAGATGCCAGGCTGCTATAGAGCTATTGGAAACTATTGGGTCGTCATTACAGCCAGCAGATACGGTTCTGCAATCATTTTTCAGGAAAAGACGATACGCTGGTGGCGGTGATCGACGCGCGATTCGTTCTCTTGTATACGCAGTATTACGGAAACGGGAGCAGCTAGATTGGTGGTGCCGGCGTTCTGGCGGCGAAATCAATTCAAGGCAACGTGTTTTGGCTGCTATATGCTTTGGACTCGCCTGGGAAGGCGCTAATTTAAATGCAGTCTTTTGCGATGAGCGCTATGGAACGAAATCGCTCAATATTGACGAAAAAAGACAATCTGAAGCCTGGTTGCTAGATAACTTGGAAAATAGTGAACAACCAGAAAATATCCGGTTGAACTTCCCAGAGTGGCTAAATGGCGCTTTCTCGAAAACTTTATCACCGAACTTGGGCGAAGAGCTACAAGCACTAAATAGCGAAGCAACTGTCGATTTGCGTGTAAATTCATTAAAATCCAGCCGGGACGCCGTTATCGGGATGCTCTCTGCCGAGGGCATAAAAGCCTCACCAATGAATTTTGCCCCAAACGGTATACGTCTTCACAAACGGTATCCCCTCCGACATCTCGAGATTTTTAAAAAAGGGTTGTTTGAACCGCAAGACGAATCATCGCAGATCGCTATTGAACTTATTGGTGCAGCCCGGGGCGATAAAATTTTAGACTTCTGTGCCGGAGGGGGCGGTAAAGCCCTCGCTTTGTCAGCAGCGTTGGAAAATTGCGGTCAAATTGTTTTGCATGATGTGAATGAGAGGCGTTTGGTGAAAGCAGAACGACGTTTGGAACGCGCCGGCGTCACAATTTGTGAGAGATTGAAAAACCCTAATGCCGCGAAAGATGAATTTGATATTGTAATAATAGACGCGCCTTGCTCAGGGACGGGTGTTTGGCGAAGAAACCCGGAAAGGAAATGGCAAATTACGCCAACGTTCTTGAAACAACAGATTGAAACACAGGCAACTTTACTTGAAGACGCTGCTCGATTTGTCCGGCCAGGTGGTAAATTGGCCTATATGACCTGCTCTGTTTTGGAGGCAGAGAATGCGGCACAAATTGAAAAATTCGTAATGGCTAGCCCAATTCCTTTCGATTTAATTCCGGTATCAGATAAATCATGTAAATTTAAAGGTTCAAAAATTCAGAACGCTTCTGAGACCTTACTCCTGACGCCGTGGAGTCACCAAACGGATGGCTTTTTCATTGCTCTTTTAGAACGACGCGAACAATGAGTAGCTTTGCTCGCTGTTAATGTTGGCGCGGTTGAAGTTTGCCAAACTCATCCGAAGAATAAAAAGTCGATAAAAAAAAGTCGTTTTCAAGTTCGTTTTTTTAAGCGTGAAAGGAAATGACATACGCCTCTGAATTTATTTCAAAATGGAATTGGAGTGAGGTGGCTGTTTGAAATTCTTAAAAATTTAACGCCTTATTCTCAGCCATACGGGTCTATAAATTTACGCGTAACTTGCTAGTCCTTGTCTAGTTGTCCAACTATGCGTCATCCGATAACGCAACCCAAAGCCGCTTTAGTTTTGCGGCAGCTTTTCGTTTGAAAGCATCAACGTCCTGTCCTGACCAATCGTAAAACCCCTTTCCGGATTTGATCCCGAGATCGCCGCGTGCCGCCATGTCTTGTAACATTTGGCACGGTATTCCGGAATGATAGAGGCTCGGTACAATGGACCTTTGGGCGGCGGCATTTACGTCGATGCCACTGAGATCTTTTTGCTGAATTAGTCCGGTCACGCACATCCGTGGTCCAAATGCTTCACGAGCAAATTTGTCGACGTCTTCGACAGACACGACACCGTCTTCAATCATGCAATAGGCCTCGTGTAAGAGCGCGTGTTGCAGGCGATTAATGAGAAAACCAGTAATCGGACGGTTCAGAACAATGGCGTCTTTTCCGGATTGGGATAAGGCTTCGATAGTAAGATCGGTAACAAGATCGCTTGTCTCGGCGAGGCGACAAATTTCGACTAGCGGGAAGGCCTCCGCCGGTTGCATATAATGTATGGCGATGAATCGGTCTTTGTGCTGCAGCGGTTTTGCAACAGATTCTATCGGCAAGCCTGATGTATTTGTGCCAAATATTGGTTCGTCACCGTATTTGCCCTCTAGTCGAAGAAAGAGTTCATGTTTTAAAGTTAAGTCTTCCGGAATTGATTCGATGATCAAATCAGGCGCATCATCGGGTAATTCTGAATGTGCAATAGTACCGGTGGGAAGGTCTTTTATTCGTGTGGGGTTGCGGGTTAAGACAGAGGTCTTGAAGCCATTTTCGGCGAATGTTTTTAGGATACCACGACCCATTGTTCCGTATCCCACGACCATGACCGATTTTACAGATTTGCTCATATACAGTTCCCGGTAAGGTTGTTTGAATGAAAAGATAACTTACGAATATATGAATTATTCGGAAAGTACGGCTTTGCTGCCGACCTAAAAGCGCGGTATTACAAGTATTTATGAGCTCAATCCCCGCGTATCGAATCTCAATTGCTCCAATGATGGACTGGACAGATCGGCATTGCCGCTATTTTTTGCGGCGTTTTTCGAAGTACGCCCTGCTTTATACGGAAATGATTACAACTGACGCCATCCTGCGTGGCAATACTGAACAACTTTTGCGCTTCGACATGAGCGAACACCCTATCGCACTCCAGCTTGGCGGCGCAGATGCTGGTGATTTGGCGGAATGCGCGCGAATTGGGGCGGATTGGGGCTATGACGAGATCAATCTTAATGTTGGTTGTCCGAGCGACCGGGTCCAATCTGGCCGATTTGGGGCTTGTCTCATGATGGAACCTGACCTCGTTGCACGTTGTGTTGAGGCTATTTCGGGAGCCGTCAATTTACAAGTAACAGTAAAGTCGCGGATTGGCGTAGACGATCAAGATGAATGGCAAACACTTTCTGGATTTACGAATAAAATGGTCAATGCGGGTGCAAGCCGACATATAGTGCATGCGCGGAAAGCAATTTTGAATGGTTTGAGTCCAAAACAAAATCGGGAAATTCCACCGTTGAGATACGAATTGGTATATCGATTAAAGGAAGAAATAGCAGGTCTACCAATTGTGTTGAATGGTGGAATCAACACACACAACGAAATAGCTGAGCATCTGCAAAGTGTAGATGGTGTCATGATTGGTCGCGCAGCCTATCAAAACCCATGTATTCTTGCGTCTGTTGATCGATACTATTTTGATCCTGCATCGAGCATTCGCTCTCCAGAAAACATTCTATACGAGATGTTGCCGTATATCGAAAAAGCAACGGCTGACGGTGTTCCTTTGAGAGCCATCCTTCGACATATGATGGGATTGTTTCGCGGCGTACCTGGCGCTCGCTCGTGGCGGCGATTTCTTAGCGAGAATGCGCACCGAGAAGAATTAGGAACAGATATCGTTTTGGCAGCGATGGCTCAAATTAGTAATAAAGTGCACGCGATTGGAGAATGATACATTTGTAACTTTCGGCCAAATTCAAAAAATTTGAGACCTGTCAAATAATATTAGATACTTCGAAATGCCAATAATCATGCGGCGTTATCGCTCTTCCGTCGATAGGCCATGGCACAGTGTTCTTCACAGTATGGGCGGTCCGGCGCTGCTGCCTTACCACAAAAACGAAAACTCGGATCGCGGGGGTTGCCAATTGGCCATTGGCACATTCGCTCTTGTGGTGCGGTAATGGGGTGATTGACCCGCTTGATCGGTGATGGTCGGGAGGAGAGCCCCAAGCGATGCGCTTTTCCAATAACTGCATTACGGGTGACATCCCCTAAACGGCTTGCGATTTGGCTTGCACTCAAACCTTCGTCCCATAGACGTTTTAATTGAACAACGCGTGCCTCAGTCCATTCCATGGTGTTTGTCCCCATTCTACTTATCATGCCATAAGTGGCATTGTCATAGTTTATCGCACAATATATGGTATGCCCTACGATAATCCTCACAACATAATGTTATAATCTACACTCTGACTATAGCGCTACCTTTTATGACGAGAGTCTTCGTCATCGTCAACGCTGCGTATACGAGTCCTTAAATTTTCTGGTCTTCCCGACTGTAAACGCTTCATTTTTTGACATGCAACTATTCGCTGGATGTAGAAAAATGCTCCTAGGATTTTCGCTTTTAGAGGCTGTGTTAAGTGCTAAGTAATTGGAATCACACATGCGACTCGGGAGTGAAAGTTATTGGACGTTGCCAGCGGACTTAAGACGCCAGGTTTTAGCTTTCGAAGCATTGGAAATCTGAATCTGCTATGTCTTTGCAGAACTGTGATGGGTTACCTGACCAAGCGATGGCCAGTCAGGCCGAGCGGCCACATCTTTTGAACCACAGCTTGAGCATCGCATACGACTGCCGATGTCTGGTACGGGAAAGCAGGGGCCAAGTTCCGCTGCCAACCGGCTTGAAGAAATTGTGGCGTTGTGCCCGCAACGGTTACACCAGCAAAAGACGTCGACGTTATGCTTCTGGATTTCGGCAAGCAATGTCGCGTAGCGTTGCGAATCCTGCATTTCGATATATTGGCGTTTGTATTGGCCCACGTGACCCTCTGCCCTTCGTAATCCAATCTGGAACAGAGCGAGAATTAATAGAACAAAACAGCAACAAATGACAGGCCTAAATAGATAAATTAATAGTTTGCGTCTTCAGCGGGATCGGCGGTGGGTTGGGATTTCCCGCAGTTCTTTGTCAAAAATAGAGAGCGCCTCTTCAATTGAACTACTCTGCTTCAGTTTACGGGGGCCGCTATAGACCTGGTACGCGGACTTCTTACCATCACGACGCTTGGCGATTGCAAAAAGCGGCGAATCAAAAGTGTGTCTAAAAATTGAAAAAATAGCACTGCCATTCTGATAATCGATTGCATAGTCTTTCCATTCGCCCGACATCACGCGCCGACTATAAACATCAAGCAGGCGACGCAATTCCTGTCGATCGAAATACACACGGTTTTTAGGGCGCCGATGGTCTGCCAGACGAATTGGATTGTTCAAAGATATGTCCCTTTTATGCCTATGATGGCTAATATTCGTTTGTAAGTGTTGCATTAGAGCGAATGCGTAGAACCATTTTATCGGACCCGCTGTGTGCTGGTGCCATACGGGTCAGGCTCATCGTAACAATTGATTGCGGCCAGCGTTCGGTAGCAATATACCGGCTTTTCGTAAACCCGAGGTGTATCGAAAGTCTTGCGGCAAAGTGGCCCCCCGTCTTTCATCGCTACTAACGCGCGGCATTCTTTGCCAGACGCCCATTCCGCTACGTAGTCAGTTGGCAATTTGTCAGTTTGAATGAAATTGGCAAGCGACCCCGTGAGCACAAGGAACGAATTAGCACCACAAGCGGTAAGACCCATTAAAGCCATGCCAAACAGGAAATTTAGACCCATGAAGCGAAGGGGTTGTGGCTTCAACATATCCTCTATGCTCCCATTTGTTCGAAATTTCTAAAACTGTTTCTATTAGTCGCCTCTGAAAGCGAGGTCAAAAACCAAACTTAATCATTGTTGCGCATCGTCCAATACGGTTCAAGCGCGATGAATTCGAAGTGTGACTTCTGGTTGCCTCCGCAAGGCCGAATCGCTACATTATTGTCACAGTTGGAATGGACTGATAATTCGCGAAATCAAGCTAGAAAGGCAGCGCAGCGTGGGCGACATCTTCCAGGAGGTCGACGAGGAAGTTCGTCGTGATCGATACAGCAAACTGTGGAAGAATTATGGCGGTTATATTATCGCTGTGGCTCTGGCGGTTGTCTTAGGGACAACAGCATCGGTTGGATGGCGAGAGTATACAACACAACGCCAGCAGGAAGACAGTGACCGATTTGTTGCTGCCGCCGCTTTAGCAGCCGAGGGAAAACAAATGGAAGCCGCGGAGGCGTTTCGTATGTTGGTTGCTGAAGCGCAGGAGGGTTACTCGCTGATTGCTCGTTTTCGTTCTGTCGATGCCTTGAAAGAAGCTGGAGATATGTTAGGTGCGGTTGAAATTCTAGAGGGGATTGCTGAAGACACCAGCGTCGACGCGCTTTATCGAGATTTGGCGACTTTACTCTCAATTATGCAGGGTTTAGATGCCGACGATCCTAATGAACTGCGGGCTCGTCTGAAACCACTTATTGCAACGAATGGCGCCTGGCGGCATTCGGCACGCGAGCTTTCCGCTGCACTGGCGCTTCGCACAGGCGACAAGGAATTGGCAAAGACTGAATTTCAAAAGTTAGCTGATGATTTGATGGCGCCGTCTGGAGCCAGATCTCGGGCGGCAGAAATTCTACAAATCTTGGGCCGATCAGATTAGAGGTTGTGACGTGTTTACGTCTGTTAGGATTTCAACAACGCGGAAGGTGTTAGTCCTGATCGCTTTTGTTCTGACGCTCACTTCGTGCGAGTGGGTTAAAGAATTAGCAGGGCAAAAAAAAATTCCACTGCCGGGACAGAGAATCCCGGTTATGTTGGATGAAGGCGGTTTACAAGCGGATCCGCGTATTTCTGATTTACGTGTATTGTTACCGACACCTCGAGAAAATTTGAACTGGGCGCAAGCTGGCGGCAACGCATTGCATGCTATGCACCATCTCAAGGTGAGCAACATGGTGGTCAAAGCATGGAATCAAAGTATCGGAGAGGGCTCGAGTGATGAAAGGCGTCTGGTGGCACGCCCAGTTGTCGCCGATGGTTACGTCTTTACTATGGATGCGGAATTCGAGGTAAGCGCGTTTGAAATCACAACTGGAAATCTGGTCTGGAAATATGATTCAAACGTGCCTGAAGAAGATGAAGAAACATTTGGGGGGGGACTTGCCTATGAAGGCGGACGAGTTTTCATGTCCACTGGCTTCGGGCAAGTAATCGCGTTACGTGCTGACAACGGTGCGGAATTATGGCGCGGCAACTTGCCGGGGCCTAGTCGATCTAGTCCTACCGTTGGTGCTGGTCGGGTTTTTGCCGTCACAATTGACAATCAAACGGTTTCGTTTGATGAGGAAAGTGGCAAGAAATTATGGACTCACTCTGGCATATCTGAGTCTGCCGGATTGTTAGGCGGAGGAAGTCCAGCGCTTGTAGGAGATACGATCATCACGCCTTATTCATCAGGCGAACTCGTTGCTCTTAGGATAACAAATGGCCGCATGCTCTGGTCTGACAGTCTTGTCGCAGTCCGACGTACCGATACGTTATCGTCCGTGGCACACATTCGGGGCCACCCTGTGGTAGATCGCGGCATTGTATATGCAATTAGTCATTCAGGGCGCCTAGTAGCGATCGATCTACGGACGGGAGCGCGCGTATGGGATCAATCAATTGGAGGATCAGAAACGCCGTGGGTGGTGGGTAATTTCATCTATGTATTAAGTAACCAAGGTATCCTGTATTGCTTGACGCGTCTTGGGGGTCGGGTGCGTTGGGTTCAACAATTACCTAGGTATGAAGACCCTGATGATAAAGATGGACCTATCAAGTGGTTTGGCCCGGTGCTTGCCAGCGACCGGTTGATGGTTGTCGGAAATCATGGTGAAGTATTAAGTTTATCTCCTTATACGGGAGCTTTTCTCAGCAAGCTCGAACTAACCGATAAGCTATCTGTGGCACCGGTTGTAGCAAGTGGGAATGTTTTTTTCTTGTCCGACGATGCAGACTTAATCGTTTATCGGTAGCACCCGATAACTGGACTTAAATGAAACTAGTTGTGAAAGTGATGAGTTTTACCGTCGTTATTGTCGGCCGCCCAAATGTAGGTAAGTCGACACTTTTCAATCGCCTTGTCGGAAGGCGCCTGGCGCTCGTCGACGATATGCCTGGCGTAACAAGGGATCGCCGAGAAGGAGAAGGCCGCATTAGTGACCTTTCGTTTCGTGTGATTGATACGGCTGGTCTAGAAGAAGTCAATGATGAGAGCCTTGAAGGGCGCATGCGCCAGCAGACAGACCTTGCAGTTAAAGAGGCTGACGTTGCGCTGATGCTGGTCGATGCCCGCGTTGGCATTACGCCGCTTGATCGACATTTCGCAGATTGGATACGGCGCTCTGGTAAACGTGCAGTCTTAGTTGCAAATAAATGTGAGGGTTGGGCCGGTAAGGGTGGGCTATACGAAGCTTTTGAACTTGGATTGGGCGATCCAGTCGCGATTTCGGCAGAGCACGGTGAGGGTATGTCGGAGCTCTTTGCTGTTTTGTGCGGGTCAGTCGAGAAATTTGAAGAAGAGGAATGGGCTCGGAACTCCAATCATAGCGCGCCGCTGCAACTCGCGATCGTTGGGCGCCCAAATGTCGGTAAATCGACTTTGGTCAATAGACTAATCGGGAGAGAACGTCTTCTGACCGGGCCTGAAGCAGGTATCACTCGGGATGCGATATCGGTTGACTGGGAATA
>PBOZ01000071.1 GCA_002724555.1 Rickettsiales bacterium
GATCGATGAAAATCATCCAACAAAGATCGATCACATTTCCGATGAACAACTAGACGCGCAGCCAGAAATTATCCCAACAATGTCCGTTGCACCGCCTCGCGGAACAGGCAGCATCCGCACAATAAAAATTGGCGATATAGATTTGCAACCATGCGGCGGCACGCATGTCTCACGGACCGGCGAGATCCAACATATTCGCGTTACAAAAATCGAAAGTAAAGGTAAGAGCAATCGTCGGGTTAGTATTGCTTTTGTTGATACAGCGGAGAAAAATTAATCATGTCCTACATCGGTACTGAAGCATTAGTTTCAACAAACTGGCTTTCCGAAAATATTGGCAGTCCAAATGTGTTGGTAATTGATGCTTCTTTGCCTCGAGTTGGTGTTGTTGAGGATACCCGCAAAAATTATCGCGCTGCGCATATTCCAAACGCGACATTCTTCGACATTGACGAGATTGCTGATCCCGAAGCCACTCTGCCCCACATGATGCCAAGTGAAGCCATATTTGGTGCGAAAGTTAGTGAATTAGGAATTTCAAACAACTCAAAGGTCATAGTTTACGACCAGCACGGCATCTACTCCGCACCGCGTGCCTGGTGGATGTTTCGAACATTCGGACACGAGAATGTCGCAGTATTGGATGGTGGCCTCCCAAAATGGAGAGCAGAAGGGCGCGATGTCACAGATATCTTACCCGCTAACAAGCAAGCGCAATTTTCTGCCAACTTAAATGAAGGTCTATTACGTCTTGCAGCACAGATAAATCAAAACATAGCCAATGACAGAGAGCAAGTAGTCGATGCGAGGGGTGCAGGCCGGTACAACGGGACCGATCCGGAAATGCGTCCCGGTCTTCGTTCTGGTCATATCCCAAAGTCGTTAAACGTTCCATATGACACTATCGTCAAAGATGGTTCTTTGGTTGATGCAGCTAAACTTGAAGCGGCTTTTGTTGCCGCCGGCGTCGATCTCAGTAAGCCGATAACCACGAGCTGTGGTAGCGGAATTACTGCCTGTATCTTGGCGCTTGGACTATACTTAAATGGCCGCAATGACGTCGCAGTCTACGATGGCTCTTGGACCGAGTGGGGTGGCCGACAGGACTTACCCATCGAAAAATAACATTATATCGGAACCTGCCAAACAGAGGACGAGACGAAAGAAATTGTCTCCACTCTCTGGAATACTTTTTTGTTCAAAAGGCCCTTGGAATGTGATGAACGAAAATTCCGTTCCCTCCCGCTTCGCGGTCAGTGTTATTTGTAAAAATCGATAAAAATAAAATCGGTGCGATCCGGCTTTCCATCATTTATGGTCACTAGATAGGTAACCAGTAAATTTTCGGCATGCCTAAACAAAAAACAGTTAAGGGTGCTGGATTATAGTACGTAAAGAATTGTATTCGTGAGCAATTGGCTTACCCAAGATAAAGAAAAGAATGTTACTAGGGGAAAAACCACTTCTCAATCTTACAAGCAAATTGGGTATGAGATGAAAAATCTAATTTTAAAGGCTTGCTGTTTAGACAATCAGGAAGGCTTTAATACATGATATTTAAGGATGACCGACTGGAAGTCACCTTCACTTATCTGGAGATGCATGAGCCACCAAGCCGGCCATCTGCCCATCCACCGAATTTGAAGCATGCAGTAATGCTCACGCGAATTATGGATCCTACAATCAGCTTTTACCGCTACTTATATAACGTTGTTGGGGAACCTTGGCTTTGGTATGAACGCCGGATAATGGATGACGAGAAACTCCGACACATTATTCACGACGATAATATTGAAATTTATTGCCTCTTCGTCGGCGGGGTGCCTGCAGGATACGCCGAACTAAATAGACGTGAAGGCTTCGACATTGAATTATCTTATTTTGGATTAGTTCCCGAATTCATTGGAAAAGGACTTGGACGGTATTTTCTCGAAGCCGTAATAGATATCGCATGGAGTTACCATCCAAATCGATTTTGGTTGCATACTTGCACATTAGACCACCCCTCCGCGTTGCCAAACTATCAACGCCGAGGTTTCTCACCATTCGATCAAAAAACAAGAAAAGTAATTGATCCGCGTCGGGTTGGATATATGCCTGCTGAAGTTGGCCCACCTTAGAATCTTTAACTCGCTAGAACTTTTCGAACGTGTTCGGCAATCGCCAGAGACGCCGTCAAGCCAGGTGATTCGATTCCGTATAGATTGACGAGTCCGGGAACGCCATGATCAGCAGGCCCTTGGACAACAAAGTCTGCTGCCTCTTCGCCTGGCCCCGATATCTTTGGACGGATACCAGCGTAACCAGGAACTAATGCCCCATCTTTCAAACCAGGCCAATAAGTTCGCACAGCATCATAAAACTTATCAGAGCGCTGTGGATCGACCGAATATTCTATTTGATCAATCCACTCTACATCCGGTCCAAAACGTGCCTGACCACCAAGATCAATCGTAATATGCACGCCCAAACCGCCAGGCTCAGGCACGGGGTAAATTAATCGACTAAAGGGTGGCTTGCCGAGCAGCGAATAGTAATTTCCCTTTGCGTAGAAAGCGGGGGGGGTATTGTCCGTCGAAAATCCACTAATTTTTTGAGCGACTTTGGGTGCATATAGACCCGCACTGTTGATGACGGTTTTGCATGATAGCCGCATCGGCATTTCACCACCGACGTTTAAAAAAATGCCATCCGTCCCTAATTCCCCGTCCACAACCGGGCTAAGGAACGCTATCATTGCGCCGTGGTCTTCGGCATCGCCTTGATATGCAAGCATTAGGCTATGACTATCGATTATACCTGTCGAAGGAGAACACAAAGCGGCAACACAATTTAACTCTGGCTCAATCGAAGTCGCTTCGTTTCCACTCAGCATTTGTAAGTCATCCACTCCATTTGCCGCCGCTTTTTTTTGAATTTCCTTCAGCGTATCGATTTGCTCCGGAAGTGTCGCAACTATTAACTTTCCGCAACGTTGATGTGGTACTCCGTGCTCCGCACAGTATTGGTAAAGACGTTTTTTTCCCTCAACACAAAACAGCGCTTTCAAACTGTTTTTCGGATAGTAGATGCCGGCGTGGATGACTTCGCTATTTCGCGAACTAGTTTCGGATCCAATCAATTCCGCACTTTCGAGTATTATCACTTCCCGGCCTGCAAGTGCGAGCTCACGTGCGACTGCAAGGCCAACAACGCCCGCTCCGATAACAACACAATCGACCTTCTCAAATTCTGACACCAATGCCTCCGGTGAATAATTTGTGCAAAATCCAACTGGCTAGAGCCTTACTGCAATGCTTGAATGCGTCCAAACCTTAAACGCGCCTCCTATTAGACCAAATGAGCAAATCATGAAAGACGACACAAAAATAACGCATTCTGGCCGTAAACCTTTTGAAAATCACGGTGTGGTTAACCCGCCCGTATACCATGCATCAACAATATTGTTTCCGACAATGGAAGAGTACGTAAATCGGGGCAGTTCGGCTCGTATCCGATACGGACGGCGCGGAACTCCGACTACATTTGCATTGGAAGATGCATTAACCGAATTAGAAGGAGGCCCCGCCAAAGGAACAGCAATTGTCCCGTCTGGTCTTGCTGCTATTACAATGGCTTTGATGGCTTTTGTGCAATCCGGCGATCATATCCTCATTACCGATAATACATACGGCCCTACCCGCAGTTTCAGTACTGAAAAGCTGTCTCAACTGGGTATAGAAGCAGAATTTTACAAACCAGATATCGGTGCCGGAATCGAAAAACTGATCCGGTCTAACACGCGCCTAATTTGGCTTGAATCACCAGGTAGCCAAACATTCGAAATGCAAGACGTCAAAACGATCGCCGACGTTGCCAGAAGAAACAATGTCATAACGCTTATAGATAACACATGGAGTGGTGGCTACTACTATAAGCCCCTCTCTCATGGCGTTGATATTTCGGTGCAAGCCGGCACAAAATATATTGTTGCACACTCAGATGTCATGCTGGGTTCTATTACGTGTAATGAAGCAACATTCGACCAAGTTTACGCATCCGCACAAAGCTTTGGAGCATGTTCAGGCCCAGACGACATTTATTTGGCGCTTCGTGGGCTCAGAACTATGGGCGTTCGTATGCCGCGACATCAAGAATCTGGGCTGAAAATTGCGGGTTGGCTGCAGGATAGGCCGGAAGTTACTCGCGTCATGCACCCAGGTTTACCGGAGGACCCGGGACATGCGTTATGGAAGCGTGACTTTACCGGCGCGTCGGGATTATTCGGTTTTGTCGTCGAAAGTGGAAATCCAACTAAAGCAGCCGCCCTAATGGATAACTTGAAGCTCTTTGGCATGGGTTCTAGCTGGGGTGGCTTTGAAAGTTTATTGATCCCGGCTTCACCAGAAAAAAATAGAACCGCAACCGACTGGAAACCTGGCGGCTTTACAATGCGTATTCATGTCGGGCTCGAAGATGCCGATGACTTGATTCATGATTTAGAGGCTGGTTTTGAAAGATATAACAAAGCAGACTAAAAAATGACTTATAAGAAAGTTTTATCATCTATTAAATTCGACGAGCGAGGATTAATTCCCGCAATTGCACAGCAATTTGATAGCGGTGAGGTTTTGATGATGGCTTGGATGAATGCAGAATCATTAATCAAAACCCTCAATACCGGACGGGTATGCTATTGGTCACGCTCACGGAAAACGCTTTGGTTTAAAGGTGAAACTTCAGGACAAACACAAACTCTGAAAGAACTCATTGTCGATTGTGATTACGATACTTTACTTCTGAAAGTCGACCAATTGGGCGTCGCTTGCCATACAGGCCGACGGTCATGTTTTTTTTATGCCATAAATAATGACTCATTTGTGACAATCAAAGAACAAATAGTTGACCCATCCGAGCTATACCAAACATAGATGCAAATAATTTTTAATTAAGCACCTTGAGTGCATCCAAATTATCCAAATTTCCAATCAGAATACATTATTTGAGACAGATAATTTATGCGAACCAGCTCAGGAGAAATTTTCGAATAATCGGTCTACTCGGAAGACATTTAAAAGTCTGTTAAATACGCAAGCCTAATTATTCTCATTTCGAGATTTATAGATTATCAGTGACCCTTCTCGCTGTTGGATGCAATAATTCGAGTGATAGTTAACATTGTTGCAATTAGAAGAAACAAACTGGGTACCCAAGACAAAAACGAATTACTAAATGACTAGCGACTTTTCAAATGAATACGCGGAATTGATACAGAAAGCAGAAGCTGCGGAAGAGAAGGGTAAATGGCAAACCGCTTTAGATATTTATTTTGAAGCGCTTGGGGTCTTCCCTTTGCAAGCAGACCTGTGGCATCGCGCCGGTATCTGTCTTCAAAAAGCTGGAAGAAGTAACGAAGCACTTCAGTACCTAGAAAAAGCCTCCATGCTCTCCCCAGGTACAATCGAGTTCGAATTGGAACGAGGTGACATTTTTTTCAATTTAGGCCGCTTTGACGAGGCTATTGAAGCCTATAACTGCATTCTGGCAGCGGATCCCGATAACATATCTGCTTTAAATAACATAGGCGTCACCCTCCAAGAAGCGGGAAAAATTGACGAAGCCATAATTACTTTAGATGAGACAAATCGTTTAGCGCCTGACGATCCAATGGTGCAATCGAACTATGCTGCAGCGCTCATTAAGGCAAACCGGCCCGACGAAGCTTTGCCTTTATTAGAAAGCGCAACGAGGTGTAATCCGAGTTATGCAAAATCTTGGAGCAATCTCGCACTGACTTATGAGGCTTCGCTTAGGCTCGATAAGGCTTTAAATGCGCACGCCAGGGCGGTTTCATTAGAACCACAAAACGCCTCGATACATTATAACCGAGCTATGACCTATTTGCTTTTAGGTGACTTTGCTGAAGGCTTTCGTTCGTTTGAGTTTCGTCGATACCTGGCAGATCGTAAACCTCGTGAATTTGAAATTCCAGAATGGACCAATGAACCTCTTGATGGCGCACACATCCTTGTACATGCAGAACAAGGCATTGGGGATACCATTCAGTTTGCTAGATTCATACCATTGCTTGAAGATTTGGGAGCTCGAGTATCGGTCTACGTTCATCAGTCTCTTAATAAACTTGCACAATGGTTTTCGGGTACGGCGACGGTTCTTAAAGAAACGCCAAATACAACCGATTTTGATTATCAAATTGCACTCCTAAGTCTTCCCTTTCGGCTAAACCTTAAGTTGGCTGACGTCAAAATGGAAAAACCTTATCTATCTATCCCTGCTAATGAAAAGGTTTTACGGAAAAGAAGCCAACCAAGTGTGGGAGTGGTTTGGTCCGGAAACCCTAGACATCCCAATGACATAAATCGCTCTATTCCGGCAAAAATGTTTTTACCTTTACTATCAGTTCCCAATTTCACGTGGGTAATTCTACAGCAAGGAGAGAGAGCTAATGATTTAGTGGATTGTTCTCAACACGCCTTAGAAAACTCGCCGAGATTTATTGATTTTGCGGATACAGCGAAAGCTATTTCAGAATTAGACCTCATTATTTCTGTGGATACATCCGTCGCGCACCTAGCAGGTGCACTCGGAATTCCTGTTTGGATACTGCTCCCGTATTTGCCGGATTGGCGATGGTTACTAGACCGAAACGATTCACCTTGGTATTCACAAGCAAGATTATTTAGACAGAAAGCACCAAATTCGTGGGATCCAGTAATTGCGGAAGTGAAAGAGGCAATTACACAGAGAAAGTTTCATCTTGGTAAGGCAGCGTCTTCGATATCCGGTTAGATAGGTTTTACGTTGTTTGCTGAAATTCCGGGATATAGTAAATTTGGCATCCTCATTGCACGTTTTGTCGTGATTTTTTAGAATTGACGAAATCCAGATGGTCATAGAGCGCTTTCCTTCACGACGGCACACTCAACCGGAATCCATCTCCGGTCCCGGAGAAAAGCTTAAATCGATCGATCATTTAGGCTTAATCGTGGCGAATATGCATCGAGACGGTAAGAACGTTGTACTTTGTCACGGCGTATTTGACTTGTTGCATATGGGCCATGTCCGCCATCTCAGTGAGGCCAAAAGCCACGGAGATGTCCTTATAGTCTCAATTACTGCTGATGCTTTTGTTAACAAAGGTCCAGGAAAACCTGTATTTTCCGAAAATCTCCGAGCGGAAATGCTTAGTTCCCTTGCGGTGGTAGATTACGTCACTATTAACCGCACACCTGATGCCGAAGGTTTATTAGAAGTCCTGCAACCAAACTTCTATGTAAAAGGCTCCGACTATCGTGACGAGGACACTGATATAACTGGAAAAATTTCTCTAGAGCGTAAAGCCGTTGAAACGTATGGAGGTAAGCTCGTTTTCACCAACAATATCACTTTTAGCTCGACTGAACTCCTTAATAGGCATTTTGAAGTTTTCGAACCTCAGGTCCGCGATTTTTTGAACCGAATGCGTGATGCAGGTGGTCTCACTAAAGTTCTGAACCTCCTAGAACAGATAAAATCCTTGAAGGTGTTGGTTATCGGTGATGCGATCATAGATGAATATCGCTATGTGACACCGATGGGAAAATCTCCCAAAGAAAACATGATTGCTACCCGTTTCGAAGAATCAGAGTCATTTGCAGGTGGCGCTATTGCAACCGCAAATCATATCTCAGGATTATGCGATCACGTCGACCTTTTGACTTGTCTCGGAGATGCAGAGGACGAACAAACGTTAATTGAAGAGAGTTTGAATTCGAACGTGAATCTCTATCACCTGCAGAGGCGCCAAACACCAACAACACGAAAAATAAGGTTCATAGATCAAAGTTACTTTCGTAAATTATTTGAGGTTTATCATTTTGATGATTCTCCATTGGCACAGGCGCAACAATATAAGTTTGACGATATTGTCCGGGAGAAAACTGGAGATTACGACTTAGTAATTGTGAATGATTTTGGGCATGGTTTAATCGCAGCGAGTACGATCGAACTTCTCAGTCGCAGAGCGAAATTTTTAGCAATAAATGCACAAAGCAATAGTGCAAATTTTGGCTTCAACCTTATAACTCGCTACCCAAAAGCGGATTTAGTTTGTATAGACACGCCAGAAGCGCAACTGGCTGTCGGCAGCAAATTTATGGAACCTGCAGAAATGGTCGGCCGGGCGTTACCCGCAGCGATAAATTGCGACCGCATAATCTTAACTTTAGGCCGTGGCGGTTGCTCTACATGGGCAAAGGCAGAGAACGTAGAATCTGTGCCGGCATTTACGAAAACAGTTGTTGATCTTGTAGGAGCAGGTGATGCTTTTTTAGCCGCAAGCGCACCAATTGCCGCAGTCGGAGGATCAATGCAGCAAGTCGGTTTCGTCGGAAATGTCGCTGGCGCTCTAAAAGTCGGTATTGTCGGTCATCGTCGTTCGATTGACCGGTCTGCGATCGTTAAATCTATATTGGGTCTCTTGAAATGAATAGAACTAGTGCATTGTTTTCGCACTATATTGCCGAAGTATCGCAGCTGACGACTGCCACGAAGGCCAGCAGATATGACGGCACACAATTGGACTGCGCGAAAGCTTTAGAATGGACCAGCGATAAATTAACCGCATTACCTTCGTCTGGCGGCAAATTGATGGTTGTGGGTAACGGCGGAAGCGCTGCGATTGCCAGTCACATCGCGATTGACTTTAGCAAGAATGGTGGTGTACCTGCCCTAGCGTTTAACGACCCCGCAAGCCTTACCTGCCTTGCCAATGACCTTGGTTACGAGAATGTGTTCTCGCATCAAATTATGACGCTTGGTCAGCCTCAGGATTTACTCTTTGCAATTAGTAGCTCTGGGCACTCGCCTAATATTTTGAATGCCGTCACAGAAGCTCGTGCTAAGGGTATTGCCGTGCTTACATTCAGCGGTTTCGAAGATGACAATCCACTTCGTTCCATGGGTGATATGAACCTCTATCTGTCGAGCAATACATACGGATTTGTAGAAATCGGCCATCTTACCCTTTGCCATGCTATTTTAGATATTTCAATGGGTTGGCAACCGGAAAAAAAATGACGGAAAAAGGACGCGTTTTAGTTACGGGCGGAGCCGGTTACGTCGGCAGCTCTCTTGTCCCCAAACTATTATCAGCTGGTTATCCGGTTAATGTTTTGGACTTATATCTTTACGGGGAAAACGTGCTGGAGACCGCTCGGACCTTCCCATCACTTCGTGAAATCCGCGGCGATTTGCGGGATCCCGTAGCGGTGGAGATGGCCTTAGAAGAATGTCACTCCGTAATACATCTCGCATGCATATCGAACGACCCCTCTTTCGAACTCAATCCTCATCTTGGGAAATCAATCAATTACGATGCCTTCCGACCCTTGGTGCAAACCGCAAAACGAAAAGGTGTCCAACGCTTTATCTATGCATCTTCATCCTCGGTTTATGGTATAAAGGAAGAAGCAAACGTAACCGAAGACCTTCCACTTGCACCGATAACTGACTATTCGAGATACAAGGCACTTTGCGAAAAGGTCCTGGCGGAAGAACGGACACAAGACTTCACAACTTTGATTCTGAGACCAGCAACGGTTTGCGGATACTCTAAGAGACTGCGTCTGGATCTAACCGTTAATATTCTTACAAACCATGCTATTAATAATCGGAAAATTATGGTTTTTGGCGGAACTCAGAGGCGGCCAAATATTCATATAGAGGATATGACTGACTTATATCTTAAGTCTCTTAGTATGCCTTCCGAATTAATTGACGGCGGTATTTACAACGCTGGTTACGAAAACCATCAAGTCATGGAGATCGCAGAAATGGTTCGTGACGTCGTAGGGTCATCCGTCGAACTCGCCGTCCAGCCGACAAATGACCTGCGTTCATATCACATTTCATCCGATAGGATTTTTGAGGAATTGGGTTTTAGCCCAAAACACACAATTCCCGACGCAATCTCAGATCTATCAAATGCCTTCGAGATTGGCCTTGTTCCCAACGCCATGTCGGACGACAAGTACTACAACATTAAAACAATGCAATCCGCGGAGCTGAAGTGAATCAACAGCGTGCAACATTGCCAGAACTTGATCCGGCCTCACCCAGTTCATTGCCAAATATACTTAGAGGCGCATTGGTTTCGCTTTCACAATCAAAAGGTATTCCGCACTTGGGTTCGACACTTTCTTGTATCGACATTATGATTGCGGCTTATTGGCATTCAATGCGTTTCAATCCCCAATACCCTGAAGATCCGAAGCGAGACCGCTTCATTTTAAGCAAAGGACATGCTGCCAAAGCGCTCTATGTATGCCTTGCCTACCGCGGCTTTTTTGAGGTTGAAGAACTACAGAGACTTGGTGAGGAAGGTGGGCCAATGGCGGAACACCCCGGACCTAATTGTATGCCTGGCGTTGAGGCTGCTACCGGATCACTTGGGCATGGGCTTCCAATCGGGATCGGACATGCTTTGGCATCCAGAATTCAGGGGCCTGTATATAGAGTTTTTGTCTTAATGAGTGACGGTGAGTGCAATGAGGGTAGCGTTTGGGAAGGCGCGATGATGGCTGCAGCTCGCCGTCTCAATAATCTAACAGTCGTTATTGATTACAATAAATGGCAGGCAACTGACAGAAGCGAAAATGTGCTTCAACTTTCCCCGCTCGCCGATACATGGCATGCCTTTGGATGGGATGCAGTAGA
>PBOZ01000072.1 GCA_002724555.1 Rickettsiales bacterium
ACCGGCGCGAGCAAGGGACAGCGGCAATACAACACGGCAAAAATCGTTTGCCGGCGGAAGTTTGAACATTGCGGGATCAAACAGTCCGAGCAGTTTGGCAAGTCGATCGGTCAGATTAGTTTTTGCGGATGAGGTTGACCGCTACCCGCCAAGTGCCGGAGCGGAAGGCGATTCGATATCGCTTGCCGCCAAACGGATGGCGACCTTTAGCAACTCGAAGTTGATTTTAACATCGACCCCGACTGTTGAAGGCGCAAGCCGGATTGAAACGGCATACAAGGCAAGCGATCAACGGAAATATTTTGTCCAGTGTCACGATTGCGGTGAGTGGCAAACCCTAGAATGGGCAAATGTGTCATGGCCGGACGGCAAACCGGACGAAGCAGTTTATGTCTGTTCGGGTTGTGGTTCGGTCTGGGCTGACGCGGATCGGTTACGGGCGATTCGTGGGGGTGAGTGGCGAGCCGCAACGCCATTCTCTGGGATCGCGGGTTTTTATTTAAATGGCCTTTACTCCCCTTGGACTCCGTTGGGGTCGGCGGCAAGGGAATTTGTAGAAGCCAAAAAGCTACCCGAAACATTGCGTGTTTTTATTAACACTTATTTGGGTGAAACTTGGTCGCTGGATGGTGGCACCCAAGTTGATGATCTGGGCTTATTTGACCGGCGTGAACCTTATGAAACACCAGTGCCGGATGGCGTAGTTGTCGTGGTTGCCGGCGTGGATGTACAGGATGACCGGATAGAGGTTGAAGTTTTAGGCATTGGTCGCGATGAAGAAAACTGGTCATTAAGTTTTAATGTGTTGTGGGGTGATCCCACCGGCTTAAAAATCTGGAATGATCTTTACGATTTATTAACCCAAAAACTTTTGCATCCAAACGGGGTTGAATTACCAATAAAAATGACGGCGATTGATACTGGCCATCATACCCAACAAGTTTATAAGTACGTAAAACCGCGAGAAGGCCGCGGGGTAATGGCCATCAAAGGCGTTGGTGGTGAAGGCAAACCGCTTCTGGGCCGGCCATCGAAAAACAATATTGCCAAGGTCAGGTTATGGCCGGTCGGTTCAAATACTGTCAAAGAATTACTAATGGCGCGGTTGCGGATCACTGAAAAGGGTCCGGGCTATTGTCATTTTCCTGATCATTACGAACAGGAATATTTTAAACAATTAACTGCTGAAAAAATGGTGACTCGATATCATAAAGGGTTCCCCCGGCGTGAGTTTGTCAAAACTCGCACCCGTAACGAGGCGTTGGATTGCCGCTGTTACGCAATGGCCGCTTTTGCGGCTCTCAACGCGAATATTAACCGCGTTGCAGATCGGTTTGCTTTGCGTGCTACCGCACTGGCGGATGAAAAGGTTGAAGAAAAAACCCAACCGCACCGCCAGTTAAGACGACCCGCGAAAAGACAAGCCACAAATTTTGCAACAAGTTGGAAAAATTAAATGGCGAACATGTTTGAGACGGCTAACGCCTTGGAAACTGAGCCAGCCAAAATTATCGCCGGCGATCGGTTAATTTTTAAACGGTCAGATTTGAATAATGATTATTCAAACGCAAGTTACACCTTGAAATATTCGGCGCGATTGGAAGGCACAGGTTCAACCGAAATAGAGATAACGGCAAGCGCAAGCGGTAGTGATTACCTTGTAGAAGTTGCATCAGCGACGACCGCAAGTTACACGGTTGGAACGTATCGTTGGCAAGCATACATAACTCGAAACAGCGATTCACAACGGCTCACAATTGATCAAGGCACTTGGGAAGTTATCGCCAATCGGGATGCGGCAACAACCGACCCACGCACTCATGCGGCGATTATGGTTGATAAAATTGAAAGCATTTTGGAGGGCCGCGCAGATAGCGATGTGTCAAGCTATTCGATACAAGGTCGATCGCTCACAAAATTGGGCATTGAGGAATTGATGGCGTGGCGCGATCGTTACAAAGCTGAATTGCTGTTGGAAAAACGAAAAGAACGGGCGTTAAATGGCCGCGGAACCGGCGCTAAAGTCTTGGTGAGGTTCTGAAATGTCTATTTTTGATTATTTTAAAAGGACTAAAAAAACGTCAAAGCGAAGTCAACGCAGTTTTGAGGCGGTGAATACTGGTCGGCTATTTGCTGACTTTGCAAGCATGACGCGAAGTTCTGATAGTGAATTACGACCAGCATTACGGACTTTACGCAATCGATGTCGTGAGTTGGCACGCAACGACGAATATGTCAGGCGTTATTTGCAACTGGTCAAAACCAATGTTGTCGGCCCCGGCGGGATTAGCGTTCAAGCCAAAGCAAGAAACTCTGATGGGTCATTAGATGCCCCCGGAAATAAAATTGTTGAGAATGCGTGGCGACGTTGGAGCAAAGCCGGTATCTGCACAATGGATGGCCGGCTTAGTTTTGTTGATGCTCAAAGACTTGTTGTTGAAACACTAGCGAGGGATGGCGAGGTTTTAATCAGAAAGATCAACGGGGCTGATAATCCCGATCGCTTTGCAATTCAGTTTTTAGAAGCTGATTTGCTGGATGAAGAGCTAAACATTAAACTGGATAATGGCAACCGGGTAAGAATGGGTGTTGAAATTGATGAGTTTGGCCGATCGGTTGCTTATCATTTATTAAGGGAACACCCCGGCGACCATGAATTTTCTAACACTTATTCGCGTAAGCATACCCGCGTTGAATCGGAAAACTTGTTGCATTTGTTTCAGTCTGATCGTCCACACCAGACGCGAGGCGTGCCGCCGCTGGCTTCTTGCATGAACGCTTTGAAAATGCTCCACGGGTATGTTGAAGCGGAATTAGTAGCGAGTCGAGTATCCGCGGCCAAGATGGGTTTTATCACAACGCCAGACAGCGAAGGCTATGCCGGCGATGATTTTGAAGATAACAATCAGATAATGAATGCGGAGCCGGGGAGTTTTGAGCAACTAGCCGCCGGCCAATCGATTACCATGTTTGACCCGACGCATCCGACAACGGCTTTTTCTGATTTTCATAAAGCTGTATTGCGGGGCGTGGCGAGCAGTATGGGCGTTAGTTATGCCTCGCTCGCTTCTGATCTTGAAAGTGTAAACTACTCAAGCATTCGGCAAGGAGCTTTGGACGAGCGAGATGGATATCGCACACTTCAAGAATTTTTGATAACGCATTTTGTCGAGCCTATTTTTCAGTCATGGCTCACATCCGCGATGACTTCCGGGAGCTTACCGCTACCGATGACCCGTTTTGAAAAGTTTTCAAACTCGGTAATTTACCGGCCCCGCGGGTTTAGTTGGGTTGACCCTGTAAAAGAAATTAACGCCCAAGTCACGGGCATTCAAAACGGGTTGTTAAGTATGCAGGACGTGGCCAACCATTACGGCGCAGATATCGAGGACGTTTTTGAAAGTATCCAGCGCGAAAAAGAATTAGCGGCACGGTATGGCTTGAGCCTTGCTTTTGAGCCTTTCGGCAATAAGGCAAACGCCGAGCCGCAAGTAACCAATCAACCCGCCAACTCTGAGGAGTAAAAAAATGGAAGATCAAAAAACCCCTGCCGCCGAAGTGGCAGAGGAAGAAACCGTTGTGCCTAAAGAGGAACGGCGGGAGACCATCGATTTAGAGCATCGATCGGTCGAAATTCGCAAGGATTGGCTTGATGAAGAAAAACGAACCGTAAGAATTGCGGTAAGTTCTGAAGAGCCTGTAGAACGAGCCTTTGGGCTTGAAGTTTTAGAACATACGGCAGACGCCATAAACCTAGAGTTCTTAGGTAGCGGTCGTGCGCCATTGCTGTTGGATCACGATCCACGTCAGCAAATAGGAGTTATCGAGAAAACTGAAATCGGAGACGACCGTGTGTTACGGGCGTCTGTTCGCTTTGGAAAAGGCGAATTTTCCGACGAAATTTTCTCTGATGTGGTCGATTCAGTGAGGGCCAATATCTCGGTCGGTTACAGGATTGACGAATTGTCCAAAAACGAACGAAGCGACGGGACGGTCGAATTTCGGGCGGTGAAGTGGACACCAATGGAGGCCTCGATTGTTGCAATTCCAGCCGATTATGTTGGCTCGGGAGTGGGACGGTCTGCGCCTTTAACTCAACCACCAGTTCCAAAGGAGGAAATTCAAATGGAACAAGATAAAGTAGACGTTGAGGTAGTTCGCACCCAAGCCGCTGAAGCTGAACGTGCAAGCTACTCAAAACAAGTCACCGAGATCATTGCACTCGGTGCCAAGCACAACAAACGTGACCTTGCTGATGAAGCAATTGGCAAAGGTTATTCAATCGAGCAATTCCGTGGATTGCTTCTCGAAAAAATCGGTGACGCCAAACCATTAGAAGTGGCCGAACCTGATTTAACCCCAACCGAGCAAAAGCGTTATTCGTTAATGCGTGCCATTCGCGCCGCCGCGACTAATGATTGGCGCGAGGCTGGTTTTGAGCGAGAAGTATCTGATGAAATTGGTCGGGTATCTGGCCGGCAACCTAAAGGGTTTTTTGTTCCCGGACACGCATGGGGACAACGCGATCTAATTGCCGGAACCGATGCTGACGGTGGACACCTCAAAGGTGTTGATCATATGGGATCAGAGTTCATTGAAGCTCTACGGTCTCGGTTAGTTGTTTCCAGCATGGGCGCTCGGGTGATGAGTGGTTTAAAGGGTGATGTATCGATCCCGAAAATGACCGCCGCCGCAAGTGCCGGGTTTGTTGCTGAGAATAATGCTGTTAGTGAGCAAAATCAGACCTTTGGCGAATTATCGATGGTTCCACGTACTTTAGGGGTTCTTACCGATATTTCCCGAAAGTTAATGTTGCAATCTGATCCATCAGCTGAAGCCATTGTGAGAAACGATCTTCTGAACGCTGTTGCCGCAAAAATTGAAGATGTGGCAATCGAAGGAAGTGGATCAAATGAGCCGACAGGAATAACCAAGACTTCTGGAATTGGTTCTGTTGCTATCGGAACGAATGGAGGCGCACCGACTTGGGCCTCTGTTGTAAACCTTGTGAAGGAAGTCGAGCAGGATAATGCCGCGATTTCCGACTCAATGGGTTACTTAACCAACTCCAAGGTGAAAGCAAAACTTGCTGGGACCGCAAAGGTTGGTTCAAGCGATAGTGTTATGATCCTTAACGACCCTTGGAACAGCTTATATGGCTATCCTCTGGGCGTTACAAACCATGTTCCATCCGACCTTACAAAAGGAAGCACCTCCGGTACTTGTTCGGCAATGATCTTCGGTGACTTTTCGAGCATCATCCTAGCTTTTTGGTCGTCCCCTGATGTGTTAATCGATCCGTACACCAACGGCGCGAAAGGCGGCACTCGCGTTGTCGTTTTTCAAGACTGTGACGTTGGTATTCGACATGCTCAATCTTTTGCCGCATGTCTCGATTATACAACCACCTAATGAGACCGGGGAGAGTACAAATGCTCTCCCCACTTTTTTCGGAGGTTTATTTTGAAAATTAAAATTACGCAAGATTGTGGCATTGCCGGGGAACACACCGAAGCCGGGCAAGTGGTCGACATTCCAGAAAATGAGGCTATCGCTGTTGTCAATATGGGCAAAGCTACGCCCTACGATGGCAAAGCTAAACCAAAAGATCGCGCTGTTGGACTCAATACAGACAACGCCGCACCTTTAAAAAAACGCACTCGGAAAAAATAAATGGCCGTTGAATCTGCATCCGATCGGCTGATTTTTTTCAACACTGATGATTTTGCCACAAGTGCGACTTACACGGTGCAAGGCGGATCGGCGGCAACGATAAAAGGAATTTTTGACAACGGGTTTTCGGAAGTTGATTTGGGAGGAACGGTTGCCGTGTCTTCAACTGATCCACAATTTGCTTGCCGCACCGATGACGTTTCAAGCGCAAGCGAAGGTGACGCGATCGTTATCAATTCAACAAATTACACTGTGCGTCGTGTTGAAGATGACGGAACCGGCGTCACTGTCCTATTTTTGGAAACTGATTAATGCCGCACGTTCGGGAAAGCATCAGGGATAATATCGTAACGGCGGTCACCGGGTTAAGTACCACCGGGAGCAATGTTTATCGTACCCGGATCTATCCGCTTGAAAACGGAAATTTGCCGGGGCTTTGCGTTTACTCCGCAACGGAAGATACCGCTATCGACAATATGACCGGGACGAGGTCGCTGGACAGGCGATGTGATTATATTATCGAGGCGTTTGTCCGGGCCACCAGCAATTATGATAACACCCTCGATACAATTTGTGGCGAAATAGAGGCAGGGATGTCTACAGATGTCACACGTGGTGGAAACGCAAAAGATACCGTTTTGACAAGATCAGAGTTTGAATATTCAGACGAGGGAGATAGGCCAATGGCGATGGCTCGTTTGACTTATAGCGTCCAGTACCGGACGGCAATTAACAACGCCACATCTGCACTATAGGAGGGCCGGATGGCTAAAAGAGTGAAATTGGTTTCGCCCAATGGCGAAGCCGAAATAGAAGTTAATGAGAATGACACCGAATATTTGAAATCTGTCGGATGGAAAATAGCCGGGTCTAAACCAGCCAAGAAAACCAAGGAGGTCGCAAATGGCTAATCACACTGGCTCTGAGGGCCTAGTTAAAGTCGGCGGAACAAATACCGTCGCAGAAGTTCGCTCGTGGAGCTTGACCCATGAAGCGGAAACAATTGAAGACACCGCAATGGGCGACAGTTTTCGCTCGCACAAGGCTGGCTTGCAAAGCTGGTCTGGTTCTTGCGACGTGTTCTGGGATGAAACCGACACAAACGGTCAGGTAGCGATGGCCCCCGGCACAAGTTTGACCGTACATTTCTACCCAGAGGGAGCATCCTCCGGCGACACTTACTACACCGGCACAGCCCTTGTAACGAGCGTTGAACGGAGTGCTGAACTAGACGGTATGGTTGAGTCCAGTATTTCACTACAGGGCGTTGGTGGTATTACCGCTGCGACTGTCTAATGCCTAGTCCAATCCTTGAGCGCGTCAAAGCGCACCGAGAGGCATTAGGTCGAAAAGAAATAGAGGTTGCTGAATGGCCGGATGAGGATGGCTCTCCGACCGTTTTTTATGCCACTCCCATTACGCTTGCAGAGATGAGGCGCTGGTATAAGGGAATTTCCGGCGAGGATATTTCTGTGCTTGTCGATGTTGTTATTGCCAAGGCCGAGGATAAGGACGGCAAAAAGGTCTTCACGCTCGAAGACAAGCAGCCCCTTTTAAAAACAGCCGAGTTTAGTGTCTTGAGCCGTATTGCCACGGCGATGATGGATCACGAAGACACTGACGATCTGGAAAAAAACTAAAGAGCGATCCTTTCCGATTAAGCGTTTTTGGCTTGGCCGAGCGTTTACATAAAACCGTTGCAGAAATTGAAGACCTAACGGTCGATGAGTTTATGGAATGGGTCGCGTATTTCAAAATAACCGAGGACCGAAATGGCAAGACGTCATAACATTGAAACGCGACTGACGGCGACCGATAAGACTAAGGCTGCTTTTAATCGCGTGCAAAGGCGAATGAAGTCTCTGAAAAAAGCTTCTCTTGTTGCTGGTGGCGGTATAGCGGCAGTCGGGGCGAGCTTTGCTGTGGCAGCTAAACGGGCTGTTAATTTCGGTGATGATATCGCGAAGACCTCTGACCAAATAGGGATCAGTACAAAAGCCTTTCAGGAATTACGCTTTGCCGCTGACCTTGCCGGTGTTTCTGAAGAGAAGTTCGGTTCGGGCTTGGCGAAGTTAGCCAAGAACATTGGAGAATTTCGAGAAGGTACAGGAACTCTCGTCACGTTTCTTAATAAGCTGGGTGATGAAAGTTTTGCAAATCTTTTACGATCAACGACCGACACGGAACAAGCGTTCAGAGCCTTTATTAAACGCATGGACGTTGCGGCAAATTCGCAGCAAAAATTAGCATTAGCCAACGCCGCTTTTGGTCGTGGCGTCGGACAAATGCTGGCCGGGTTGAGCTTTAAGGAACTTGAGGACGGTATAAGGACCGCTCGTGAATTTGGGATTGTCATTGAAGACAAACTATTACGCGAAGCGGAAAAGATAAAAGATGCTTTTACACTTGTTGCGGCTGTTCTTAAAAAGGAATTTTTCTCGGAAATTCTAAGAAGTTTACGAGCAATGGACCTGCCCAAGTTTGCCAAGGATATGGCGAAGCTCGCGGCAGCTACCGTTAAATTTGTCCGAGCGATTGGGGAATGGTTCGGAATAATAGAAAAGGCCGACACGCCGTTACAAACATTAAAAACCGATTTAGCCACTACTAATTCATTAATAAGGGCTTTGACTGACCCTAGGGGTCGAGCCGCTCCAGTAGGACAGCTTGGCTTACAGGAATGGGCTAAAGAGTTAAGTGAATTGCGCTTTAAGGCAGCGTTTTTAAGAGATGAAATAAAGAAACTTAAAACTCTAAAGGTCCCTATTGATAAGGGCACGAAGAAAGAGCCGAAACAACAATTAGGGGCGGGGTTGTTTGATGGTTCTGATAAAGAAAATGCCCTTTCCTTACTCATTCCCAAACTCGAGAAATACCGGGAAGAAATTGCCAAGACGACCTCAAACCTAACTGAGTTAAACAACAAGCAGTTCAAGTCAGTCGAGGCGATGGATATTGAGGCGCAGCGTCTTGAAACAACGCGCAACGTCCGAAAATTTATTAATGATTTAAGAGAAAAAGGTCTGGGCATTTCTCGCCAATTCGAGGAAGCAGTCATCCGTGAGGCAAACGCCGTTGACGAACTCAACCGCAAACTTGCGAAGAAGAAAGAACTGCTCGAACCCGGACCCATTCAAGAATATATCGACCGTACAAAGGACTTGAACACCTCTCTGCAAGAGGTAGCGGTGAGAGGGGCTGATGCCCTCACCGAAAGTCTGATCGGTATTATGGACGGGACACAGAAGGCGTCGGATGGCTTCAAGTCAATGGCAAGATCAATTATTGCCGATATGCAGAAATTGATAATCAAGAAGATGTTTTTGGATCAGGTCATGGGTTGGGTAGGAAGTATGCTGCCGGGAGCAAAGCCCGGAGCGAAGACTAAACCTAAAGCAAAGGGTGGTCCTGTTGGTACTGGACGGCCTTATATCGTCGGTGAAAAGGGGCCGGAGCTTTTAGTCCCTCGGCGCAATGGTCATATAGTCCCTAACCACGCAATGGGCGGTGCGGTTGTTAATCAAACCATTAACATCGAGACGGGTGTATCGCAGACCGTTCGCGCTGAAATTATGCAGCTGATGCCGCAGATTAACGAGAGTACCAAGGCCGCAATCCTTGATGCTCGAAGACGTGGTGGCAGCTTCGCAGATGGATTTGCGTGATGGCGATATCGTACCCATTAACGCTGCCCACAGCATCAGGGGTGGCGACAATCTCCCTGCGTGCTGTTAATGCCGTCGGAATTTCCGAAAGCCCTTTTACATACAAACAACAAGTCGTCGCGCATACCGGACAAAGGTGGGAAGCTGAAGTTTCTGTTGCGCCGATGGTCCGTTCTGATGCGGAACAATGGGTTGCCTTTCTGGTGTCTTTAAAAGGGGTCCTTGGAACGTTTCTTCTAGGCGATCCAAACGGAGCGACGGCGCAAGGAACTTGCTCTTTAACTCCGGGAACGCCGCTTGTAAATGGTGCGGGGCAGACGGGAGGCAGTCTGACGATTGACGGTGCTCCTAATTCTATCACCGGCTATTTAAAAGCTGGCGATTACATTCAACTCGGCGGTGGTTCATCGGCAACGCTCCACAAGGTTTTAAAAGACGTGACGACAAACGGAACGGGTCAGGCGACTCTTGATCTCTGGCCTCATATCCGTACCGCTCCCGATAATGACGCGACGGTGGTTGTTGGTGATTGCAAGGGTGTCTTTCGTTTATCGGCTAATCAAACGGATTGGTCGATCAATACATCCATGATTTATGGCGTGACTTTCGCTTGTAAGGAAGCAATCGCATGAGCCGGTCATTAAGTGATGGGATTGTCGCAACGTTAAGTGCTGATGCGATTCATCCATTCTTTGCAACACGGTTATTTTTCGATACGCAAACCCTGAATTTCTGGACCGGATTGGGTGAATTAACGGTTGATGGTGTGACCTACACCGGCACCGGGCAGTTACTTCAAATCTCGCAACTTTCTGAGACCGCTGAGATCAGTGCAAAAGGCGCAACTCTTACTTTAAGTGGATTGCCTAGCAATCTGATTTCATTGGCTTTAACGGAACCATACCAAGGGCGAGTGTGCGAGATTTATTTCGGAGCAATTGATGCCAACAAAAACTACCTCGTTGATGAGGCTGGTAACTACATCTTACAGGAAGACGGATCACCTATTGATCTTTCGACCGGTGATCCCAACGAAATTGTTCTCGTTTTCTCCGGTTATATGGATCAGATGAACATCGAAGAGGGGCCGGACACTTCAACAATCGGCGTTTCTGTAGAAAGCAAACTGATCGATTTAGAGCGCCCACGGGTTTTTAGATATACCGATGCAAGCCAGAAGTCGCGTTTCCCAGATGACAAGGGCTTTGAATACGTCGAAGACCTTCAGGACAAGCGTTTCAATTGGGGGCGAGCGTGAGGTTTCATGATTGGGATTTGCGGCTCATGGATTATGTCGATGACTGCCGGGATAAACCCTTCGATTGGAATGGCTTTGAGTGTCTAAGTTTTGCTAACGGTGCTGCCAAGGTTATGACCGGCAAGGGCTTCGCTGACGATTGGGTGAGCGAATACAAATGCGCTTGCACAGCGGCAAAGACCTACAAGGCCAAGCTAAAGGCGGCGAATAGGCAAAGCATTATCGAGGGAATAGACGACCGGCTTAAAAGATCAACCGGCAAGCTGCCCATGAGAGGCGATATCGTTGCCCGGAAAGATAAATCGATGAAGGTGATCGGAGTTTCGCTCGGTGTTTCGATAAGTGATCTCGTGGCTTTCGTTAGTCGCAATGGAATTGTTTTTGATCAATCGCGTAAGGGCGATATTTTCTGGGTGGTTCAATGACGTGGTTAATTGCTTTAGCACTGACATTTCTAAGTGCTCCGGTTCTTGCTGACCCTATATCTATTGCTATCGCGGCGGCGACTTCAGCGGCAAGTACAGCGATGGCCGTTCAAGCCGGAACAATTGTCGCGGCAAAGGCGTTTTCATATTTTGTCACCAGTTTTGTTTTGCAGGTCGGGCTTGCTTTTCTTTCTTCAGCACTCGCACCAAAACCTCGTGGAGGTCCGGGTGGGAGATTTGATGCAGGGTATGAGGTGGCGGGGATAGGACCGGCACAAGACCATGCCATAATTTACGGACAAACACGGTGCGGCGGTGTCGTTGTCTATAAAGAGGCAACGGATGAAAACAAATATCTCCATCTGATTATTGCAATTGCCGGTCACGAATGTGAAGAAATTACGTCGGTTTATATGAATGATGAGGTGCTAACGCTTGATGGAAGCGGCAACGCAACAGCCCCTTCAAAATATAACGGTCTTATACGGGTCATCAAACATCTAGGAACTGACGCGCAAACGGCTGATGCGACGTTAATCGCTGAAAGCGACGGCAAATGGACGAGTGACCATAGGCTTCAAGGTGTTTGTTACGCGTATATCCGGCTTCAATTCGATGCTGATGCTTTTCCAAATGGAGAGCCTTCAATCAGCTTTTTGGTTAAAGGAAAGAAGGTTTATAACCCGAATACGGCGGCAACGGCATGGTCTGATAATGCGGCTTTGTGCCTTCGAGATTATTTAACAAGCTCCTACGGCCTTAATACCGACGACTTAGACGAGACTTTATTCGGAACCGCTGCAAATATTTGTGATGAAACCGTTACTTTGGCGGCTGGCGGGACCGAGAAGCGATATACCTGTAACGGTTCCTTTACCACGAAAGACACTCCAAGAGGTTTAATCGATAGTCTTTTAACCTCGCTCGGTGGCACGATCTGGTATGCCCAAGGAAAATGGCGATTAAAGGCTGCGGCTTACACCACACCATTGGTTGCTTTTACCGAGGATGATTTACGGTCCTCAATCAAGATTAATACCCGACACTCACGTCGAGATAATTTCAACACGGTTAAGGGCGTTTTTAAGGGTGCGGAGACCAATTATCAGGCAAGTGATTATCCGCAAGTAACAAGCGCAACCTTCGTCGATATAGATGGCGGCGATGAAAGCGTCATCAATCTTGACTTGCCGTTTACCAGTACGAGTACACGAGCGCAGCGGATTGCGAAAATGGCGCTCTATCGTAACCGTGAACAATTAACCGTTTCAGCATCGTTTGGATTGGCCGCTTTTCAGGTTCAGGTTGGTGATCTGATTAAGCTGACCAATACCCGTGCGGGTTGGACTGAAAAGGTTTTCGAGGTCAATAACTGGAGTTTTAAACCGGAAGTAGACCAGACGCTTACCGTTGATATGGATTTACGTGAAATATCGTCGGGCGTGTTTAGCTGGGATGCTGAAGAAAGTGCCTTTGACCAAAATAACACAACCTTACCCGATGCCTTTGATGTTCCGTCGGTGGGCCTCGTTGTTAGCTCTGACGCTCGAATAATTAACGAGCATTTAATTAACGTTATCAGCGCTACAACGACATCGGCTTCACCCGAGAGGGTGGATCAGGTGGAGGTTCAGTTCAAAAAGTCCAGCGATAGTAGTTGGCGTAGTGCCGGGTTCGGTGAGATTGGAATTACTGAAATCATCGATGTTGAAGACGCGACCTTTGATGTACGAGCACGAGCTATTAATACTTTCGGCATAAAAGGTGATTGGACTACACGGGCGAATTTCGTTGTTGAAAACCTTGCTGACCCACCCGCTAACGTTACCGACTTTAGTTTTAACGTATCGAGCGCCGGTATCTTATTGGAATGGGAAGCGGTGGCTGACCTAGACTTGTCGTTCTATCGCATCCGCCACAGCTTTGTCGAAAGTGGTGCGACCTACGGGTCATCGATTACCGCTGTTGATAAGGTAGCGCGACCGGCAAACTCAGTTCTCGTGCCTCCGCAAAGCGGCACGTATTTAATCAAGGCTTATGACAAGTCAGGCAACCAAAGCGTTGCAGCGGCAAGCGTTGTCGTTCGGGCAGAAGATTTAGACACATTCGGAACGACGCAAAGGCAAACGGAGCATACGGCATTTAGCGGCACGAAAAGCGGATGTTCTGTTGCAGATAATCGGTTGCGGATCACAGACCCATCATCGCAACCCTCGACGGCAACTTATACGTTTTCAAATTACATCGACACCAGCGCGGTTCGGGTGGCCAAGTGCCAAATGGAAATCCAAAACGTTCGTATTGATGATAGCGCCAGCGTTACGTTCGACACGCTTACGGGAAACTTTGACAGTCTTCCCGGCAACTTTGACGATCTGTCGGGCGGCTCGGGGTTCACCGACACAAACGTTATTCAATACGTTTCGACGACCGATGATAACCCGGCAAGCTCTCCGACGTGGAGCGCCTATAAGCGGTTTAAATCGGGTGATTTTTCGGGTCGGGCTTTCCGCTTCAAGGTCGACTTAGTTTCTACCGGCGATGACGTAACACCAGCATTAGCGCAATTGGCGGCAACAGTGAGGTATTAATGAGCCAGCACGATTATGTAATTAATGACCAGACAACACCGGCATTTAGGGCCGATCTAAACAGCGCCCTCGCTGCAATTGCAACGAACAATGGCGGGTCGTCGGCACCATCGACAACCTATGCGGGGCAGTGGTGGCACGATACGTCTAATAATTTGTTAAAGGTACGCAATGCCGCGAACTCGGCTTGGGTTACGGTTGGAGAATTTGACGTTGCGAACTCGCGATTTAAATTAATTTCCGACAGCCTCAAGGCAGCATCGGCTGGCGGTATCGACATCCTTAATAGCAGTGGTTCTAAAATCTTGGACCTCGCTGTGGCTTCTGAGGCAACGGCAATAGCGGGAACCAATAACACTGAAATAATGACGCCTTTACGCGTCGCTCAAGCGGTGCCGCTGCCAAGCGGAATGATAACGCCTTATGGCGGCACAAGCGCACCTTCGAATTGGCTACTTTGCCACGGCCAAAGCATTAGCACCTCAACATATGCAGCCCTTCATACCGCTATCGGTTTTACATACGGCGGCTCGGGATCTGCTTTTAATGTTCCCGATTTACGCGGCAGGGTTGTTGCAGGGCAAGACGATATGGGCGGGTCCAGCGCCAATCGTCTAACCTCTCCGATAAATGGTGACACTTTAGGCGCTGCGGGTGGCACAGAAAGTCATGCTCTTACGGAAGCGGAACTCGCCGCTCACCATCACTTGCTCTTTACAGATGGCAATAGCTCGGACACTACGGGAAGCTCAACAAAATATCCTTCGAGTTCCTACAACCCCGGCTCGGGTTTTGACCAGAAATATGAAATTACCTACTCGACGTCCGAGGCGGATGAGGGGCGCAGTAAAACAACGGGGAGCGGGACAGCCCACCCAAACGTCCAGCCAACGTTAATTCTCAATTACATTATCAAGACTTAGGGACAAAATATGGCCGATAAAAAAATCTCGGAACTGGATGCAATTACGGGGGCAAACACTGCTGCCGATGATTATTTTGTGGTGGTCGATACTAGCGGAACGGCGACCAAAAAAATTAGTCGTGCTGAACTTAATAACGCTATTGAGGCGGATGTTTTATCGACCGTGAATATTGATGGCGGAACCATCGACGGCGTTACGATGGCGACATCAGATATCACGGTTGGAAGTGGCAAGACTTTAAATGTTTCTGCTGGGACTTTAACCCTCGCTGATGACCAGATATCAGGCGACAAAATCAACGGCGGGTCAATTTCATCTACCTTCGTTGGCAATCTTACAGGCAACGTTACGGGGAACGCTTCTGGCACAGCGGCCACGGTCACGGCTGGAGCGCAACCAAATATTACTTCGACGGGAACATTAACGAGTTTTCGAAGCACTGGAATTGATGACAATGCGGATGCTCTGGCTGTCACGATTGATAGCTCTGAAAATGTTGGTCTGCCGACGGTTAACGCTAACTACAAATTTGCCGTTGTTGGCGGAGCCGCTGTTGGTGCCGCTGGAGCAACCGTTGCGGCAGGGGAAACATTCGTAGTCACTGACGCGAGCCACGTTGCTAAAATTACGGTGACGGGCGGCACAGCGCAATTCGGAACTAAGTCGGCGGCTGACTTAGTTTTTATGCGAGCTAATGGCGAAGCAGGTCGATTTACGGCAACAGGTCTCGGCATTGGCACAACTGCTCCAAGCGCAGAACTTCACATAAAAGGTGCGGCTCCCGAGCTTATACTTCACGATGGAGCGAGCGATAGCTGGACCTCGGGGGATGTGTCTTCGTCGTTGGTTTTTCAAGCTCGTAATTCCAGTGTGCGCGATCTGGCAAAAATTGATGCCATCCATGCCAGCACTAACGGGACCATAGGAGCGTTGAGATTTCAAACGCGCCACGGTGATGTTTTGGCAGAACGGGTCAGACTCCTTTCGGATGGCAAATTCGGTATCGGCACATCCACACCGGCACAAAAATTAACCATCGAGTCAGGCTACACACTGCACAGCGGCGGTTACGGATTGTTATGGGGGAGTGATACTTATGTGAAGGGTCAAGGCGACTCATCGCAATATGTTTTTTTAAACGCGACAGGAACGCAAGTTGGTATTTCATCAACGGGTAATGCGCCTGATCTAGGGCGTGGGCTTCACATCAAATATTCAGATACTACGGCCACGGTTAATGCCGGATTTGATAACCTCGTCATTGAAGAAAACGACAATAATGGGATGACCATTTTGTCGTCTACTGGCGGAGAAGGCGGCATTGCCTTTGGAGACAGTGGCAATAATGTGATAGGCAAACTCGTCTACGACCACGACGGCGATTACATGGCGTTTACAGCTAACGCCGCTGAACGATTACGAGTCCTTAGTGATGGCAAAGTTGCTATTAACCAAACTTCAGCCAACGAAAAACTCGACGTTAACGGAGCGATAAAGGTTCGCGGTGCGGTCGAAACGGATCAGGCATCGAGTGCTGTTTTTGGTTATCAGTTCAATGGCGCTCGATTTATCAGTTGGGGCGCGGATGACACAACGAGAGGAATTTACAGATTTGAGGCTTTTGAGGGTGACGGCGGAAACGCGATTAATGTAATAGAGACTAATACGTCTGGTAGTGTTGGATTTGGGGTCGCTCCAACTATTGACAGTTCTCTTGCTGGCCTGTCAATCGGCGGAAAAGTTCTTCACCTCCACGATACATCAGGCGCAAGCCTTAAACTTTCCGATGCCGATAGCGGTGCTAACCGGGGGCTAGGAATCGCTAGCGTAGGCGTGGAGGCCAGTATTTCAAATTGCGAGGCGGGGGCGCTTCGGTTCGGCACTGGCAACACGGAAAGATGCCGGATAGATCAATCAGGGAGATTTATGGTTAATGCAACTGGTACAGTGGGCTATTTTGATGGTCAATTTCTGTGCCAAGGCCGCGCACATTTTAAACATGATTCAAACGACATGATCCTCGTTTGGAACGAACAAACAAGTGGCACAGCGTATTTTATGCGCTTCGGGCATGGGTCAAGTTGGTCGGAACAAGGAACGATAACGCATGCCACTGGCGGCTCTACCGCATACAACACCAGTTCGGATTACCGACTAAAAAATGTTGGTGGTGAAATTGAAAACGCCACTGAAAAAATCAAGGCACTTAAACCCATCACCTATGCGTGGAAAACAACCCCCGATATAGAAAACGAAGGATTCCTAGCCCATGAGGTTGCAGAGGCAGGTTTTGATTTTGCGGTCACTGGGGAAAAAGACGCTATCAAAAACGATGGGTCCATCGAAGCACAACAACTGGATCAATCAAAACTTATACCCGCGCTAGTTAAAACCATACAGGAACTTGAAGCGCGAGTTGCAACCTTAGAAGGAGATTAAATATGGCAGATATCGAATATAAGTGGACCTTTGAAACTATCGAGGTAAAGAGTTCGAAGGTTGGGAAATTCAAGGACGTTTGCGAGGTTTTGCATTGGCGGTGCACGGCGGTTGATAAGGACGATAACGTTTCCGCTTCGCTCTACGGAACGGCACAGTTAGCCGAACCCTCGGACCCCTTTATCGACTTTGAAAAGATCACAAATGCAGATTGTGTTGAATGGACAATTGGGGCAATGCCGGAGGATGTGACTGAGGAGAGTTTAAAAGAAAACTTAAAAGCTCAAATCGAGTTCCAGCGTAATCCTCCGAGAGTGAATAAATTGCCCTCAAGTTGGTCCGATTAATGTTTAAGGCTTTGGTTTTAGGGGCCGTCCTCTTGGGCGGTTTTTTTATGTCTAAAGCTCAAACAAAAGAATTAATGTGTTGGAATAAAAACCCCACTGAAGCGTTAAAACAAAATTTTGGTGAAGAGCCTTACGCCTACATGATCACCAGCGGCGGGATGCTTCAAATAATATTTTTAAATATAAAAAAAGGCAACTGGTCGATCGTCATTCAACCACCCGATCGAACAGATTTATATTGTTACGGGGGTAGCGGGGTTGAGTGGTCGCATTTTACAACTGAGAGCAAAAGAAAGATTAAAAGCTAATGCCAAAAATTACTGTGGCTGAAGTCAACAACAGAATCGAAACGCATGAAGCGGTTTGCGCTCAAAGAATGGGTGAACTTTTAAGCCGGGTAAAGCGGCTTGAATCAACAATTTTGGCGAGTGCTGGCGCAATAATTATCTTATTGGCCAGCCTCTTTTTTAAGTGAGGAGAAAAAAATGGATTGGATAAAGGAACGACTACAGGAACCAAGTTCGTATGGGGCAATGGGTGCCATTGTCATGGCGTCAGGGATTATTTTTAACCAGCCTTTATTGATTTGGGGCGGCATTGTCGGCGGGACCATTGCTTTCATTATGAAGGAAAGAGGGGAATTTTAAATTGGAAGCGTTGATCTTATTTCTGGGAGCAAAGACCTGTTGTATTCTCAGCGCGGGTGTGGGCGGGGCGTGCAATAGTTTTTTGCAAAAACGGTTTGACCTTTCAGCGGTCAAAAATGTCGCGCTTGCTTTAATTATTGGATGGATCGCCGCAGAGTTTTTTATTCCGCCAATTATGAAGCATTTTGCGCTTGATATGACGTGGGGTCCAGCCATTGCTTTCCTAGTCGGTTACATGGGAATCCGCCTCTTGCCGATGGCTGAAGACATTATTACAAGCCGACTCAAAGGCAAATGACCCAAAAGAAACTCGAAAAAAATAGCGAGTTTAACGATCTGGATCTAGACGGCGATGGTGTTGTTTCCGATCAGGAAATTAAAACTTTAGAAGCTATTGAGATGCGCGAAAAGATGGACGCCCAACGTCAAATGGCGTGGGTGGCAATGGCTTCGATGATTATTTTCACCCTTGCCGTTTTTCTGCCAATTTTCCCTGATGCGCGGATCAAGGCGTTGTCTGATTTGTTCGGACTTTTTTATATCGGCCAAGCCTCTATCGTCGGGGCGTTCATGGGCATGACCGCTTATATGGCGAAAGGAAAATAATGTTAAATTTATTTGGTGGTATTTTAACCCCTATCGTTAAGGGGGTTAAAGATTATGTGATGTCCGAGCAAGAAATGAAAAAGGCTGAAAAGCAAAACAAAGCGCGGTTGTTGCTCGACACGCAATCAAACAATCATGAATGGGAAATGGCAAACCTAACCGATAAAGACAAATGGTTAAGAAGAATTAGTTTTGCGGTTTTTGTTTTTCCGATGATCTGGGCGGCATTTGATGCTGATGCTGTTAAAGAATATTTTGAAGTTGCGTTAAAAGTTATGCCTGAATGGTATATCCAGATTGTGTTATCAATGGTTGGGGGTATTTGGGGGATATCTGTTCTCAAGAACAGCGTACCGGCTTTGATTGGTGGTATCACGAAGGCGATTAGAAAATGACCGAAAGAAAAGCGTTTTACACCAGTTTGCTCGTTTTGCCGGTTTTGCTTTCAATCGCCGGCGGCACGATTGCGGTTGAAATGCGCTACGCCAAGCAAAAAGAAATGATTGATTTAATTTCTGCAAATGCCCAACAAATTGCAATTTTAAAAATTGAAACGGCAAAAGAAAGTAAAAATAAGGTGTTGTTAAGGCGGCTTTGTGATGATTTTGAACGGATGCACAGTTGGAGGCCTAGTGCTTGCAAATGAATTTTCTCGATGAATTACGCGAAGAAATTGCATCTGATGAAGGTGTAATCCTAGAAACTTACCTGTGCAGTTTATCTCATAAAACAGTAGGAATTGGTCATCTTTGTTTGGAAGGTGAACCAGAATTTGATTTGCCGATCGGCACAAAAGTAAGCCAAAGTCGTGTAAACGCATTATTTGAGCAAGACATATATAGAACCCTTGGAGATTGCCGGCAAATCTACGATGGTTTTGACGATATGCCGCCAGAGCTACAGAAAATTTTGGCGAATATGTGTTTCCAATTAGGCCGCACAAGGTTGTCAAAATTCATTAAGACAAATGAGTTTATCAATAAAAACGATTTAAAATCTGCATCGATCGAAATGCTGAAAAGTCGTTGGGCTGAACAAACACCGAATCGCTCAAAGCGGTTATCACAACGGTTGGTAAAACTTGCCCTTTAGCAAACACGTCGATGGCGATTTAGCCGAAAGTATTGCTAACGCTTATTTTGTTAAAAACGGTTATTGGGTTTTCAGGACCAATCAAGGCCATTCAGCTATAGACTTAATTTGTGTCCATGAATCAGGCGAAATTTTATTATTGGATATCAAGAAAGACGCCGGGCGGACTAATCCGAAAGACGGCGGTAAACGAATTGCCCGGATGCGAAGCGATTTGCAAAAATCGTTGGGCGTAAAATTGTGTTATGTAAACATACTAACCGGTTCTGTTCATATCGCGGAACATAAAGAAAATTAATTTTTTTCAATCAAGCATTTCATAAAACCCTCTTTTTGATCGAGGGTCATCAGGCGTTAATCGAATAGAACTATTTTTGAATTTAGTCCGTTCAATTTTCTTTTTGTTTTCAAGTTGGTTGACGATCGCACTTATGCCGGCGGGATAAAATTTTTTCTTGCCGATGCCTTTTGAAATTTGACGATAAGTCGGTGAGCACCCGTATTCAGAAATAAACTTTTTAATAAATTTCAGCGTTTTGACTTCAAGGGGTGAAAGGAAATTATTTTCCATCACAAACCTCTCTAATTTTTAATCCTTCTGTTTCTCTCACACATTCTGCTAAATAACCTTCCTTATCAGCGACTAAAACGGTGTTGCTTGCCATCCGGTCAGAAATTTTTTTCAAAAGAATTGTTTGATTATCCTGACAACTTTTAATGAGCATTCCGTATTCGATGTATTCTCCAACAAGTTCTACTAATTCCGGGTCTGTGCTTGTAATTTTGCTCATTCTGCGGTCTCCGTTAAAAGGTCTAATTGCCCTTTTTTTATTCGATTCAATGCTGAATGCTTCAAATTAATGTTGGATTTTACAAACGAAATTTCTGCAATCTTATTGTGATATTCTCGAAAATCTTCGGCTAGTCCGGGTTGAATTATTTCTGGTGCGGTTTGATTATCAAGACCGGTTGAAATTTTTACGTCCTGATAATTTAGCCTTTTATTTTTCAGAAATGTTTCAACAATTACCTCAAAGGTTAAAGGCGCTCGGTGATCCATGTGACATTCTGAAACTGCAATTCGTTCTTTTGTAACAGCGCAAAGAATTTTTTCGTCATTATCTTTATTTGCAGAAAAGTATTTGTGACGGGCATTTAACAAATCGAAACGAATAACATTGCGAAAAGCCTTGTAAATCTCGGTCTTTTTTTTAGGCACTGCCCCCCTTACGCAATGAAGATAAGAAAAATCTGTTGACGATCCATCGAAACGGATGATTTTAAAACAGTTTGTACCAAATTCTGTTTTCATTACCTCAAAATAATTAATACCAATTCCTTTTTTTTCTGCAAATTCAGCGTGTCTTTTTAGCAATGCCGAAAGGTCCAAAGCATCATCATTGTTTACCCGCTCACCGGCTTCATACCGCGCAAGCATATTTTTAAAATAAATGATCGCTTGGCTTTTGGTTTTAAAAGTTTTTGTTTCAATTTTTACAGGATCAGGCATTTAAACCTCTCCTGTTTTTTCAAGTTTGTTTATCTCTCGGGAAATCCGAACACGCAAATTGGTCATAGGCTCAAGAAAATTATTGTATTTCTGCCCGGTTTCTTTGAGTGCAATTTTGATAAGGGTTAATTCATTATAATCGAATTGAGGGGTAATCATTGCAAGACCCCCTCTAAAATTTCGATAATCACAAAAATGGTTGTGATACCAGCCGCAAAAATTATGCCTTCAAGTGTTGTTAAAATTGGCTTTTTCATAACATCTCCTTATAAGAACAATTCCGGTAAACACCGGTAAATATTGGAAAAAAATTGTTCCTATAGGGTTGTTAAGCCATTGATTTAACACGGGTTGGCTAGTCCGGCTCGAGCCTCCACTACCTTTTGTAAGCCGCGGGGGAGTGCGGTTTTCAAATTTATAGGAACTTTTGCCGTTTGTCCTATAGGAACTTTTTAAGTCGCTTTGTTCTCCTTTCGTTTTAAGTTTAAATGAAAAATACCAGACTCTGCACCTATTTTCTGGCTTGCCGTTCTGGTATATCGCTGAACTTGAGACAAAGTATCCCAACCAAAAATCGATTTTAACTGCTGTTCGGTTGCGCCATTTTCTGCGGCAATTGTTGCCCCGCCCTTTCTCAACCCGTGGGGAACACAGCAAGCCGGCAAGCCGGCTAGTTTGCGTTTTTTTACAACCCACTGTGAAAAAGCCTTTGGACTAGCAAAAGGGCGGCCATAGGAGCTGGTGACGTAGGCCAATTGACCGCTTGGCACAGAATTAAGACTTTGGCGCAGTTCGGGCAAAATCGGCAGTTCAATTTCTTTAGGTTTAGAGTTTCGATTTTTAAAAACTTTAAATCTTAATTTGCTCCCGTTTTCTATTTCGTTTTGCGGCCCTAACCTGTAAGCATCGGAAACACGGGTGCCGGTAAACAATATCAGATCAAAAGCCTTTCGAGGCATTGTGCCAATCGGCCAATAATCCTGAAATTGCTCAATTTCTTCTAGCGTCCAAGTATGATGACCGGCTGTATTGACGGGTAAGGGGTCAACATAATCTAAAGGAGATCGAAAATTATCCCGATCAATATTCCCAAATTCACGTTTGATCGCCTCCTTGTACATCACAACCAAATCTTTACGCAGATTATTAAACTGATGGGGTGTTTGCGCCATCTTATCTTGCAAATCTAAAAAATGGCTTGTTTTCAGAATTGTAAAATCGATTTTTCCGGCTTGGGCGTAATTTTCAAAAAACTGGTTCATGCGGTTGATTTTACCGCGACGGGTGTCTTCATCATAATTTTGCCAACGGGAAGTTTTTTTAAATTCAGCAAAAAAATGTAAAAATGTTTTGCCACTTGGAATTTTTATTTCTGGCTCAACGTAACCGGCCAACTGTGATTCAAGTTTTTTTCTTGCCGCCCAATATTCTTTATCAAATTCCTCGGTATCCGGTTGAGAAAATAAACGAACACTTTTTATTTTTTTTGTGCCAGTAAGAGATTTCGGCAATCGAACATAAAACAATTCAATCCCTTTAGAATTGACTTGAATTGCAATATATTTTTTTGCGAACCTACTCATGCCGGACCCCACACGTTCAGATTGTTTGGCTTTGTTTTTTCACCTTTTCTCGGAAGTGAATCAAAAGCTGAATCGAGTTCCTCTTTATCCCAAACAACCCTTCCACTAGTCGGCTTTTTTGGTGCCGGCATTTGTTTGGTTTTGACCAACTCGTCAAAAGCGGTTGGCGAAATTCCGATGTAATCGGCGGCCATTTTTCGGCTTAATCCTCTGGGCCATAAATTTGCATTTCGAGAATCCATGTTTATAAAATAGTTAATAAATCTTTTTTTGATAAGCAACAAAATTGTATGACAAAAATGTATGACAAAAATGTATGACATTAATGTATGACATTTCTGCGGTATGTGATCGCTTTTTTATTATTTCCGACATAAGACAAAATCAGGCCACTAACTTCGGACCGGTTCGCTGAGAACCACTATCGGGAAAATCGACAAAATTAAATTCAATTTGCTTTGAGATATTTTCCGGCAAGTGTTTTTTTCTTAAAGCATCATAAGCGTATAGTTTTTTGATAATTTTTGAATCTTCTGGCGCTTTGTTTCGTCCCAGCGCCATATCCCAAAACCATCGCGCCATGCGGTTTTCAAAAGACACAACCATCTTGACGGTGGGCATAAGGATTTTTTTGCGCTTATTTGCATAAAATGGCTCACGAACTAATAATTTGAGATCAATAGCGCCCTCAATAAGAGTAATTGCGCGGCGCGTATCGCCACCCATTTTTTCGTAGGCGCATTTTAAAAGAGTTGGAACGCCGTAATAAAAATCCAACATCACGAGATTCATTAAAATATCGCCTTGTTTTTTCTCATAGAAATAAGCAACGTCAGCCCCGCGATCACGCCGAACCATGGTTGCGTAATTGTACCTTATCTCAGTGGTCGTACGAAAATCTGCCCGATAATCATCAGCCTCAACGTATTTTGTTTTGATGCGTTGGTGCATCGGATCAACCCCTTTTTCAATGTATCGGGCTGAATTGCCTCTTTGCCAATCTTTGATCGAAATATGTTTATAATAGGTTTTCATTTTACCGCCCTTTCTTTTTCTTTTGAATCAAGTTCCTAACGGATGAAACGCTCCAGTTTGTGTTTCCGCGAAATGTCAAAACTCCTTTTGCCTTCAGCCCATCCGCTAGTTGCTGAAGTGTGCCGGCCCCTTGGCCCTGCAATTCGTCAATTATTGGTGAAACTTTTTTGGCAAATTCTTCGGCGGCTTTTTGAGTGGCTTCCCCACCCATACCGGCGTTTGCCGCGGGGTTCTTTGCCCCAAGTTGCACCCCCTTCTCACGGGCGCGATTGATACCCTCTTGGGTTGCCTTTTGATGGCGCTCGCGCTCCGCAATGGTATATGAAAGCATTTGTTTCAAAAATTGTCTATTGGCACCGGGAGCGTCAAAGTCTGAAACATCGCAAGCCACAAATTCAACATTACCTTCGAGAAGTTTTGCAGAAAAAGGAATGTTTCTTAATAGGTTGCCCATTTTTGCAATAACAAGGGTTGCCGAATTGCGCCGGCATGACTCCACAGCCTCAACTAAAGCCGGCCGGTGTCGATCGGCGCGGGTGCCTTTTTCAGTTTCAACAAACTCATCAATTATTTTCCAATTCCCGCCATTCAGAAATTCTTGAACTGCCTTTTGTTGGTCAGCTATGTCAGTTTCATTTTTATTTAGCCGGTAATAGACGACGAAATTTCCAATGTGAATTGCCATCAATTATTCCATTCCTCATAATCTTTCGACATA
>PBOZ01000073.1 GCA_002724555.1 Rickettsiales bacterium
ATCAAGTTAGTCGATACTGCAGGGCTGCGTCGTCGGGCGCGTGTTGATCATAAACTTGAGAAATTGTCGGTGGCCGACACGAACCGCGCTATTCGGTTCGCCCAAGTCGTGGTGTTAGTTCTTGATGGTGACTCTATGCTGGAACGCCAAGATTTGACAATTGGCCGGCGCGTTATTGAAGAAGGGCGGGCGCTTGTCATTGCTGCGAACAAATGGGATGCGGTCGACAATCAGGCAGAAGCGCGACAGCGATTACATGACCGCCTCGAGACATCTTTGCCTCAAATAAAGGGGGTTCCGGTTATTCATACGTCTGGCTTGCATGGTCGCAATCTAGATAAACTCCTGGATGCTGTCTTTTCGAGTTATGAAGTTTGGAATATTCGTATTCCAACATCGCCGCTTAACGCTTGGCTAATGGCGATGATAGAAGCGCATCCGCCGCCGTTGGCGCGCGGGCGTCGCATACGGATCCGTTATATGACCCAGATTAAGGCCCGACCACCAACTTTTGTTCTATGGGTGTCGCAACCTTCAGAATTGCCCGACGCATACCTTCGATACTTAGAGAATGGTATGCGAGAGCACTTTAAACTTGACGGCGTTCCACTACGACTTCAGATGCGTAAAGGCCGGAACCCGTATGTCAAGGAAACCTGAGTTTTTTGGTGATTGCTGATTTATGATGCTGATTTAGAACGTTGTTTCAATACTTTGGATTAAGGAAATAGGTGCGGAATGCCGCTCGATTTAAAACGCAAGTCAATTATCAAAAAGTTTGGTGTTATTGCTGGCGTTGGTTTAGTCGCTCTTGTTACGTATGAAACCTTCTACTGGGTAACGCATGTCTACGAATATGACGCGCGCATTGAAGCTGAGCTAACGACACTATCATCTCGCGTCGATGGCGTTATTGAGAAGGTTTACGTCAAAGAAGGTGATCTTGTGAAAGAGGGCGATTTACTTGTCGCCTTGAAAGCAAATGTCCAGAGATTGAAAATTAAGGCACTTGAGGCAGATCTTATTCGCGAAGAGGCGCAACGGGCTAAACTCGAAGCAGAAATTTTGGCCTTTGAAAAGGAACTAACATCTCGATTGGCCACCAAACGAGAAGCTATTAAGGCTCTGAATATTAAACATGCCACCATTGAAACTCGCTTTGAACTCGCCAAAAGGAATCTCGAGCGAACACGAATTTTGTACCAAAAGAAGCTCACTTCGAAAAAAAGTTTCGAAGAAGAACAAAGTAAAACTTTGATCATAGAAGCTGAGGTGGAAAATTCAGCTGCAAATATTAAAGTATCTGATCTTGAATTAACAGAAATAAAATCCTCTATTTCAAAATTAGAAGTTTTAAAGGCAGAAAAGAAAATAATAAATTTAAATATTATTAAAATTAATACTATAAAAAACCAGGAAGAGGCTAAATTAACGTATTACTATGTCCGAAGCCTAATCAACGGAATAATAGATAGTGTTTACAAGTATAAGGGGGAGCATGTCGAAGAAGCGGAGCGTATGATCTTGCTTCATGATGAGAACTCACTTTGGATCGAGGCAAACGTCGATGAGTCGCAACTTAGGCACTTAGAGATAGGGCAACGCGTAATTATCGACATGGATGCTTACCCTTACCCTTTCCAAGAATTCAACGGCGTTATCACCTTTATCGGAAGTGTAACAGCGTCTGAGATGGCGGGCGATAGGACGAATAGTGATGGACGCTCGCGTAAACAGACACAGCGTATCCCGGTTCGAATGAAAATTCTTGACCCGCCAGACAAGATAGCACCTGGAATGCTGGTCGAAGTAAATATTCAAATTTACGATCAAATCTGGTTTTGATGAAACTTGAACGCTTCGATTGGCGGGCAATTCTTACTATTGCCGTCTTTGCGATGTTGATGCAGCAGGCTTTTTCTTACGTCTGCCAAATCGCGATGCCGATTCTTGCGGATCGGATCGCTGATGATTTCGGTATTTCGCGCGCATGGCTTGGATTTTACCTTTTTTTACAAAACATTGCCGCCATTATCGGCGCGATGGGCTGTGGTGGCTTTATTTTGCGATACGGTGCATTGAGAATTAGCCAGTGGTGCTTAATTCTCATGGGCAGCAGTCTGCTGGTAGTATCGACCGGCATTCTTTGGATTTATCCACTTGGCGCGATTCTACTCGGTATGGCTGCAGTTTCAACGCCGGCGAGCTCACATATCTTGGCACGTGTATGCCCGTCCCGATTGGCGCCGGTAATTTTTTCTATAAAGCAAACTGGCGTTCCGGTCGGTAGCCTAATTGGCGGACTACTAATTCCGTTCCTGCTGACGATCAGTATGTATAGCGCCACACTCAAAACGTCGATCCATCTCGATGCTTATGGGACAGCGTTTGTAACAGCATTGATCGTCTATCTTGTTGCTTTTTCGTTACAGCCAATCCGGGCGCATTTCGACGCTGACAGGAACCCAGCTGTCGAGCTTACCTTCTCAGGTGTATCCAAGACGATGAAGTTCGTGATTTCCCATCCGCAATTGCGCGACATATCTTTTGGCGCTTTCGCATTTGGTGGCCTCCAGTCTATTTTCTCTGGTTTCTTTATTCTATTTCTGATCGACGGGCTTGATTACAGTGAAGCTGAAGCAGGTTCGGCATTTGCGATCTCTGCTTTTACGGCGGTCGGTGCCCGAATCTTTTGGGGATATATCGGTAGCACGCTGTTTTCCGCGCGAACAATCCTTGGTGGTATTGGAATATTTGGGACCGTCGGAGCAATTCTCACAAGCATGTATGATTCGAGTTGGAGTTATTCACTTATTCTTTGGGTTGCCATTCTTTACAATATAACCTCATTAAGCTGGCACGGTATCTTATTGGCCGAGATTGCTCGATTATCGCCACCGGATAGGGTGGGTGGTGTTACAGGTGGTGTCTTGTCATTCACAAGCGTGGCCATGATGATTTACCCAGCTATCTATGGCGGATTGTTGGCGATTACGGACTCTTATGGTGCCGGATTTCTTGTATGTTCCATTCCAGCGCTGGTCTCCGGCATCATTTTTCTGCGCCCGCCAATCGATGCACCATGGGTACGTTCAATTTTACAATGTATTTCTTGGTGTTTCGGGCGGGATCAATTGATCTACGGTGGGGTGGTCTTGATCCTGGGAGCATTTATTGGGATTTCAGCTATATATTTGCGGGCTATTTAATGATCGAATTGGGCTCTGAAGTTTCCGAACTACCAATCGTAAATTATTGGATTGAGAAGAGGGGAATATCGATAAAAAAAACCTTTGGAAGCACGACTAACGAACATGGCCTCTAAGGAGAAATTTGTTGGTCAGTATATCACCACACTGAATAACAGTCGGCGAAGAACCGGTGGTGATCTGGGAACAGATGTGTTCGTTAGCACCGGCAGCCAAAAAGTTAAATATCGCAACTGGTTGGATAAACCCTCTAATAGGTTTTTGAGATTGTTTCGATACCACTCGAAGTTGAACAGATCTAAGCGCTGCATCTTGGTCGCATAGCGATGATCCCAAAAATATTTGTTATTGGCTTGGTGTAGTGCCCAGTTGGATAGTTGCCAATCTCGCAATGTCAGAATTGAATGACCAGCTCGAGTGTATAGCCTGACTAGAAAAGATTAGGTATGACCACTGTTCGGTGGCAGCACGATTCATATTATAGGCGGATTTGGTTGGCGTCACATCTTGCGACGGGGTGATCCAAACCTAAATGTGACAAGTACAAAATTGCGAGAACCGGTTGGGGTAGCTGCCAGTTCGGCGCATGTCCATGGCTTTGCTGCCTAGGAGCTAGAAGATGAAATTTAGTTTTTCGGATGAACAGGAAGAATTTCGTTCCGTTCTAAGGCGTTTCCTGGAAGATAAGTCACCTACCGGAGAAGTGCGGCGCCTGATGGAGACCGAGGAGGGTAGTGATCCCGAAGTATGGTATCAGTTGACTCGAGAATTGGGATTAACTGCCATTCATATCCCTGAAAGTTACGGGGGACAGGGTTTTGGTATAGGAGAGCTCGCAATTGCAGTTGAAGAGATGGGTCGCGCTTTGCTATGCGCACCTTTTTTCGCATCAACGGTTATGGCTGCAACGGCCATCCTTAAATCTGGAAGTGAAGATCAGAAACAATTGCTGCTTCCCGAAATTGCATCTGGAGAGACAGTTGCAACTCTCGCCGTTGCTGAGGAAGACGGAGTTTGGGATGGCTCCAGTGTTGTCATGACTGCTTCCGAAAGTGGTGGAAAATACTTACTTAATGGGACGAAGCGCTTTGTTTTGGACGGTTGCACAGCGGATTTAATTGTCGTACTTGCGCGGACCAGCAATGGCCTTTCGTTTTTTACGGTAAAAGGGCAGGCGACTGGGTTGGTTCGTGATTCTCTGAAATCTTTAGACCCAACTCGAAAACTGGCGCAGTTAACTTTCAATGCGGTGGAAGCTGAGCTTTTGGGTGAGGAAGGCGGTGCTGCAGGCCCACTCCGCGAAACACTCGACGTTTCTGCCATTTGTCTTGCGAACGAAATGGTTGGGGGTGCCGAACGTATACGCGAGGCTGCGGTGGAATATGCCAATATGCGTGTTCAATTTGGTCGTGCTATTGGATCATTCCAGTCGTTGAAGCACAAAGCTGCAGATATGCTTTTGGACGTCGAATTAGCGAAGTCGGCGGCGTACTATGCAGCAGCAGCGGCGGATGAAGATGATGAAGAGATGTCTGCGCTCGCTTCGCTTGCTAAATCAGCAGCGGCGGACGCTTATATGCAAACTGCGATCCACGCCGTTCAAATCCACGGAGGTATTGGGTTTACTTGGGACAATGATACGCATTTATGGTTCAAACGGGCAAAGAGCTCGGAGGTTTTCCTCGGCAGCTCCGCCTATCATCGAGAACGTTTGATGGATGAATGGAATGTTTAAGGAGGACAGAAAGGTGGTTGTAATTAACGAAGAAACTGTCCGTGCAGAGGTCCGAACCTGGCTGGAGCAGAACTGGGATACCGATCTTGGGCTTGTGGAATGGCGAAACAAGTTGGTCGATTCCGGGTGGGGTGCGCCGCATTGGCCGACTGACTGGTATGGCCGTGATCTGTCGGTTGGGTTGGTGCCAATCGTAGATGAGGAATTTGACAAGGTAGGCGCCGTGGGTGTGGCGAAGATGGGAATCAGGACGTTGGCTGCCGCAACAATCCTTACCCACGGTTCGGACATGCATAAAGAAAAGTTTTTGCGTCGTATCTTGACTGGCGAAGATACTTGGTGCCAGCTGTTCAGTGAGCCGGGTAGTGGGTCTGATCTCGCCGGGGCGATGACCCGCGCTGAGCTAAGAGGTAACAAATGGGTCGTTAACGGTCAGAAAGTCTGGACAACGAGCGCCCATCACGCCGATTTTGGCTTGTTGTTGGCGCGTACTGATGTGGATGTTCCCAAGCACAAGGGTATGACTTATTTCATCATCGATATGCATCAACAGGGCGTCGAGGTAGTGCCATTGCGGCAGATGAACGGCCACGCGTCATTCAATCAGGTGTTCTTCACGGATGCTGAAATATCACCCGAATTCATGCTTGAGGGTTTGGGCGATGGTTGGAAAATCGCGACCACAACGTTGATGCATGAACGCCGTGGTGCAGACGGCATGAGACGCTATACGCAGGCATCCGATAGACCAGAACGCATATACCGTGAAGAAGCGCAAGAGCACGCGATCGCGCTAGAGCCCTATAAGTGGTACCCGCAGCGTGCGGGTCGGGTAGACCTTGTTTTGGACCGTGCTAAGCAAACTGGAAAGAATGTAGATCCAATTGTTCGTCAAGAGATTGCCAAATTGATGGTTTTGGCAAAATCGGCAGAGTGGACGGCGCGTCGCGCGCGGGCTGCCCAAGAAGAAGGGCGGCCGCAAGGGCCGGAAGCATCGCTTGGGAAATTGGCAGCTAGCTACGTCGCCCGTGCAGCTAATCGAGTTCATACTGCCATTACCGGGACAGACTCAATGTTAACGGGCGACGACAGTCCAATGGATGGCGTAATTGCCGAAATTTTGATTTCGACCCCGGCAATTTCTATTGCAGGTGGCACAGATGAAATTCAGAAGAATATTATTTCCGAACGCGTTTTGAAAATGCCAAAGGAGCCGCGTTTCGATACTGACCGTCCATTTCGCGAAGTGCCGAAGAACGTACTTTAATTAAAGGAAATCATCGGCTTTTAGGATTTCACCATTACGGATGCAAGTCTCTTCGGCGAGCTCGACGAAAATGCCCGTGATAGATTTTGGTGTTTTTAGGGTCTCAGGTTCTTCTCCAGGAAAAGCGGTCGCTCGCATTCCCGTTCGGGTGGCTCCAGGGTTGAGTAAGTTTACCCGGATTGATGTATTCTCAACTTCGTCAGCGTAACATTTTACGAGACTGTCGAGGCCAGCTTTTGTCGCTGCATACGCTCCCCAAAAAGCCATTCCGCGCGACGCGCCCGATGTAACAAAAATAGCGCGGCCTGCATCGGCAGCCCGTAAAAGCGGATCGAGACTACGTATTAGCTGATAATTAGCTGTTAGATTTAATTGAATTGCGTCTTCCCAGACATGCGGGTCTATGTGTGCGACTGGTGTTAGAACTCCAAGGGTGGCGGCATTCGCAACTAGAATGTCGAGCTTGCCGAATCTCTTGTGTAAGGCTGCACCCATCTGATTAATTTCATCAAAATTTTTTAAGTCTAGCGGCACAAGAGTGGCACTGCCGCCATTAGATTTTATTACGTCATCCAATTCCTCTAACCCGCCCACGGTTCGTGCCGTTAGGATTAGGTGTGCGCCTTCCTCAGCAAACCGCTCTGCAACGGCAGCTCCAATACCACGACTAGCGCCGGTGACTAGTGCTATTTTACCGGCTAGGCGTCCCGTCATTAGGCTATTTCAGCGAGTAGTGATAGTTGGCGTCCGGTGGCGCCATCATCTTGATCCGTCAAACGGATAGGATAGTCGCCTGAGAAACACGCATCGCAGAAGGCGGGCCTCTCGGCATTTCGTCCGGGAGCACCCATGGCACGATAAAGCCCATCCATGGAGATGAAGGCGAGACTGTCGCAGCCAATTTTTTGACGCATTTCCTCGATATTGTACTTGTAAGCGAGCAGTTCCGAGCGCTCCGGCGTGTCGACCCCATAGAAACAGGAATTTGTCGTTGGCGGACTTGAAATTCTAAGATGGACCTCTTTTGCACCAGCGCTGCGAACCATATCGACGATTTTGTGAGATGTCGTTCCACGCACGATCGAGTCGTCTACAAGAACGACCCGTTTACCTTTTATATGTTCTCTGTTCGCGTTGTGTTTTAATTTAACGCCTAAATGCCGAATTTCTGATGTTGGTTCAATGAACGTCCGACCAACATAGTGGTTCCTTATAATTCCCATTTCGTAAGGCACGCCAGCTTCATGAGCATAGCCGATAGCGGACGGTACTCCAGAATCAGGCACCGGGACAACCAGATCTACATCGACGGGTGCCTCACGTGCCAGTTCGGCGCCAATTTGTTTGCGTGCTTGATAGACTGACAGGCCTTCAATTACGCTATCGGGGCGTGAGAAATATATGTATTCGAATATACAAAAACGCTGCGAGACTGATGGGAATGGTTTATGGCTTTGCACCCCGTTGCTGTCCAGAACGACCAATTCGCCTGGTTCGATATCGCGAACGAACTCCGCTCCGATAATATCAAAGGCACAGCTTTCGGAAGCTAGCATATAGCTCTGGCCGAGCCGACCCAGTACCAGTGGCCGTACGCCGTGCGGGTCCCGACAGCCAATGACGCAATTTTCCGCAAGTGCGACTATTGAATAGGCGCCGTGAACTTGCCGCAACGCATTCACCATGCGGTCGACAACACTTCCACTGCTTGTCGCCATCAGATGGACGATAATCTCGGTATCCGTTGTCGACTGAAATATACATCCTTGACGCACCAGTTCTTCACGGATGCCTACGGCGTTAGTAAGATTACCGTTATGAGCAATCGCAAATCCTCCAAATTCCAAGTCTGCGAAAAGTGGCTGCACATTTCGCAGGTTTGGTTTTCCTGTTGTCGAATAGCGTGTGTGGCCGATCGCCATATTACCCTGTAGTTGTTTTATTACGTTCTCTTCACCAAAGATATCTCCCACAAGGCCGAGTTCTCGGTGGGCAGGGAATTGACCATTTCCCGCTGCCACAATCCCGGCCGCTTCCTGACCTCTATGTTGAAGGGCGTGGAGGCCAAGGGCAGTATGTGCAGCGGCATCTTGTGTGCCATAGATACCGAAGACGGCGCATTCTTCGTGCAGATGATCGTCGTCGTAACGGTTGGTGATCGCCATGCCCATTACTGATTACTTTCGATTAGTCGATCCATATCACGGCGCGACGGTGCGGCGTAGCCCTTTTGTTGATTTGGGAGAGTTGAGGGCCTATTTGTCGTCAAACTTTGGAACCTGTTGAGCTTATTTAGTGCGTTTTCAACTTTTTCTGCATCTTCCGCCCTACTCCGTGTTGCTCGAATAACTGATTTTGTCTTTTCTTGCATCTCTGGTGGTAAGAAGGGCCGAACCGCGTCGGCACAAAATTGAACAAAAGGCCTGAGTCGGGCTTCTGCGATATATGGTGGCAGGTTATCATCCCCTAGCTCCCAGTGAGCTGCCAAATAAGCGGCGCAAACCAACAAAATACCGACTGTGAGCCCACTAACAAGGCCTAGCGTACGGTCGAGACTATTGAATTCACTCTCTTTGACCCGCTTCCATATGCGTGAGAAGACGAAAAATAAAAAAATCAGCGTGATGACAAAGACCGTAGTTGCTGCAGATATCTCGGCAATTCTTCGCGTTTCAAAATACTCTGAGAAATAAGGCGTTGCGTCTTGATAGAGGAAATAAGCGATGGCTGCCGCGCTAATCCAGCTCCCTACAAAAAGCACTGCTTTTACGAAACCAAGCGCCATCCCCAAGAAAGCGGCAACCCCAATAGTAATGATGATCGAAATATCGCCGACTGTCAGACCGAGCATGTCCATTTTATGAGTTCACGGTTTGTATATAGTGGTCGCTGTCTCGATCAAATATCTGTACCATGTCCCGCAGCTCTGAAATTTCACGAAGATTCATTTTACTATCAGATTTTTGAGAACTTCCCCTGCGTTTTGGGATTAATGCAGATCCAAAGCCAAGTTTGGCCGCTTCTTTTAATCTTATGTCTGTTTGAGTGACCGAGCGAATTTCGCTTGATAAGCTTATTTCACCGAAGACGACCGTATCGGTGGGAAGTGGAATTCCCGTGACGGAGGACGTGAGTGCTGCTGCAACAGCGAGATCGGCTGCTGGTTCACCAATTCGTAGGCCGCCAGCAACGTTCAAGTAAACTTCGTTTCTGGAGAAACTGAGTCCGCAACGGGATTCGAGAACGGCTAGGATCATAGCAAGACGGCCGGAATCCCATCCAACAACGGCACGCCTCGGCGTTGCTAATTGTGAAGATGCGACCAAGGCCTGGACCTCAATGAGAACGGGCCGAGTACCCTCCATACCCGCAAATACGGCGGAGCCAGTGACTTCGCCTTGACGGTCGGCGAGAAATAGGGCGGAAGGGTTTTCAACTTCGGCGAGGCCCTTATCGGTCATCTCAAATACGCCAATTTCATCTGTTGCACCAAAACGATTTTTGACGGCCCTCAATATTCGAAACTGATGACCCCGTTCACCTTCAAAATAAAGAACTGTATCGACCATATGCTCGAGCACGCGCGGGCCAGCAATCGAGCCTTCTTTCGTGACATGTCCAACGATAAGCAACACGAAGCCATGTTTTTTTGCCAGACGGATTAATTCTTGGGCGGAGGCGCGAACCTGTGCCACCGAGCCCGGCGCGGAATCGAGCACATCGATATACATGGTCTGGATGGAGTCGATGACCACAAGTTCGGGGCCAACTGGTGCGTCTAATGTCGCCAAAATATCTGTTAGGTTTGTTGCGGTGGCGACCGAAACTGGCGCTTGTTCGACGCTAAGACGGCGAGCCCGCATTTGTACTTGATCGACCGCTTCTTCGCCGGTGATATACACGCAACGAATGCTTTTTGCCAATTGGGCTGTAACTTGCAGCAAAAGAGTCGATTTTCCGATACCTGGATCACCGCCGATCAGAATAGCAGAACCGCGAACAAGGCCGCCGCCGGTCACCCGGTCAAACTCATCGATCCCGGTTTTACTTCGGGGCACAGGCTCATCCATATCGGTGAGGCGCGACATTTCAATAAGCCGGCCGTGGCCGGCATTCCCTGAGGCTTTTCCCCCAATTGGTGCAGAACTCGCAATCTCTTCAATGACAGAATTCCATTCGCCACAGGCGTCACATCTGCCCATCCACCTTGGATGGATCGCGCCACAGGCCTGGCAGGTATAGCTTGCTCTCGACTTTGCCAAGCTAAAGTTGCTCCCGCGGCATCACGTTGTTTTGCTTTATCACAGTCGCCGCAACTCCATCTTAATTGGTCCCTCCGTGCGGCCATTAATAAATTGATCAACACGAGTGTCGCCGGATGTGTCGACTTTGTCTTTTGAACCCACCCAGGCGATTTTGCCTTCATATAGCATTGCGATTCGATCTGCGATTATACGCGAGCTCGCCATATCATGTGTGATGGTCAGCGTAGTTGCCCCTAAATCGCGAGTGCATTTAACTATTAATTCATTTATTATATCGCCCATAACGGGGTCGAGGCCTGTAGTCGGTTCGTCAAACAACATAATTTCAGGCTCAAGTGCGATAGCGCGGGCGAGCCCAACTCGCTTGCGCTGGCCGCCGGATAATTCAGCGGGCAAAAGATATGCGAAACTCTTATCAAGTCCAACCTGTTCCAATTTGGTAAAGGCGATCGACTCCGCCTCTTCGGCCAGCATACCCTTTCCGCGCCTCAGCCCAAAAGTGACATTGTTCAATACATTCATACTGTCGAATAAGGCGGCGTGCTGAAATAGCATTCCGAACTTCTTATTAATGTCGTCTCGGTCATTTTCCGAAATGCCGATGATTGATTTACCGTCTATCTGAATATCGCCGCCGTCGGGCGTTAATAAACCTAGAAGACATTTTAGTGAAACCGATTTTCCACTGCCGGAGCCGCCCATGATTACAACAGATTCACCTTTTCGTATATCCAGGTTAAGGTCACTTAAAACCACTTTATCGCCGAAGCGCTTATGCAGGTTTTTAAGCCGAATTTTTGGCGGTTCTTTTATCATATGCCGAAAAAGAGCTGACTGATGAGATAATCTAATATGAGAATCAATATTGCGGCAGCGACGACTGCATTCGTCGTTGCAGCGCCAACGCCTTGCGCACCTCCGCTAGAATGGTACCCCATGTAGCAGCCAAGGAAAGTCACTACAAATCCAAAGACTGCCGCTTTAACGAGTCCAGAGAAAACGTCGAAGAAAGTAACAAATTCATAAGTCTTTTGGATAAAGATGGCCGCGTTAAAGTCGAGTTTGTAGACCCCGACAATGTAACCGCCAAATATGCCGATTACGTCTCCTACGAGAACTAATAGAGGTAACATCGTGAAACCGGCAATAATCCGAGGTACGACAAGGTATTTGATCGGATTGGTAGAAAGTGTCGTCAATGCATCGATTTGCTCTGTCACCCGCATTGTGCCAATTTCTGCCGCCATGGCTGCGCCGATGCGTCCAGCAACCATCAAGCCGGCCAAGACAGGTGCCAATTCCCTTGTGATAGCGAGAACAACTACTGAGCTTACTTGCGCTAATGCTGCGTCTTCTGTTACCCGGGCTGCGCCAGTATAACTTTGGAGAGCGATTACCATGCCGGAGAATAGCGTCGTCAAGCCAACTACGGGCAGTGAATAGAAGCCAACATCAATCATTTGTCGGCCTATCAAACGAAAATAAATGGGTGGCCGAACAAAATGCGACACAGTATTGATCATAAAAATCGATAACTGCCCAATGGTTGTCAGAAAGCTTAACGTGGCGGCACCAATTGGGCGCAAAAAATTTACACGCAGGCTATTTTCACTCATTAATTAGTACCAAAGTATTGGCGCCGATACCGGCGCCCCAACGATGTTAGGATTTCATATGGGATGGTTCCAGCGTCGGCGGAAAATTCATTGATGTCATAATGGGGACCGATGAGCTGCACGGTGTCTCCAGCTTTCAATCCCTTAGCTTTGGTTGCATCGAACGTAATCAAATCCATCGACACCCTCCCGACGAGCGGCAGGGCAGTTTCCCCCCAATATGCTTTGGTCTTTTTACTCGCACTGCGAAGATAACCGTCGGCATATCCCACCGCAATGGTTGCAATTCTAGATTTGTCGGTGAATCGATGCGTTGCACCATATCCGACGGTCTCTGGACTGTCTACGTCGCGAATCTGCAATACGATGCCATCGAGTCTTATGACTGACGCCATTGACTTTGGCAACGTGTCGTTTGGCGCACCGCCATACAAGCAAATGCCTGCACGGACCATTTCAAAATGCCAGCCTTCACCGAGAAAAATGCCAGATGACGCGGCTAATGATCTTTGTGTTGTCGGGAGTCGGTTGGAAATCTCAAAAAAATCTGCCCGTTGCCTTTCATTCATTGGGTGTTCTGGGCAGTCTGCGCAGGCGAGATGACTAAGGAGATACCTGAATTCGAAGTCATTTAGCTGAGCGGGACATTCAGCTAGGCAATTCTGCTCGGCTCGTGACAGACCGAGACGCGACATGCCAGTATCGAGATGGACGGCCGCAGGCATTGGCTGGTGTTTCCGACAAAAAGTTGCCCATGTGTCAATTTGTCCAAGATCATTTAGAGTCGGTAAAATCCTGTGGGTGCAATAGTACTCGACTTCTCCTGGCATTAATCCATTCAAAGCAGTGATCTCGGCTTCTGGTAGCGTGTTTCGTAGCTTGATCGCCTCATCAATAGAGGCCACGAAAAAGGTGCGACAGCCTTCCCGCCACAATCGGGGTGCAACGTATTCAACACCCAGACCGTAAGCATCGGCTTTTACAACCGCGGCGCAAGATGCGGGCGCAACTTTGTTTTTTAATAGGTTGTAGTTCGCTGAGATTGCATCCAGGTCAATTCTTAGCGTGGAGCGGACAATGCCCGCTGCTTTTGTTTCACCTTTGTGGAATGTATTAGAAATTGGCATCCTGATCGTTATGGTAAGTATCGAGGTCAGAGAATTTCGTGAGATCACCATTGAAGTGAAGCTCGATTGTTCCAACCGGACCATGTCTTTGCTTTGCAACGATAACCTCGGCGATGTTACGGGATTCCTTTAATAAGGTATTGTGGAGTTCAGTCCGGTCTTGAAATTTATCCTCGGTCTCGTTGTCACGGCGCGCGGGCTGATCGCGTTGCAAATAGTATTCTTCACGAAAGATAAACATGACCACGTCGGAATCTTGCTCAATCGTTCCTGATTCGCGAAGGTCCGCAAGCTGGGGGCGCTTGTTTTCGCGGTTTTCGACTTGCCGGCTAAGCTGAGAGAGCGCGATTACCGGCACATCTAAGTCCTTGGCCAATGTTTTGAGGCCACGTGTGATCTCTGCAATTTCCTGAACGCGATTATCAGGCCTGCTTCCCGGTGACGCCTGCATCAATTGCAGATAGTCTATAATGATCATATGCAACTTTTTCTGGCTCTTCAGCCGACGCGCCCTTGTGCGCAGCGCTGACACAGAGAGGGCGGGCGTATCATCGATATAGAGAGGTAATTTGTGCAGTTCTTGGCTGGCTGTTGCTAATCGCTCAAACTCTTCCGCATTTATATCTCCGCGCCGGATTTTATCGGAGGGGACTTCAGATTGTTCGGCAAGAATACGTCCAGCCAATTGTTCGGCTGACATTTCCAGCGAGAAAAAAAGGACATGACCACCTTCCGTTGTCACACGGCCATGTTTGTCGACAATTTCTCGAAACGCTCTAGCGGAATTGAAAGCGATATTTGTGGCAAGCGCGGTTTTACCCATGGAGGGTCGACCGGCAAGTATTAAGAGATCTGATCGATGAAGCCCACCGAGCATTGTGTCCAATTCACGAAAGCCAGTTGTGACGCCGACAATATGGCTCTCGCGCTTGTAAGCTTCTTCAGCCGCTTGGAGGGCTAATTTAGCGGCATCTGCAATTTCGAAATAACTGCGCTCGAGAGTGCCCGTGGAGGCGAGGTCGTAGAGACGTTGCTCTGCCGCTTCGATTTGCTCGTTGGCCTTGGTGTCAATGTCGGGCTCGAATGCATCGTTGACCATATCCTCGCCGACAGAGATCAACTCACGTTTAAGATGAAGATCGTAGATCGATCGTCCAAGATCCTCGACATTGACAATCATCACAGCGTTTGCGGCCAGATCGAATAGATACTCTCCGCCGCCGACATCGCTGAGTGCCGGGTCGCGTTCGAAATAATGTTTCAATGTCGGCGGGCTTGCGACCTGTCCTTGTTCGATTAGCTTCGTAATAGCTTCGAAGATGCGACCCAGAACCGGTTCAAAAAAATGCTCGGGCCGGAGAAATTCGCTCACTTTTTCATGGGCACGATTGTTCGTCAGGATAGCGCCAATCAATGCAGCCTCGATCTCCGTATTGTGTGGCGGTACCCGATAGCTGGGATGATCGTCGACCGGGCCTCTGCCAATGGTAGCGAATGCAGTATCTGTTATCTGTGTTGCCATACAATGTAAGTTACACGCATCTGTCTTTCGAAGTTAATCTAAAAATCCTGTGGATAAGGAGGAACCTGTGGAAAAAACAACGGCGTCCCGAGTCGGGACGCCGTATTTGTAAGCTAGAGGAAAATATTACCAGATTACTACTCTAGTTTTTCTTCTTCGTCATTTTTTCCGACCGAATCGGCATCTTCCTTTGTGGCTACTGCAACGGTATCTGTTTCTATAGAATCCTCGATCGGTTCTACTGCTGCTGTTTCCAATAGCTCGGTAGCATTGGAGGCAGCTTCGTCGGTATCAACAACCTGTTGCTCGTCCTCGTTGTCGCCCACAATTGCTCGGCCAAGTTTCGCTTGGATTTCTGCTTCTTCACCACTTCGGGCGACGTTCGCTATAACCGTTGCTTCGACCTCCGGGTGGAGGCGTATACGGAATTCGTGGAAACCAAGGGTCTTGGTTGGTCTGTCCACGATGACCTGGTCCCGCGTGATTGTAAAACCTGCTTCAATAACAACTTCTGCAATATCGCGGGCGTTCACCGAACCATAAAGCTGACCCGATTCGCCAGCACTTCGAATCACAATAACCCCGAGTCCGTCCAATCGACCGGCAATCGACTGAGCTTCGTCACGCCGTTTCAGATTGTCGGCTTCCAATTGTTGGCGCTGTCCCTCGAAATGCTCGAGGTTAGATTTCGTTGCACGAAGCGCTTTCTTCTGTGGTAACAGAAAATTTCGGGCATAGCCCGGTTTTACCTTAACAACGTCGCCCATCTGGCCGAGCCGTTCAATTCGTTCTAGCAAAACGACTTGCATATCATTCCTCCTTGCTGGCAACCATCCATTTTTGGCGGAACCCAGCTCTTTGTTCGATAAGTCCAAGGAAGGCTACCAAAATGACGGGCCATCCGAACAACATCATCAAAATATAAAATAAGACTAATAACAGCATGCCAGCCGATAAACGCCTGGCCGCTACGTGAATAACGGAAAGACCCACTAAGAAGAACGGCAACGCCATTATGAAGGCCGCATTTTTTGCTAAGTAACCGAGGGAACCCGGTAAAAGGGTTGCACCAATCAAAAGTACAGCCCCAAGAATACTTAGCCAGTTGGGCAGTTCCAGCATGGCAAAGTCAGGACTGGGACGCAGGTTGCGTTTGAAGCGCGACACCAACCCTTGCCCTAAGACGCCGTTTACAACAAGCATAACTAGCCAAGAGAGAGCAACAGTCCCGGGCAGTATCAACACTAAATTGGCGATGATCTTCTGTTGTATTTCGACTGGTTGGCCTTCAAGAATAGTAGAAGTTGCCTCCGCCAAATAGGCGTGCACGCTCTCTTCGAAACCGCTGGTCGCAAAGCTTAACCAAAGCCAAGCGACAAACAAAAGACCGATGCCATATAGCGAAGCGCCAACGATCAGTTGGCCTGGTGGGTACCATTCAATATTTGCATGTGCATCTGTGCGTGACAAAAGTCCCTGTCGAACGAGAAGTACAACGGGTGCAGCATTTAAGAGAAAAAATATGAATGCGCCCAAAACACCACTAACTGCGATAATGCCCGCCGCTGCTATAGCACCAGCTATTACGCTTGCGGTTGTTCCCAGACTCAGTCCTATAACAAACAATGGTAACTGGCAGAAATAGGCCAAAAGAATGCCCCCAATTGAACCATGGGTTACCAAGGCGTAGAGAAGAGCGCTGATAACCCCTCCAGCTGCGATGGCCATCCATTGTTTCGTTAGGAACATTCGTTGGTCCTGTCCTACGGCTTTATTGAATTACGTAAGGCAGTAAGCCAAGGTAGCGTGCGCGTTTGATTGCTTTTGCTAGCTCACGCTGTTTCTTGGTTGATACCGCTGTGATCCGGCTCGGCACTATTTTGCCGCGTTCTGAAATGTAGCGAGATAAAAGCTTCGTATCGCAATAATCGATTACTGGGGCATTTGGACCGGTAAACGGACAACTTTTGCGCCGCCGGAAAAACGGGCGACGTCCACCGCCGCCATTGCCGCTACGTCCGTTATTCATTCTTCAGTCTCCTTCTCGTATGCCGTTTCAGGGACTTCGTCGCCTGTGGTTTCGTTGCCAGCTTCAGCCGTTACAGCCTCTACCGCAATGTCTTCATTGCCAGCTTCGTCTTCGTCATGACTGCGTCGCTCAGCACGATCACGGTCGCCCTTGCCGTAAACCATAGGCGAAGCTTCGGCGCGCAATGCTTCAAGACGCATAGTCATATAACGTAATACATCTTCGTGAAGGCGGAGATTGCGCTCCATTTCCTGAATGGCCTCGGACGGCGCATCCAAGTTAAACAAGATATAATGGCCTTTCCGGTTTTTCTTCATCCGGTATGCGAGGGTGCGAAGGCCCCAATATTCGCGGCGGGCCACGCTCCCTCCGTTGTCTGAAATGATTTTTTCCATCTCATCTGCCAAGGTATCCACTTGGCCTGCAGAAATGTCTTGGCGTGCTATAAACACGCTTTCGTAAAGCGGCATCCGTACACTCCCTACGGCTGTTGAATGATCCGGCGTCGGTAGTCTTTCAACCGTCGACTGCCCGGCTCTAGCTGACGCTTGAGCGCCAGCAAGGAGCTATGTAAGTCCCGCAAGTTGCGAGAAGACCGGCAATATATCCATTTTATGAAGTTTGGCAAACGTTCCGCCGTGAAAAATTCACGCGGTCGCTTGACAGGTAAATGCCGGTTGTTTTGACTCAGGTCAACTCCAATAACGGACAAAAATTTATGACGCGCGCATTCGTGTTTCCCGGACAAGGCTCGCAGGCTGTTGGGATGGGTAAAGAGTTAGCGGACGCTTTTCCGGAAGCTCGTTTAGTGTTTGAAGAGGTCGATGAGACACTAAAACAAAATCTGTCGAGAGTGATGTTTGAAGGGCCCAAAGATCAATTGGTTCTCACGGCTAATGCTCAACCTGCTTTGATGGCTATGAGCGTTGCAATTGTGAGGGTCATCGAAAAAGAGGGTAATTTGACGCTTTTGGATATTGCTTCTTACGTTGCGGGGCATTCACTCGGTGAATATTCCGCGTTAACAGTCGCAGGCGCATTGTCTTTAGCTGATACATCGAGGCTGTTAAAACTACGTGGCACGGCTATGCAGATTGCCGTTCCGATTGGCGAAGGCGCGATGGCGGCCTTGATGGGGCCGTCCGTGGAGGAAACCGAGGAGATAGCGGCCGCTGCGGTTGAGATGGGAGCTGATGGAGAAGTTTGTGATGTAGCGAATGACAATGCACCGGGTCAAGTTGTTGTGAGTGGCAGCACTGCGACTGTTGAGCGTGCTGTCGAAATTGGTGCTGAGCGCGGGGCTAAACGTAGCGTTATGCTGCCGGTTAGTGCACCATTCCATTGTGGCTTGATGCAGCCGGCAGCTGACGCAATGGAAAATGCGTTAAGGACGACGACGATCTCGCCGCCGAGTTTACCGATAATCACAAACGTATCCGCCGATGAAGTTCGAGATCCTGAAGTGATTAGGAAAAACCTGGTAATGCAAGTAACTGCGAGGGTTAGGTGGCGGGAAAGTGTCATGAATTTAAAAAATAAGGAGGTTGATACGCTTGTTGAGGCGGGAGCTGGCAAGGTTTTAAGTGGTCTCGCGCGTCGAATCGACCGAGAGTTTTTGTCAATTTCTATACAAGGGCCAGAAGACATTGAGGCGTTTCTTGCAAGTCTTTAAGGAGAAATGATGTTTGATCTCAGAGAGAAATCTGCGCTTGTCACCGGTGCATCCGGAGGAATCGGCAGCGCGATCGCTCGCGCGCTCCACGGTGCTGGCGCCAATATTGTTCTATCGGGGACCCGCGAAGAGGCTTTAAATGTTCTGTCATCGGAATTGGGTAAAAATACTCATGTGACCCCAGCTAACCTCTCGGATGCTAACTCCGTCGAAGCACTGATAAGCTCGGCTGAAGAAGTGGTTGGGAATGTTGATATCCTTGTAAACAATGCTGGATTAACTCGCGATATGTTGTCGATGCGTTTGACAGACGATGATTGGCAGTCAGTCATCGACGTAAATCTGACTGCGACCTTCCAGCTATCGCGCAGGGTTATTCGTGGCATGATGAAGCGACGTTGGGGACGTATCATCAACATTGCTTCCGTGGTTGGTGTTACGGGGAACGCGGGGCAGGCTAATTATGCAGCTTCAAAAGCAGGCATGATTGGGATGTCAAAATCGATGGCACAAGAAGTTGCAAGCCGGGGGATCACGGTGAATTGCGTGGCGCCGGGTATGATTGTAACGGCAATGACAGATGTGCTTTCCGACAGTCAAAAAGAACGCATTGTTGGTATTATTCCGGCCGGTCGGCTTGGTGAGTCGGAGGAAATAGCGGCCGGTGTACTCTATTTAGCGAGTAAAGAAGCTTCTTATATTACAGGCCAAACCCTTCATATTAATGGTGGAATGACCATGGTTTAAGACAGTTTTCACTTGTTGGTTCAGGCGCTGGTCAGCTGGCTAAAAGTGTGTTACGAAACGCCGCCTCTGCGCGGGACGTCACTACTTCGGGGTCAAAAGGCAGGGCGAATTATCGAGGCTACGCTCATAAATTGGGAAGGTTAGTAAACATGAGTGACGTTGCGGATCGTGTTAAGAAGATTGTCATCGAGCATCTTGGTGTTGATGAAGATAAAATTTCTGATAATGCCAGTTTCATCGACGATCTTGGCGCGGACAGTCTCGACACGGTCGAGCTGGTAATGGCGTTTGAGGAAGAATTTGGTTGTGAAATTCCTGATGATGCCGCGGAAAAAATTTTGACGATTAAGGACGCTATCAGTTTTATTGAAAGCGCCGACGGCTGATTAGGGCCGTCATCTCGTCCAATTAACGGGAAGCAGCGTTGCGATGAGGCGTGTCGTCGTGACAGGAATGGGAGCGATTACACCTTTGGGTGTCGGTGTCGATCATGTGTGGCACCGCCTTCTCAATGGTGAAAGCGGGATAACGACGATTCAGTCTTATGAGCCGAATGATTTGGCGTGCCGAATTGCGGGTCACGTTCCTGTTGGTGAAACGGCTGAAGGGGCATTTGCGGCTGACGATTGGGTTGATCGGAAGGATCAACGTAAAATGGATCCTTTTATCGTCTTTGCGATTGCAGCTGCCGATGAGGCCATTAAGGATTCTGGCTGGACGGCGAATGACGATAAAAGTCGTGAGATGTCAGGCGTCCTTATCGGTTCTGGCATCGGCGGTCTCCCTGGAATTTCTGAAACTTCAGTGACGCTTCATGAGCGAGGGCCTCGGCGGGTTAGCCCATTTTTCATTCCAGCTAATTTGATAAATTTAGCTTCAGGTCACGTGTCAATTCGGCATGGTTTTTGTGGTCCCAATCATTCTGTCGTGACGGCTTGTGCGACGGGCGCTCACGCGATCGGAGATGCCGCCCGACTAATTCAATTTGAAGACGCGGATGTGATGGTGGCCGGTGGTGCGGAAGCGGCGATTTGCCGGATGGGTATAGCCGGCTTCGCGGCAGCAAAAGCGCTTTCTACCGGATATAATGATACGCCGGAAGTTGCCTCTCGGCCGTGGGATGTTGGCCGCGATGGTTTTGTAATGGGTGAGGGTGCTGGTGTCGTTGTACTTGAAGAGTTTGAACACGCGAAATCCCGTGGTGCCAAGATTTATGCCGAAGTCACAGGTTACGGTTTGTCGGGCGATGCGTATCACATTACGGCGCCAGCTTCCGACGGTAACGGCGGGTTCCGGGCGATGAAAGCGGCGTTGAAGCGTGCTCGACTGAACGTGGATGCTATCGACTATATTAATACACATGGGACATCGACCCCGCTAGGCGATGAGATTGAGTTGGGAGCGGTGAAGCGACTATTTCGCGATCATGCTTATAACCTATCTATGTCTTCGACGAAGTCTGCTATTGGTCATCTACTAGGAGCAGCTGGGGCCGTAGAAGCAGTCTTCTCGATCAAAGCGATAGAGGCAGGAATTGTGCCACCAACTCTAAATTTGGAGAATCCATCAGAAGGTTGCGATCTTGATTTGGTGGCAAAAAAGGCGAAAGAGCGCCCGGTCCGCAACGCAATGTCGAATTCTTTTGGGTTTGGTGGGACGAATGCGAGTCTGGTTTTAAGCTCCGTCGAATAGTTCGTGATGAGGCGCTTTGTACGGCTCATTCTTCTCATCATTATATTTTGTATCATAGTTGTGTATTTGGCGTTCAATCGTCTTGAAACGTTTTATAATGCACCAGGCCCCTCAAAAAATGCTGTTACTGTTGTGATCCCAAAGGGAGCCAGCCTGTCGCGTGTCGTAAGTATATTAGATCAAGTGGGCGTTTTAGCGGATCCGTTTTGGTTTGAATGGAGCGTCCGTTTCGAAGGTGCTGCCCGGAAAATACAAGCGGGAGAATACTTAATTGGAGCGAGACAAAGCCCAAAAAAAATATTGGGGTCGCTGATGTCTGGCAAGACGGTGCTGCGCCAAGTTACGATTCCCGAAGGGTTAATGGGCTTGGAGGTGGCTGCCTTACTCAATTCTACGCCAGCGCTGAAAGGAACTTCACCGATTCCCGCTGAAGGAAGTATTCTTCCGGAAACATATCGCTATCGATATGGGGAATCGCGGGTCAATGTTTTGAAGCGTATGTCAAAGGCAATGGATAAGGTATTGGCCGAACTTTGGAAGAATCGAAAAACAGGACTTCCCTTTACCAACCCATACGAGGCAGTCATTCTCGCCTCCATAGTGGAAAAAGAAACTGGAGTTCCAGAAGAACGCTCTCGTGTAGCAGGTGTTTTCCTCAATCGGCTAAGGCGCGGTATGCGGCTCCAATCCGATCCAACCGTTGCTTATGCGATTACAAATGGTGAAAAACCACTGAATCGGCCGCTTACGCGTTTGGATTTGGATTCGACGCACCCATTCAATACATACCGTATTAAAGGTTTGCCGCCAGGGCCAATTAGCAATCCTGGGCGGGCAGCATTGTCGGCGACTTTGAACCCATTGGAAACGCTAGAGCTTTATTTTGTTGCCGATGGAACAGGTGGGCATGCATTTGCTAAGACGCTTGCAGAACACAATCGCAACGTAGCGCAATGGCGTAAGCTTCGACTCGATCGAAAAATTATTAGTCAGTAAGTCTCGGCTTCACTGGATGGTTTCTTTTCGGGAAGGCATCCAAGTATGTGTTGATTGAGAACGGCAGGAAAGACAGAATCCAGTAACCAGACAGCAGCGTACATCGGCCAAGGGAAGGCAATTCGAGCGCGGTTTCTGGATAGACCATCAGCAATAATCCGAGCTGCTTTGTCGGACGACATGATAAGCGGCATGGTGAACGGGTTGGCAGCCGTTAACCGACTGTGCACGAACCCGGGGCAAATCACCGATACACGGACGTTTCGCCGGCGGGCGGAAATCCTTAATGCTTCGCCGTATTGGCGAACAGCCGCTTTACTGGCGCAATAAGCTGGGGCACTCGGTAGAGGCAAAAAACCAGCAAGAGAAGACATGATCGCGATCTGTCCCGCCTTGCGCTCCAACATTAAATTTAACCCAGGGAGGACGGTGTTGAGAACGCCGCCCAAGTTTACATCAAAAATTTGGCGAACCTGCTCCGCAGCCTCTTTCCCTTCAAATGTGCCTCCGGATATACCCGCATTTGCAATTACAAGATCGAGTTTTGCCATCTTGTCGGCTGCCGCAATCCAATCGGACATGGCAGACTTGTTAGAGACTTCTGATGCATTGGTAATCACTGTGGCACCTGCCGCTCGGCAACGCATAGCGACCAGATCCAATCGCGTTTGGTTGCGCCCGCCAAGGTGTAGTGTAACGCCGGAATTCGCGTAATAAAGTGCCAATGCTTTGCCAATGCCGCTAGAGGCGCCGGTAATTAAGATAGAAGATGGATTTGGCATAACTTGGGATCCTTAATGAATAATTTGGTTGGCTTGTTGACACTTCAGGCCGACTGTATATTGCGTTCACCTTTCATCGCAGTCCAATGAGGAATACGTTTGTCTTTATCAAGTATGACTGGCTTTGGCCGTGCAGCAGGTCGACATGGGCGTTTGCGTTGGAATTGGGAAGCGAAAAGTGTAAATGCGCGATCGCTCGATGTTCGCATCAGAGTGGCCAGCGGATATGACCGCTTAGAGATTCCAGCGAGAAAGTCCGTCGTCGAAATTCTCGGAAGAGGGTCTATTTCCCTAATACTGACCATCGAAGTTGAACGTGAGGAAACGAAACTCAAAATAAATCAACAATTTGTGAAACAGGTGTTAGAGCTGCAAAAGGAACTTGAGGGACGTGTTTCGCCAGAACCACCACGAATTGAAACACTGTTAAATGTAAAAGGCGCTACTGAAATTTGTGAAAGCGAGACCAGTGACGCCGTTATCGCCGGCATCGATGCCAAAATTTTAAGCTCATTAAATGACGCGTTGAGTGATCTGCGACGGTCGAGGTCCGAAGAAGGCGACCGCTTAGAGATGATTATTGAGGATCAATTATCCTCGCTCGAAAATCTGCGATTAAAAGCGCATGTTAGTGATGGCGGACGTGTCGAACGAATTCGCGATAGAATTTCCGTACAACTATCGGAACTGGTTGAAACGCCATCGGTTTTATCAGAAGAGAGATTAGCCCAAGAAGTGGCGATTTTAGCGATGAAGGCCGATGTTCGTGAGGAGATTGATCGTATTGCTGCGCATTGCGAGGCGATGCGCGAGTTATTAGTTCAGTCCGAACCTGTTGGGCGTCGGCTCGACTTTCTCTGTCAGGAACTCATCAGAGAAGCAAATACCTTATGCTCGAAATCTACTACTGAAGAGCTGACCAAAATTGGCTTAGCTGCAAAGTTTGCTATTGATCAGATACGAGAACAGGCTCAAAACGTGGAGTAGCGGAAGTGGATAACGATTTAACTATCCAGAGGCGGGGAATGATGTTTGTCTTATCGTCTCCGTCTGGAGCGGGTAAAACAACGATATCCCGAGCAATTTTGGAAAGGGATCCTGGAATTGTGATGTCGATATCTCTTACGACACGTCCAAAACGTCCCGGTGAAGTGGCAGCACGGGATTATCATTTCGTCGATACTGAAGATTTTAATGTCATGGTGAATCAAGGTGGACTTTTAGAGTATGCAAAGGTCTTTGATCATTATTATGGCACTCCGGTTACTCCGGTAATGGAAGCGCTGGATGAAGGTAAGGACGTCTTATTCGATATTGATTGGCAAGGCACTCAACAACTGGTTGAGAAGCTGCGGGCCGACCTAGTAAGTGTTTTTATTTTGCCGCCCTCGACATTGGAATTGGAAAAGCGTCTTAAATGGCGAGCCCAAGATTCACCGGAAGTTGTCGCCAGCCGGATGAAGCGGGCACCAGACGAAATGAGTCATTATCCTGAATATGATTATATCATCGTTAATCGTAAAATCGACCAAAGTATCGAAATGGCCATGTCCATTCTGCGGGCGGAAAGATTGAAAAGGGATCGTCAGACAGGCCTTGGTGAATTTGTTAAAGGTTTGCGCGAAGGTCTCTAAGTTTCTTGGCTAGTGCTGCGAATTCTTCGATGGACAGTTCCTCTGCCCGTCGTCCACCATCAACGCCAGATTTAAGAAGCAGGTCTGTCGTTGCTACATCTAATTGTGACAATGATCGACGCAGAGTTTTTCGACGCTGGCCAAAAGCGGCTCCACTCACAGATTCGAGCAAAGAAAGTTCTATCTTGGGCGTTCGGTTTTTTTTGGGTGTGAATCGTACCACAGCGGAATCCACTTTTGGGGGTGGTGTGAATGATCGAGCAGGAATGCGGAAAAGAAGTTGGGTTTCCGCACACCAGTTGCTGATAACCGATAGACGGCCAAATCTTTTATTGCCAGGTGACGCCGTAATACGCTCCGCTACCTCCGCTTGAAACATAAGAATCATTTCGGAGATGCGGTTGCCCATGCGCAACCAATTGATGAGTAATGGCGTGGCAATGTTGAAAGGTAAATTCGCAACAAGGCTTATGGGCCCAGGGATTGTTTCTGCATAATTAAATCGCAATGCGTCTTCATGTAATAGCATCAGGCGGTTGTCGGAGGCTTCTTTCAGCGACTTTAGGGCTTTGATGCAGCGCTCGTCTCGCTCGATTGCAACGAGTTTAGAGGCACCAGCGGAAAGCAGAGATCTTGTTAATCCACCTGGGCCAGGTCCTACCTCGATAACTGTACCTTCTGTTAAATGCGTGGCGGCGTTAGCGATACGGCGGGTTAAATTTAGGTCTAGTAAAAAATGCTGTCCAAGAGAGCGTCGGGCTTTGAGCTCATAGTCCGAGATGATCTTACGTAAGGGAGGAAGAGCTTCAAGACGGGAGTCGGGAAATGCATTCATATCATGCTAGTTCTTACTTAACTTCCGGTTGGCGATAATAGTGGCGGCGGCTTTCAAGGCGGCAACGAAGCTGGATTCGTCGGCGGCTCCAGTACCTGCGAGTTCAAGCGCTGTGCCATGATCTGGAGATGTTCGAATGAATGGAAGGCCTAAAGTAATGTTTACGCCGGATCGAAAGTCCACGGTTTTGAGAGGTATCAGGGCTTGATCATGGTACATACAGATTGCGGCATCGTAATTTTCACGTGCGCGGTCGTGAAATAATGTGTCAGCAGGTGCTGGCCCTGTAATGGAATATCCCGCGCGTTTTAAATGCTTTATAGCAGGGTCGATAATATCGATTTCTTCTCGCCCCATCGAGCCATTCTCACCAGCGTGTGGATTTAGGCCTGCAACCATAAGATGAGGGCGTTTTATTGCGAAATCCTGCCGTAATGACAGTATGGTTTGCTCGGCTGCAGTTATGATTTTTTCTTGATTGAGCGACCGAATAGCTTCTGCCAAGGCTTGGTGAATGGTTACTGGAACAACTCGTAAAGAGTTACAGGCTAGCATCATGATCGGTGGTTTTGTGATCTGAGCTAAATTTGCGAGGAATTCCGTGTGCCCGGGATATTCGAAGCCTATATCATAGAGGGTTTTCTTTTGTATCGGATTGGTGACAATGGCGCTCGCTTCATTTTTTTGAACAAAGTTAACTGCGCAACGAATTGATTCTAATACTGCCGGCGCGTTTTCTGTTCTTGCTTGGCCTGGAATATCCTTCGCCTTTAGTTTAATTGGAAAGACCGGTAGCGCGGATACTGATAGTGCCAGTGCGTCATTTGCCTTACGGATAGATTTAATTGGTATATCCCAATTGAGCCTCGAAGAGATGTTATTCAAGCGGTCTGGGTCGTCAATCAAAAAGAAAGGTGGTAATTTCAACTCGTGGCGGCGTAACCAAGCTTTTAAAGAAATTTCTCCACCTATGCCACCGGGTTCGCCCATGGTGACGGCAATTGGGATGGAATGCGTCTTCATTGCCTTAAATCTACGTAAGCTGATCGGCGGAGATCCCGCATATATTTCTGTGACATCAGGTCTAAACGTTCCCGTGTCAAGCGTTCTTCCAAGGCTTTTGCCGACGGGATACCTGCTTCTTGCTCAATACGTTCACAAGGCATGATAATCAGGAATCCTTTAGGTGTCCGGATCGGTGGACTGGCTTTGCCAATTTCATTTTTTAGAAGAGCTGTCCTCTGCCAAGTTAATAAATCGCTGGCGGCGACCTCGTGAATTAACTCCATATCGGTAGCTCCAACGCTTCGCGCAAGCTGCAATAATTCATTGCATGATTTGGCCTTAGATGCGATTTTGACTGCTATTTGTCTCTGGTCTTCGGCTTCCGATAGAAGTGCGCCAGGAAGAACAGGGGCCATCATTTGGCGGTATTTTATAGTTATATTGCTGTCTTTGTCGGTGCTGTTTTCGCGCCTATTTATTAAAAATAAGATATGGTACCCCGTTAATGTTTTGATGGGGCGGGAGACCTGCCCAGGCTGCATCACGGAAAGCGCTGCCGAAAGTTCGGGGTCAAGTTCAGATTCGGTTATCCAACCTAAATTTCCGCCTCTAGCGGCGGTTGCACTTTGTGAGAATTCTCTCGCAAGTGCGCTAAAGTTAGCACCGTTGAGGATTTGTGAAATCAATCGATCGGCTATTTGGCGGATTTGCTGTTCGGAATCAGGCCTATCTACGCTCAGGTAAATTTCTAATACGTGAAGTTGAGGTTTTCCCTTTAAATTTTTCAAACGAATTATCTCTTCATTTATTTCTTCTTGCCCAACAGAAATTTGCTGACGGATTCGTCTGTTTACCAACTTCATCCAAGAAATTCTTGCTTGAATCTGCATTTCTAAGGCTGAACGGTCAATATTATTACTTCTTAGAAAGCTCCAAATCTGACCAGGGCGCATTTTACTCTGACGTTCTAGGTTTGCTATTGTTCCGTTGAATTCGCGCGAAGATACGCGGATATTCAATTTTTTGGCCTCTTGAAGCTGAACTTTTTCGTCGATCATTTGACGTAATACCTGAGGCTTTATTCGATTGAGTTTTTCGAGACTTTTCGAAGTATTTGTTGTTGCGGCAACCAATCGCACTCGGTTTTCAAGATCAAAAACGGAGATAATCTCATCATTCACGATCGCGGCAATTCGGACCAAGTCCTGCTGCTGAGCATGTGTGATGTTTGTGGTTGACAGCGCACCAATTATAACGAGAAGTAAAGTGAGGATTTTAGGAAAACCCGGCCGGATTCGAGGGTGATATTTCAAGATATACATATTGTCATCCGGCGTTAGATTCGACCTGTCCTAAGTTTTTGAAGATCAGGCGAAATAAAATTTGGCTTTCCGGCTGTATATCGGCATCGCGTGTAAAGCTGCGTATGGCGACTGATTCGAATGTAAAGCATTCGTCTGAATACCGAGCTCGGAGAGAATGTCGAAGAGAACCACCATCCTTTGTTAAATCTCGATGCGTGCCGATGGATGCAGACCAATACTGATTGATCTGGGAGCTAAAGGAAGTGACCAGTTCCTCTCTTCCCTCTGTATTAACAGTTGTGCTTCCCTCTTCAAAAAATAAATATTCACCATTCAATTTGAATGCAGTGGGTCCAAACGAAAATCCGATCGAGCTGCTTTTATTGCTGAAATTAGATTCAGCAAATTTGAATCGATATAAGATATCGGTGTATTCGTTTGGCTTTATATCAATACGACCAACGTAATCCGTAAAATCCGTCTCAAGAAGTTTTGAAGATGTTAGGTCGCGATCTTTGCTAAGGCGGTAGCTTTGCCCAACAAAGCCAGTAATATTGCCGGAATTTGGGCCATACAAACCAAATTTAGCTCCGTAAATGATGCGAGAACCGCTATCAACGCTATCCAGGCCCGCAAACCGGTTTATACTCAGAAGATTCGTGTCATCGAGTTCAAAAACAGTTCCTTCTTCATCTGGAATATTGGAAGAATTCGATCCATTTGGCGCTAGAATTCCGATAGCGATAGGCTCGATGACTTGCTTCAAACCAGCAGAAACCCTGGCGAAAGGAAGACGGGCATCAATTGCAAGACGTGGTAATAGTCTTCCTTCGAAAGCGTTATCTTTCGTACCATCCGATTTAACGATATCTCTCAGCCAGTAACCGTCAGATTGGACTGTTGCTGCGGCGTTGGTCACGAGGCCCGTGTTCCAAGTACGTCCAATTGCGTAACCGGGTGTAATTGAAACTCTCTGTGAATCCGTTCCATTGTCTCGGAATAGAGCCCTGAAATTTCCATCTAATTGCCATCGGCCGCCAAACCGGTCGGCCTCTCCCATATGGTTGAAATCAATTATCGGAGCGACAACTGGTTGATCTTCAGTTGTACCTGTTCGCAGGTCTTGGAACCAATAGGCGTTAGCTGCGATATAATTTCGTTGGCGAAATCCTTCGACCATGACATTTGAACGAAGAGTGTTTGGGTTAAGTTTGAAAAAATTGAACTTTCTTAAGTAGGTTCTATCGCTCGCCATCATCGTGTCGAAACTACTACGCCACGTATCATCTAAGTGATACTCACCGTCAATTGTAATGTGTCCGCGGACTCTATCATTCTTAATCGTTGAATTATCAGGATCGCCTTCGTTGCGCTGTGCTTCTGCAATACTCCCCGAGATGGCAACCTTCCCGTTTACCAATCTTTGGCGATAATTTCCGCTTAGAACCAGGCCTTCATCTTTGGTGTATATTGGGGTAATGGTGGCATCCCTTTCGTCACCCATGGTGATAAAGTAGGGAAGGCGAATAAAAGCGCCTACGTCACTGCTTGTGCCGAAACTCGGAGCTAAGAATCCTGATTTTCGATCTACGGTGGGGTCGGGGTGGGAGAGGTAGGGCGCATAAGCGATCGGGAATCCCCACATTTCCAGAAAAACGTCTTTATAGCGAATTTCACGGTCTTTTTGGCTGTGATCTATTCGTTCAGCCTTCAATTGCCAGAGAGGAGGCTTTTCCGGCTCTTTCTCGCAAAGGTCGCACGGCGAATATAATGCCCGATACATTTGTATTTTGTTGCCATCTCGGCGGACAGCCGAATTAGCAGCAAAACGACTTTTGTCTTCAAGAAGAATTTGGATCCGATCAATTATGCCATTCTTTAATTCCTCCGTCAGTTCGACAAACTCGGCGAAGATGACTTGGCCGGAGGGCTCATGCAGTATGATATTACCAGACGCGCTAACAGTGTCTGTTTTTTGATTATAGCTAACTGTATTTGCGAGGAGCGTTCGTTTACCCTGAGTGATTTCGACTTTTCCTTTGGCGATGACGGTTCCCAACTCATCGTCGTAGTTTATTTCGTCGGCAAATATCAAAACCGGTAAATCGTTGGACAATTTTTCGCGCCCAATTGCCGTCTGCGTCAGAATTATGGCGATAACGAATGTCGCAATGAATGAGAGGCGCACCATTACCCGTCCTCAAGATGAAGCAACAGCGCCAAGCCTATCATCATGCTGACACCAGCAGGTGTCCATGCGGCTAGTTGTGTTGGCACATTCGTTGATAATCCTAATGCATAGACCACGTCGCCCAAAACATAGAGTAAAAAACTTATAGCGATGCCGCCAATCAACGCGAGGAATGTGCCGGAGCGTCGGTTTATGCGGACAGTGAACGCGGCAGCAATCAAAACCATTGCACACAATAAGATTGGCAAAGCGATTAACGAATGTAAATGCAAGCGATGTCGATGCCCGGAAAATCCTGAAGCTTCCAATTCTTCGATAAAATTCGGTAGGTCCCAAAAAGACATTGTTTCGGGAGAAGCGAAACTCTCTTGAATTTTTGTAACTGTCAAATCTGATGGAAGCTCGTATTTTGCAATTTTCTGAGCTGCGCGATTTGGTGTTGAGATCCAGCCGTCTCTTATGTCCCAATAACCAATTTTGAGCTGTGCTGTTTCGGCATCTATACGGCCTACAAACTTGTCGCTGCCTTCAAACATAAAGACTATTATATCATGAAGTTTCATTTCTGCTTGTGAGACACGGAGTGCATGAATAACAGCTTGTCCACCGCTATCGGATTGGCGCAACCAAAGGCCATTCCTCGACACTGCGAGCATGCTCGTTGTGCGTTTCAAGTATTTGGCTTCTATGCTTTCGAATTTTGATAGCATGACGGCGGAAAATGGATTGAAAATTGTGATTTGAAAAATTCCTACGGCGAGAGTGCAGATAATTGCTGGAAACAAAAACTGCCAGATCGAAACACCGGCAGACCTTGAGACAACGATTTCATTCCCATTTGCTAAACGCCAGAATGCAAACATTGCGCCGAATAGAACGGTAAATGGCAAAATAGTCTCTGCAAGATGTGGCAATTTAAACAAACTCATCTGCAGGATGATAGCCATTGTTGCGTCTTCCTTTCCGGACGCTCGGCGCATCATCTCAACGAGATCGAACAGGAGCGCGATCCCCATGAGAATGCAAAAAACACTTGTCAGCCAGAATGCAAACTGGCGACCAAGATATGCGGACAAGGTGAGCGACAGTCGCACCCAATTACCTCGGCACTTGTGGTTGCTGCGGTTTTTTAAGGCCGCAAGCGATTTAGCTTCAATTCAGCAGGGATTGGGTAGTCGTTAATGAACCTCTCGATTGAATACCTGAAAACAGTATCCGATCGTAAGAGCTAATTCATCAAAGTTGCAGCCTACTATTGTTAATTAGGTTTGCAAAAAATCTTTGAAATTTACCGCACGCAATTACGCAACGGTTATAGGTCTTTTTCTACCCGTGCCCTGGCTTTTTCTTATTGAACACAGTAATAGACCGGAACGCTATGACTTTAAAAGTCTTTTTCGTTTCTTGTAACCTACACTTAATGAATCAAGAATGATTTTATCGACTTGTACCGGAACTGATGGCTCTTATCCGATTATTACTTTGAAGTTATTTTTTGCCGGCTGCGGAACAGGACGGGTTAGCAGTTAGTTATGAGTTTGAGCGCGATAATAAAGTTGCTCCGGCCGCTGCAATGGGTGAAAAATATTTTTGTATTCGCTCCATTGTTTTTCAGCCCTGATTTGTCGCGTGACGGTTCATTTGCAGACGTGACTTTGATGTTCTTCGCATTTTGTTTCGTTGCGAGCGGTCTATACTGTCTTAATGACTTTAGCGACCGTGACGCTGATAAACAGCATCCGGAGAAATGCAATCGTCCGGTCGCCTCGGGCGATGTTTCTGGCGGTTTGGCCATTGCACTATTTTTTATTCTTTGTGGAATGGGGCTTGTTATCGGGATCGGATGTACGAATGGCGGCTGGGTTCTGGCCAGTTATTGCATTCTTACCATATTATATTCGTTTCTTTTGAAGAAGTTAGCGGTCATCGACGTCTTAACAATAGCGCTGGGATTTGTATTGCGAGTGTATGCTGGCGCGCTTGCGGCGAGTGTCCAGCCAACGGTTTGGATCCTCGTTTGTACTGGTATGCTCGCTCTTTTTATAGCGCTAACCAAGCGCCGTGACGATCTGTCTCAAGAGTTAAGTAGTGATCACCGTGCAAGCCTTGGAGGATATTCGATAGCGTTTTTAGAAGCTTCATTCGTAATGGTTTCGACGGCTCTGGTCGTATCTTATGTGGTGTTTACGACAGATGCGGATGCAATGCGCCGCTTGGGTAGTGAGAACCTTTACCTAACTATACCGTTCGTCGTCGGCGGCACGCTTCGCCACTTACAATTAACACTTGTCTACCGCCGGTCCGGCTCTCCGACTGAGTTGGCTACCCGTGATCCAGGCCTTTTGGTTTCCTTTTTTGGTTGGTTAATGACCTTTGCATATTTGATATATGCGTGAGTACAGGACTGTTATGAAGCCCAAAGAGCTAACCATTACTTCCTGGGGCCGGAGTCGAAGTGCCGAGATGACTGCGTTTCGGCCGGAACGTTTGTCGGCGGTCATTAATGCAATTAGAGAGCAAAGCGAAGACACTCGGATTATCGCGTGTGGTGATGGCCGAAACTATGGCGATTTGGGAATGCGTCAAAAAGGTCGGGCAATTTTGTCAAGACGCATGGATCGGTTTTTGTCATTTGATGAAAGGAGCGGCGTGGTTGCTGTGGAACCCGGTATTACTTTCGCGGAATTATATGCGTTCACTTCTGCTCGGGGATTTTTACCTCCCGTTGTGCCAGGTACTGGCTTCGTGACGCTTGGTGGTGGGGTTGCTAGTGATATCCACGGGAAAAACCACGATAACCAAGGTTGTTTGGGTGAACACATCGAGTGGCTAGATCTAATTTTGGCAAGCGGCGAACTCGTCCGTGCCACTCGCACAGAACACTCTGAATTATTTTCCGCTACTATCGGTGGTTGTGGTTTCACTGGGGTGATCTCCGCAATTGGTCTTAAGCTTCAAAAGTTGCGAGCAAACGCGGTTCGCGTCCGTGAATGGCGGGTAAAAGACCTAGACCAATTTATTGACTTAATGCAGGAGCACCGCAAATCTGCCGCATATACAGTCGGTTGGGTCGATGCCCTGCAAGGAGGACGAATGCTTGGCCGTGGTATATTCCAGGCGGCGGAACCTGTCTTAGTCGATTGGCACAGAACGCGGCGGATCCCTTGCAGTATACCTTTTACCTGCCCTGATGTTACATTGAACCGATATTCGGTACGCGCATTCAACGCAATTTACTATCGCCGTGTCCCGATCAAGGGAAGGGAGAGAATACTTGGTTATGAAGCATTTCATCACCCATTAGATAAGGTTTTGAATTGGAACCGTCTTTACGGGAAAAAGGGGTTTTTACAATTTCAGTGCGTCCTTCCTGATGAATCTGCCCGAATTGGAATCCGGCAAATGCTGGAACGAATTTCAAATGCTCGGGCGGCTTCTTTTCTCGGTGTATTGAAAACTTTTGGGAAAGAAGGTTTGGGTGACCTGTCTTTTCCGAGGTCTGGCGTAACGCTTAGTTTGGATATCCCGGCGCGCGACGGAGGGTACGAATTGGTCAAGTGTTTGGATGCCATGACTCTCGATCATGGCGGCCGCGTATATTTGGCAAAAGATGTGACGCTGACGGCAGAACGTTTTGTGTTGATGTATCCGAAATTAGATAAATTCCGCGAAACTTTATCACGATATGATCCCACTGGTGTTTTTGACTCCGACCTAGCGCAGCGCCTGAAGATTCGAACGAGGTAATAGTGACAACTGGAAAGGCCATCAAGACGTGGGTCATACTTGGCGCTTCTTCATCTATTGGAAGAGCGTTCGCCCGTGCCGCTGCCGCTTTGGGAGCAAACGTTTTACTTGCTGGCCGAGACAACGAAGATCTGGAAAGAATTGCCGGAGATATTTCGACACAGTTTAGCGTTAGCGCGAATTGCGCAAGCTTTGATGCTTTAGATGTTCATTCTCACGAAAAATTGCGCGATTCATTAGCCTTTTGTGACGGCCCGATCGGTGTATTTCTTTTGTTTGGCTTTATGCCGGATCAGATAGAAATTGACGTCGACCATAAATTGGGGCGGCAAACCATCGATGTGAACTATACTGGGGCAGTATCTATTTTGTCTCATTTGGCGCCAGTGCTAGAAAAGAATCCTGGATCGCGCGTGGTTGTTTTGACTTCGGTATCTGGTGACCGGGGGCGTCTCAAGAACTATGTCTATGGTTCCGCCAAGGCAGGTTTAAACGTGTATCTGCAAGGTTTGCGGGCTAGGCTCTGGCGAGCTGGTTCCCATGTCGCAACGGTCAAGGCGGGATTTATTGATACAGACATGACCTTCGGCATGCCTGGAATGTTTTTGGTGGCGACGCCCACAGCATGCGCTGAAGCCTGTCTGTCGCTTGCTTGTAAAGGCCGGGAAATTTCTTATTTCCCGTGGTTTTGGCGGTACATTATGTTGATTATTAGGATGATCCCTGAGTGTATCTTCAAGAAGATGAGTATTTAGTATCAAATTCCGTGAATTCGCCAACAATTGAAATAAAGCACATTTGGACTGGAGCCAATGCGTGTTGGCATTAGTTGAATATTTTTTGCCGGAACCCAGTCAATGGCTGGGCTTGGCTTCAGTTCTCGCTTCACTTTGTCTTTTTTCTGGATTGGGGCGTATCTATGGCGTTGCCCAGGATCTCCCTGGCGTATCTGTTCTGTTGGGATGGAGTGTCTTAGCTGCTGTATTAACCATCTCTAATGTCTTCGGCGGTTGGTTCTTCATGCCTGTATTTGGGTGCCTTAGCGTGATCGGCATCGGAATGCTAATTTGGAATAGACACGCGCTGTTGTCTGAAGCCATATCAATGCGAGCGATCTTTGTTCTGGGGCTTCCGCTTATACTAATCATCGCGGCAAAAGCACCATCGGAAGTCGACAGTTTCACGCATTGGTTGCCCAACGGCCTGTTTATTTGGGAGAACGATCAATTTATCCGTTCGCAAGGACCAGCGGGCCAGTCAGTCTACCCAGGGTTCCCGTACAACGTCACTTTTCTCTTTTACGTTGTCAGTCGCATCGCTGGCGAGTTTGTTGAGAACGCTATTGTACAATTTAATGTAATTTTTTTGCTGTTATTCGCCGCGCTGCTTGGCGGACTTTTGCGCAGACCCGACAGTGCAGACGCGTCTAACACTTGGAGACTCGGCGCGTTTTTGATCCTGGTTGCGACGTTGTTAAACCCAGTTTTCGTTCGACGCATCTGGTTGACATCTTATCCGGACATGGCAACCTCGGTCGTCGTCGCATATGCAGGAATCGCTGCTTGGGTTTGGATACAATCCGCCGCAAATCCCAATGCGGCAGAGCGAGGGCGGGCAATTACATTTGCGCTATTGTTGGCGTTACTGGTCAATATAAAACAAGCTAACCTTGTTTTAGTGGTTGCGTTACTCGTTTCTACTGGGATGGTTGCAATCCGTGACCGGGAAATACAATTCAGCTTCTATGTGAAACGGCTGCCAATATTAATAGGCATGCCGCTTGTCGCGTATCTCACATGGCGGTATTACCTAATTGTAATTTCACCGTTAGCTGAAAACAAAATCTCGGCGATTAGCGACTGGCCAATTGACCGCCTGCCAGAACTTCTGCGCTATATGGGCGTTGTCGTTTACCGAAAAGCGCTCTATTTCGCCCTATCAATAGGCTTTGTGATTTGGGGCTTCCGTTGCTGGATTAAACGGTCGACGTCGCCATTTGATCGATTGGCCATCATCGTCGGTTCGACTTTCTTTGGATACAATCTTTTTCTCTTTCTTATTTTCATCGTTCATTTCGGTGGATATCCCCAATCTTATTGGCGCTTCAATACACATGTTGGTTATTTGATAATGGCAGCGACGGTCTTCGGGTTTGGTCGGCTTTATCGTTATAACCGAGAGAAAATTAGGATCTTGGATGGGTCTTTTATTTCCCGAATAGGTATACTGCTTATTATCGCTGTTCTCGTCCTTCAGATAGCGACAACGAATTACTGGCGTTACGACCTGGAAGTGCCTAAACCGATGCTGCGGGATGTCGGCCGGGAACTCTCCAAAACGCTGCCTCAAAACGCTACCATCGGCTTAATCGTGCCCGGTGATCAAGGAAACTTTACTTCCATGTTTAAGCATTACGTCGGGCAATCGCGGGCCGACTTGAAGGCAGCGCCGATAAATAACGATGCAGAATTATTGGGCTTTATGGCGTCTGCCGGAAGCGGGCCTACGTACATTTGGTCATATTGTCCGGCCGAATGGATTAGTCGACGCCTTGGCACACAAGTGATGCCCGGAAGCGCAGCGCTTTTGTTACGGAACGAGGACGGGTGGTCAGTAATTCAATATTGGCCGCATCGAAAGCTCGTTGGCCTAGTCAAAGCTTACAAGCACTTTGATATTTCGAAGTGTACTGGGAACAGTTAGTCAATATCAGACTATTTATTTGCACGCCGGCCCAACCAGGTTCGATTCAGTTTTCTGGGCCACAGGATGTAACAGAAGGAGATTAGAAATGGTAAAATAACGCCAGCATACATCATGTATATCATAACCGGTTGCTTGACGGCTAAACTTCGGGTGCCGAGACTTGCGATTAGAATAATTGCAGTCAGACCGATTGCTTTGAGAATATCTATTGCTTGTCCTCTCCGACTGTAGGAGCCCGTTAGCAAAACTGCGAGGGCGACTGCAGCACAGGTGATAGGTAACAGTGGTTGGACAATACGGCTATGGCCTTCCGCCAAAAGATCTGCGAAATTTGGTTCGCCCGGGCGGGTATCCGTTGGATCGAATAATTCGTTTAGATATCGTTCCCGAGGCTCTCGCCAACGATTCGCGTGTTCACCCGCTGTTCCCCCTATATCCAGTGTTGTTTGGTCGAATAACAACATCGAAAACGTACCGCGTGTTCTATCTACTTGTTGCCTGTTACCATTTACCAGGACGGCCCGTGGTCCATCATCTGTAGTGACCAAAGCGCCGCGTTGCGCCAGCCAGGTTTGCGGTTTATCGACATTTCTATTATCGTGAAGCATAATGCCACGGAGCTCTTGGTTTGCGCCTCGTTTGTGCACAAAGACGGTAACACCCGGTGCAATTGCGTTAAATGAACCTTCTTGCAGTAATACAGTTCCAAATTGATGCCGAATCAAAAATTCCTGATCTTTAAACTCACGGTATGATGTGGGCAAAAGATATAGCGTCAATACAGTCATGATGATCGATATGATGCCACCGACGACAAGTCCTGGCTTTGCCAAAGAATAATTACTCATGCCTGCGGTTCGCATGACGACGAGCTCGCTATCGGTTTGCAGTCGGTAATACGCGAAGAGGATTGTCGCAATTGTCGCTATTGGTAGCAAAATCAGAAGCAATCTCGGTAGAATGAGCATGCTCATGTAGAGAAACAGACCGAAATTTAGCCCTCTGTTTATAATAAAGTCGAGCAAGGTTGATGCTTTCGCCAACCAAAATATCATGCATAAAATTGTTGTCGAAATTAGTGTGATTAACAGAAGCTGTTTCGTGATGTAGCGAAAGAGCATTTTTGCTGGGACCGAATAGTGGTTTTAAGGCGAATCTCAAAGTTCACCCAATTTTGTTAAAACCTATCTTTAGTCCATATGAGCCGTCAAATATACTGTCGGCATACTTTTCTTTTGTTGGCACGGGAGTACAGTGATCCACTACTGCCGCAGATCGAGCGGCGTTCGTATTTTCGAGAGAGGAACTCATGAAATTTTCTTTTTAAGAACCGGGATTGCCGAAGAATGGTACTGTTATTGTCTGCGTTGGGGATGGTAGCAGGTTGTACGCGACCGCAAAGCAACTCGATAAAACGACTGGTGGTGCCATTTCGCGCGCTATCAAAGAAAGTCGATTTACAGGAAAGAATTCGCAATTTCTCGATATGATGGCGCCGAGCGGTGTCGCTTATGGACGTATTATATTGGCTGGCATTGGAAAAGAATTCGATGAGAATAACCAGCAAGCCTTAGGGGGACGCTTATATGCTCGTCTTAATCAAGCAGGAATTAAGACTGCCCACTTGGCGATTGAAACGATAGGTCGTGATCCTTCCGGCGTGGCAGCAAATGTTGCTTATGGTGCGTTACTACGAAGTTATCGTTTCGATAAATATCGGACGAAAGAAAAAGCTGAAGCGAAACCTTCATTGAAGACGTTTACCCTTAGGGTAAAGGGAGCTGCTTCTGCCCGACGGGCCTTTAATCCGCTCGAGAAGATTGCTGAGGGTGTTTTTTTTACTCGTGATCTTGTTTCGGAGCCGCCCAATGTTCTCTACCCAGAAAGTTTTGTTAAAGAGGTAAAATCTTTATCGAAGTTGGGCGTTAAGGTCGAGATACTTGGTGAAAAACAGATGCAAAAGCTCGGTATGGGTGCGCTTCTGGGAGTTGGGCAAGGTTCGATTCGCGAAAGCCAGGTCGCAATCATGCGTTGGGAGGGCGCTGCGAAATCTGTGAAGCCGATAGCGTTCATTGGCAAGGGAGTAACGTTTGATACCGGCGGCATTTCATTGAAGCCCGGACCTGGTATGCAAGATATGAAATGGGACATGGGTGGAGCGGGCACTGTTGCAGGCTTGATGAAGGCGCTTGCAGGCCGCAGAGCAAAAGTGAATGCGGTTGGGCTAATCGGCTTGGTTGAGAATATGCCGGATGGTAATGCGCAGCGTCCAGGGGATATCGTTACGACCATGTCTGGCCAAACAATCGAAATTCATAATACCGACGCGGAAGGTCGTCTCGTCTTGGCGGATGTCCTATGGTACTGCCAAGACCGTTTCAAGCCACAATTAATGGTAGATTTGGCGACTCTGACCGGCGCAATAATTATCAGTCTTGGACACGAATATGCAGGTATGTTTTCCAATAATGAAAAATTATCGGACCAATTGACTAAAGCGGGCCTCGCGACCGGAGAGAAGGTCTGGCGCATGCCACTCCACGATTCCTTTGATAAGAAGATCAACACTGATGGCGCGGATATGAAGAATGTGGCGGGCCGGGATGGTGGCTCAATTACAGCGGCACAACTTCTCCAGCGTTTTGTCAACAAAGTGCCGTGGGCGCATCTCGATATCGCGGGTATGGCTTGGTCAAGCTCAGCGGTGCCGACGGCAGCGCGAGGTGCTACCGGTTATGGCGTTCGACTTCTTGACTGCTTTGTAGCGGAGAATTACGAAGGCTAGAGCGCGGTGACTGAAATTCGCTTCTATCATTTACAACGCAGCGCTTTGGAACATGCGTTGCCAAAACTCCTTGAGAAGACGCTGGAACGTGGCTGGCGTGCTGTAGTGATGACAGGTTCTGAGGATCGGGTAGAAGCCTTAAATACAGTTCTCTGGAACTACGCGCCGGAGGGGTTTTTGCCACACGGTAGTAAGAAAGATGGCTATCCCGAGCGTCAACCTGTGTGGCTGACAGATCAGGATGAAAATCCCAATGCAGCGGCCGTTTTGTTTTTGGTCGACGGTGCCAATTCTGAAAGAATTTCTGAATTTGAGCTTTGTTGTGAAGTTTTTGATGGGCGCGACGATGACGCGGTCACGGCTGTGCGCAAACATTGGAAGCTGCGTATGAACAGTGGGTTTGCCCTTACATATTGGCAGCAGACAGAAGAAGGTGCCTGGGAGAAGAAAGCGGAAAAAGCCGCGCTATGAACAATTATGCTTTGGCAAAGAAAACGCAGTTCATGTATTCGCTTCAAGCGCTTCCTGGACTTCAAGCCATCTGTTCTCCGCCGCGGCAAGGCCGTCATCAAGTTCGGCCTTTCGTTTCGCGAGTTTTGCGAATTCGGATGTTGGACCTTCGTATACCTCCGGATCAGAGAGTTTTTTGGATATCTTGTCGCGTTCAGTGGATATTCGTTCCATTTCTTTCTCCGCGGCCTTCGCTGCGTTTCTGAGTTTGGCTTTAGACGCTCGCAATTCGGCTCGCTTTTGGCGTTCCGTCCGCTTTGAGAGGGTAACAGATGTTCCCAGCCTGCCTTGTCGGCGGGCTTGACGACCGTCGTCTAGAATTTGTTTCCGATAGTCTGATACATCACCGTCAAAGGGCGTACATGTATGATTTTTGATTAGCCACAACCTATCCGCTACCAAAGATACGAGGTGGGGGTCGTGGCTGACTAGGACAACAGCGCCTTCAAAATCATTCAGCGCATGCACGAGGGCTTCGCGTGCATCGATATCCAGATGGTTTGTTGGTTCATCCAGGAGTAATAAATGAGGTTTTCGTACGGTAATTGTAGCGAGAACCAGGCGTGCCTTTTCACCGCCGGAAAGGTGCTCGATTTTGGTATTAGCTTTGTCCTGTTCGAGCCCGAAACGGCCTAAATGACCCCTGATTTTTGCATCACTGGAGTCAGTCATATTCTCAGCTAGGTGCTGGAAGGCTGTTACTACTGGGTCGATTAGGTCGAATTGATTCTGGGCAAAATATCCAACATCCAGTTTTCCATGACGGCGCTTGTTACCGGACATTTCTCTCAGCTCTCCTGCTAGCAGGCGCAAGAAAGTTGTTTTACCGTTACCATTCGCACCTAGGAGCGCAATTCGGTCATCCATATCAAGTCGGATGTTCAAGTTGCGCAGAACAGGATTGTTTTTTTCGTAACCGACTGACACTCCTTCGAGCACGAAGATAGGGGGCGCGAGTTTTGCCGGTTGTGGAAATTCGAACTTCGCTGATCGATCTCCTGTGACGGCGACGCTTGGTTCCATACGTTCGAGGATTTTCAACCGACTCTGAGCTTGCCGCGCCTTACTCGCCTTGTAACGGAAGCGGTCCACGAAGGCCTGTATGTGTTCCCGCTCTGCCTGTTGGCGTTCAAATGCAGCTTGTCGTTGTGCATTTCTTTCTCGCCGGGTCCGTTCGAATTTTTCAAAATTACCAGCATAATACGTCAGACTTCGGCTTTCCAAATTAAGAATTCCATCGGCCACGCGGTTCAGCAACTCTTTGTCATGGCTGACCAATAGAAGTCCGTTTGGATAGCGTGCAAGATAGCCCTCTAGCCAAATCGTTGCCTCGAGATCGAGATGGTTCGTAGGTTCATCTAGAAGTAGAAAGTCGGGTTCGCTATGTAGAACAGCGGCGAGTGCGACACGCATGCGCCATCCACCAGAGAAGGTTTCTAGTGGTCTGTTCTGTGTCTCTTCGTCAAATCCGAGCCCTGCGAGAATTCGTGCAACTCGCGCGGGAGCCGCAGAAGCATCAATATCGTTCAGTCGTTCGTGAATTGCTGCAACGCGATTGCCGTTCTGCGCCGTCTTCAGTTCGGTCAAAAGTGATGTGCGTTCTGTGTTCGCTGCGAGTACGTGTCCTAAGGGCGTTTGATCGCCGGTCGGTGTTTCTTGAGCTACTGTTCCAATCAGAGCATTTTTACGGTGTTTGATCGCACCTGCCTCGATGTTGATCTGTCCAAGGATAGCCTTGAGAAGGGTAGATTTGCCCGTGCCATTCCGCCCGACTAGACCGACCCGGCCGCGTTCGGGAAGCTGTACCGAGGCATTTTCAATCAGCAATCGGCTGCCGATTCTTATGGAAAGACCGTTTAATGCTAACATGGGATCGGGTGAATATCATGTGACGACGGCGTTGTCAGGTGATTACGCTGTGAAATCGATTTATAGTAACGGCTTGCCGTATGGGGTTATGCCGTCTATAACCCGGCGCCTCAAGTGATTGGCAAAGGTATGGAGGCTGTCCGATATGGCGGTCGAAAGAACGTTATCGATTATCAAACCGGATGCGACGCGACGTAACCTCACCGGGCAGATCAATGCGCGTTTTGAGGCAGCGGGTCTTCGCATTGTTGCACAAAAGCGAATAAGTCTGACGCGTGCGCAAGCTGAGCAGTTTTATTATGTTCACAAGGAACGTGCCTTTTTTGGTGATCTCTGTGACTTCATGTCTTCAGGACCGATCGTCGTGCAGGTTTTGGAAGGCGAAGAAGCAATTTCTCGGAATCGAGAAATCATGGGGGCAACAAACCCGGCAAATGCCGATGATGGCACAATTCGAAAGGACTTCGGAGAGTCGGTTGAGGCTAATTCAGCACATGGCTCCGACGCGTCTGAAACGGCTGCCTGGGAGATTTCTTATTTTTTTGCCGGAATGGAAATCGTCGGTTAGCTCAAATTTTTATAGCAAAGTGCAGAACACGTAATGCGCTCCAAATGGTGCGCATTACGTTTTTAAGATTGGCTAAGTGTTGCTATAACAACGCACCAGCCATTAGCAGTAAGATAATTGCTATCGAAACCGTCGATACGAGGAACAACTTGCAAACGCGTGACCAAGTTTTGAGATGCTCCTCGCTGGATTTGAGATAATCTAGTTCCGGAACCATTTACGATGCACTCCCCATATTCGTGTAAATTATTTCGTATACGTTCCAACGCTCTGGTGCAAGTCGTTAGGTTAATGGAATAGCGGGGTTAACCGTTGCCCCTGGGAGCTGTTCGCTGTTATCATTGATTATCGCGCGTTTACCTTCGATTTTGACTTTGCCTTCGCCAATTAACTGAAGCGCTAACGGGTAGATCAAATGTTCCTGTGCTAAAACGCGTGCTTCGAGTGAAGTGGCATCATCATTTAATGAAATTGGGACGGCGGATTGGATGATAATTGGGCCTTCATCCATAGCCGGACGCACAAAGTGCACTGTGCAACCGCTGTAACGCACCCCGGCTTCGATCGCGCGTTTATGAGTTTGAAGGCCTTTGAATGCCGGTAGCAGGGACGGATGTATATTGATCAGTTGATTTCGCCATTTATTTACGAATTCTTCTGTCAGTAAACGCATAAAGCCCGCGAGTGCGATTAACTCAGTTCCCGCCGTGCGGATTTCCTTATCTAAATCTGCTTCAAAAGATAGGCGGTCAGGGTAATTGTGGTGTGGCACTACGGCTGTAGGAATACCTGCTTTTGTGGCCTTGCTCAGCCCCCCAGCATTGGTTTCGTTTGATATAACACGAACTATTTCAGCTGGAAAATTAGAAGCGGCACAGGCATCAATCAGTGCCTGTAAATTGCTGCCGCGCCCAGAAATAAGAACAGTAACTTTTAAGCGCGGTACAGCCAACTAACCCTCCATTCGAATGACCGTTGAATTCTGTTGCATCGCGGTTCGGCCTATTTCGAAAACTTCCTCGCCGTGCTCTGCGAGTATTGCTTTTATCTCATCTGTTGCGTTTGGTGCTACAATTATCACCATTCCAATTCCCATGTTAAAAGTACGCTCCATTTCATCAATTGGAACAGCGCCTTCATGAGCAATCCAATCGAAAATGGGCATTTTCGGCCAGTTGCCTCTATTAATTTCCGCTGCTATGCCAACTGGAAGGATGCGCGGGATGTTTTCAATCAGACCCCCACCTGTAATGTGCGCGATGCCACGTACACCCCCCGTGGCGATTGCAGAGAGACATGTTTTTACGTAGATCCTGGTCGGAGCTAATAGCGCCTCGCCCAAGGTTTGTCGCGGGTCGAAGGGTGCGGTATTTGAGAGGGAAGCACCAGAGCGTTCAATGATACGCCGCACCAAAGAAAATCCGTTGGAGTGGATGCCGTTTGACCTAAGTCCTAAGATAATATCGCCGTCGGAAATTGCTCCGCCGTCGATTATTGCGTTTCTTTCGACGGCGCCGACGCTGAATCCTGCGAGATCGTATTCGCCGTCATCATACATCCCTGGCATTTCGGCGGTCTCTCCGCCAATTAATGCACAACCTGCCTGACGGCAACCGTCTGCGATACCGGAAATAACGGTGGCGGCCACGCTCGTCTCGAGTGTTCCTGTCGCTAGATAGTCCAGAAAGAAGAGCGGTTCAGCTCCTTGGACAATCAAGTCATTGACACACATCGCCACTAAATCAATGCCAACAGTGTCATGGATACTGGTGGCAAATGCGAGCTTCAATTTTGTGCCGACACCATCGGTCGCTGCGACTAAGATCGGGTCTTCGAATCCAGACGCGCCGAGATCAAACAGACCACCGAATCCGCCCAAGTCCGCCTCTGTTCCCCGTCTTGCTGTCGATCGGGCGAGCGGTTTTAGGGCTTGGACCAATGCGTTACCAGCGTCGATGTCTACACCGGCGCCACGGTACGTCATTGGAGTTCTAGGAGGCCGAGTTACTATGGCGTCCTCTCAGTGAAGCTGTATATACTAGTTTGTCAAAAATACTTGATCCAGAGGCGTTTGCAATGATCGATCGCCGGAAATTTTCACATGGTCTCGGCATCCTTGCGATAGTTTGGCTCGTACACGCAGGTACGCAGGCTATAGCAGACGTTCGAAATCTCTATACAGTGGAAGGCGTTTCGGTCGATGAACGGGCGATCGACGAGGTTACAGCAAAATCGCTAGGGATCGTAAAAGCTCAACAGAAAGCGCTTCACGCGCTTATTCAAAAAATAACTTTGCGAGATCATTACGATCGACTTCCGCAGGTCGATCAGAAGATAATTCAACAAACGATTCGCGATTACGCTGTTGCGAAGGAAAAATTTGGTGGGGGGCGGTATCTTGCGGAACTAACGGTTCGTTTTAAACGAGCGGCCGTAAGGGCTTTGCTCAAAAAAAATAGAGTGCCGATCGCAGAAACTGTTAGCCGAGCTGTTGTTGTTATTCCAGTATACCGTGCGGCTGGGTCTATCCTGCTTTGGGATGATCCGAATCCCTGGTTTGCAGCTTGGGCTAGCCGACAGTCACCGGATGGCTTGCTGCCGATGGTGGTCCCACTGGGAGATTTTTCCGACATAACGGTTATCAGTGCGGAGCAGGCTTTTAACGGGGACGAAGACCGGTTGTCCGCGATCGCAAAGAAGTACGGTGCGATTGGAACATTGGTCACCCTTGCCGAATTGGATATTGACCCGAAAACCAGTGTGCCTTCTGTTCAAATATCGATGACAAGATTCGGAAAGGCAGATGCTGGACGGGTGTTTGTTCGTAGTTTTTCCGGGACGCGGGAAAGTGGTGTGGACGAACTTTTGAAGGAAGCTGTCGAAGCACTTGTTATCCGGGCGGAAGAAGATTGGAAACGGGATAATTTACAAGGCTTATCCGCACAACAAAAGATCAGTATCCATGTTCCGCTCACATCTTTAAAATATTGGCTGACTATTCGAGATCGCCTGGGAAAAGTTTCACCGATAATTAATATAGACGTTGAACACCTATCAGTAGCGGAAGCTCAGGTTAATATACGGTACTCGGGCGGGCCGGATCAGTTAAGACGATCCATGGCGCAGAGTGATCTGGATTTGGAATTTACGAAAGAAGAGAGTCGATATGTTCTTCGGCTCGGCCGGTAGAAATTCTAATGGTTAATTAATGATGAAAGTCCTTCGCCTCCTGCCGAATGGTATATCCTTGCTCCGCATATTAGCTGTGCCATTAACAGTCTATTTGCTGTTGTCTCAGGAAATTGCCACTGCATTTTGGGTCATAATCGTTGCCGGTGTGAGCGACGGTTTGGATGGCTACCTTGCGAAACGCCTTAATGCTGTAACGCGCATCGGGACATATCTGGATCCATTAGCGGACAAAACGATGTTAATCGCAGTTTGCCTATGCTTAGCCCACCTTGGTTTTTTGCCGTGTTGGATTATTGCTCTTGCGATATTGCGCGATTTGCTAATTCTTGGTGGTGTCCTTTTAAGCAATATTTTGGAGCTTGAGTTGAACGTCGACCCTATTTTGATCAGTAAGCTAAATACAGTTTTGCAAATTTTTATGGTTTCATTCGCTCTTGGACATGAGGCATTGGGCTGGGATTTATTGCAGGCGGTTAGCGCGCTCGTCTACCTGGTAGCATTTACCACTGTTGTTTCCGGAACATTATATTTGGCGCGTTGGACAGGAACTTTGACTTCTGGCGGAAATCAAGCTTCAGGAGTGAATATCAAGTGACGACGACACAACGAACACTGTCTTGGATAACCGCATTCGTAATCTTCATCTGTACCTTGCTATTGCTTGAATCTATTTTGCTCCCATTCGTCATTGGACTGGTCGTAGCTTATTTTTTAGACCCGCTATGTGACCGTCTTGAGAAGATGGGATGTTCGCGAACTATTGCAACGTCAATTATCATTGCTGGTTTCGTGTTTTTGATCATACTACTCTTCATTTTTCTCGCACCCGTTCTGTATAAACAATTTCTCCAATTTTCTGCACAGTTGCCAAGCTTGGTGGCAAGCATTGAAGTGAAGATACGGCCATTATTGGATGTTTTTGCCGATCTGAAAGAGAATGAACAAGCGGATCTGCAGGGGTTTTTGAAAAACTCACTTTCTGGTGCCACAAATGTTATTGGTAATGCCAGTGCCAAACTGGTCAGTGGTCTTGGCACATTGGCAAATGTGGCTGCTCTTCTCATTGTGACACCAGTTGTCATTTTTTATCTATTGCGCGATTGGAATACATTCGTCGAGAAGATTGACGGATGGCTTCCGCGCGCGCAGAGAAAAGTGATCTGCGAACAATGTCGTTTAATTGACCAAATATTGGCGGGATTTTTGAGGGGACAGCTCAGCGTATGTCTATTACTTGGCGTGCTCTATTCGATTGGTCTCACGCTTCTTGGGTTACCGTTTGGTGCCATCGTCGGTTTGGCGACGGGATTACTTTCCTTCATTCCATATGTTGGAATGCTAAGCGGATTTGCTGTTGCTTTAGGTCTAGCAATTGGGCACTTCGAAAATCTGACGGATATCTGGCTTGTTGTCCTCGTATTCTTTTTGGGGCAGGTGATAGAGGGAAACATTTTGACACCAAAACTGGTCGGTGATCGAGTAAACTTGCATGCGGTATGGATACTGTTCGCTTTGATGGCTGGGGGTAGCCTATTCGGGTTTATGGGAATTCTATTAGCTGTGCCGGTTGCGGCTGTTCTAGGTGTAATGATGCGATTTGCATTGGGGCGATATTTGGATAGCCCTCTCTATGAAAGCACGTCAACTGATAAACACGTTTCAATCAAGCGGGACGACGCGTGAGCGATGGACGGCAGTTCGTTCTTGATTTTCCGCATCGCCCATCGCTTGGCGAGGGAGATTATCTTGTTAGCGAATCGAATATTGAAGCAATTAGCTGGATCGATATCTGGCCAGAATGGCCTACACCCGCGCTTGCCGTCTACGGTCCACCTGGATGTGGTAAGACGCATTTGGGACATGTTTGGCGGGCTCGGTCCAAAGCCATACTGCTCGATGTGTCAAATATTCCTGCAGCGTCGCCACCGGAATTGCTTGGCGGAGCGGTAAATTGTATCGTTGATAATGCTTGTGAAGGTGTCCAGGCAGAGGCATTTCTCCATCTTTATAATCACATTAACGAGCTTGGCGGTAAATTGCTGATTCTTGGTCAGAGTGCACCGGCGCGTTGGGCGTTGTCTTTGGCGGATTTGTCGTCTCGCTTGAATGCTGCGCCAGCTATAGAGATTAAGGAACCGGACGATAATTTACTTAGAGCATTATTGAGCAAACTTTTCCAAGACAGACAGCTGAAGGTCGGTGAGGACGTTCTAGATTACCTGCTGACACGCATGGAACGCTCGTTTGATGCCGCCCGCGAGGTGGTTGAAGTATCGGACCGGATTGGCTTATCCCAAGGCAGACCGATAACGGTGAATTTGGCGCGTGAGGTTCTTGGGCGATTAGGGACTAACTAATAAATAATATGAGAGGATAAGGTAATGGATTTGGGTTTGTCGGGCCGTAAGGCCATTGTATGTGCTGCCTCGAAAGGCCTGGGAAAAGCGTCTGCGCTCTCCTTGGCGCGAGAGGGTGTTGAGTTAGTGATCAATAGTCGCACAGCCGAAACACTAGAAGCTACAGCTGAAGAGATTAATAGTAAAACCGGCGTGAAAGTTATCCCGGTTGCTTGCGACATTACAACCGATGAGGGACGAGCGAAGGTCTTGGCTGCATGCGCGGATCCGGACATTTTGATAAACAACGCCGGTGGTCCACCACCCGGTGATTTTCGTGATTGGAACCGTGACGATTGGATCAAAGCCGTTGACGCGAATATGTTGACGGCGATATTTCTCATCAAAGCGGTTGTCGATGGCATGCTAGAACGGAAATTCGGCCGTATAGTCAACATCACGTCGGCAGCAGTGAAATCGCCGATCGATATTTTAGGTTTGTCGAACGGAGCTCGTGCTGGTTTGACCGGGTTTTGTGCAGGCATCTCCCGTAAGACGGCTGTTCATAACGTGACGATCAATAATATTTTACCCGGACCGTTTGCGACGGACCGCTTTCATTCGAACATACAAGTTCAAGCAGATGCGGCGGGCAAGACATTCGAAGAAATGTTGGCTATCCGGAACAGCCAGAACCCGGCGGGACGTGCTGGCGACCCGGCAGAATTTGGCGATGCCTGCGCTTTCCTCTGCAGCTCCAAGTCGGGATTTATCGTCGGCCAAAACTTGCTGCTTGATGGCGGTGCTTTCAATAGCACTTTTTAATAGAAAATTTGGGGAGGCAAGGCTCTCATAAAAACTTTTGAGGGCATTCGCGAGGTTAAGTTCGCGATTATAATCGCGGAGCAGTACGCGATATTTGGGCTGACGTTGATTGCGCGGATGGGATTAGTATCAAATCTCAATTTGGAAACTGAACTTTAGCTCCGTGGTAGAATTTAGATAGCACGGCCCCCTTTTGGAGCAGGCTGTATAGAAGTCTAAAATTTGATTGACCACCATCGTGATGGTGGCCGCACCTTGCGACCCACAGAGTGGCTCAGTCCGGGCTCGATCGCCTGTAATCGATGTATCTTCGGTAATAATGGCTGCATTTGTTATTGCCAGCACTTTGTCCGAGCGCAAGCGCGCGGGTGGAAGGCGCTTTTTGACCTTTCAATCAAGACGTTAGTGCGTTCATTTCGTCTTCTAACAATTTACGGGTTTTATTTGGTTTTATCTGAGGTTTGTCCTAAAGCTTTTTGCTTTTAATACAACTTATCCATTGATGGGTATCTGAAATCAGGGCGCCACGTTACTTAGAACGCGAGAGACCCAATTACAGACTAAGAAAGTTTGGGCAATTATTGGCCAGCTGACTGCCACCGCTAATGGGAGCGGTTTCCGTTGGAGTATTTCGAGAAATGGTGCCACTTAATGGCTGAAATTCAGTGTTTCGTGATCAAATTATTATTTAATGAAGTTCGACGCGTGGGTTAAGGAAGCGATACGCCACGTCGACGACAAGGTTCGTCAAAACGACGAATACACCGAGGACCAGGACACCAGATTGAATCATTGGATAGTCGCGCTGAATTATGGCTTCGTAAATGACACGGCCGACGCCGGGCCAAGCGAAAATTGCTTCCAGGACCACGGTCCCCCCAAGTAGATCTGCGAGTTGTAAACCACTTATTGTGAGAGTTGGAATCATGGCGTTTCGCAGTGTGTACTTATAAACAACCTTGCGCTCGCGAAAGCCCAGGGATCGCGCGGTGTCGACATATTCCTTGTTCATCTCATCAAGCATACTCGAACGGGTTAACCGTGTCGTGTAGGCGGCTTGTCTAAAACCAATCGCGATCGCCGGTAGAATTAAATATGTGAGGCTTTCCCCCATATTTTCTAACGGACTGGTATATCCGGATGATGGTAGCCATCCGAGGTGAAGGGAAAAAACTAGCACAGCCATTATTGCAAACCAAAATTCCGGGACGGAGATCCCCGTCAATGCTGATATCTGAATAGCATTGTCGATATAGGTATTGCGCTTAAGGGCCGCCAGTGTCCCCAAGGGAATTGCGATACAGATTGACAAGATCATACCGGTAATAGCGAGATAGGCGGTCGCGGGAATGCGCTCTAAAAGTTCTAGTGTTACATCTCGGCGGGTAATCAGTGACTTCCCAAGATCTCCTTGGAGCACCCGGCTAATCCACTTGCCGTACTGGACGTAAATCGGTTCGTTAAGTCCAAACTCCCTTTCTAACGCTATTCGGACTTCCGGGTCTTCGATATCCTCTTCACCCATCATCACGTCGATGATGTCGCCCGGCAGCATCTGGACAAATGCGAATACTACGACGGTTAGTACGAATAGCACTGGGATTAGATAGATCAGTCTGCGAATAATATAAGCGAGCATCTGGGGAAGAGACCGTTAAAAATTGGTGATTGCTTGTTTGATGCGAACTAAAGCGGTTATAGCATGCGTAGCGAGCGGTCCCATCATACCTGATTATATCCCCAGTCTTCTTTAGGCGTCGAAAACCGCACTAAGCGACCAGTTTTGGCTCCGATAGCGGGCCAGCTGTTGGTGTTGAATTCGAGTGCAGCTAGGGCGCATGGCGGAAAGTTCGTATTGATTTGTTGAATCGCATTTGGGCTGCTATCGGCGGCCAAGTATTCGGTTGCTATTTCAAGCGCCGGGTTATGGCCAACTAGAAGTACCGCTGTGTTAGACTCAGAGATTTCGGCTAGTCGTTCTAAGACTTCTGTTGGTTCGAACGTATAGAGACGTTCTTCAATCTCTATGAGAGTATTGCCTTTTAGACTTGGAATTAGGCCAGACAAAGTCTCGCGCGCGCGTTGGGCTGCTGAACAGAGTATGAGGCTCGGTACTTCGTTCCAATTCGCAAGCCTACGCCCCATCAGAACGGCATCGAGGCGCCCCTGGTCCGATAAAGGACGGTCGATATCAGCCAGGTCAGCAGCGGTCTTGGCTTTTCCATGCCGGAGGAAGTATAATCTAAGCATCTGAAAAATATGTAATAGTTGCCAGTTTATGCGCACGTTGTTCGAGGGTTATGGCATGATTATGAGACATTTAAACTAATATGGGTTTATTGGAGTGACGGGGCGAGAGTGAAATTCGTTATTCGGAGTTGAAATGTCTGAAGTTCAAGGGATCAAAGTTGATGATAGCACAGGGTCAGTCGGTGCTATTTCGACTATCCCGCAAAATTCCAATGATAGATTCATCAATCGCGAACTTTCGTGGCTTGAATTCAATATGCGTGTGCTCGCGGAAGCTAATAATAAGGAAAATCCGCTGTTCGAGCGGGTTCGGTTTTTATCCATTTCTTCGACTAATTTGGACGAATTTTATATGGTCCGTGTTGCTGGACTGACCGGACAGGTTGCTGCAGGAATCGGCGAGCGTAGCCAAGACGGTTTGACACCAAATGAGCAGTTGACCGCAATTCGGAAGAAAGTCTCTGAGTTATTTAAGGGCCAAGACGAATGCCTCGAAGATTTATTAGCAGAATGTAACGCATCAGGTGTTAACGTCATAGAGGGCAGCAAACTCGAAGAGGAAGATGAAAACTGGCTCGCATCTTGGTTCGAGAAACAGATCTTTCCTGTAATAACGCCGCTAGCGGTAGATCCGGCCCATCCGTTTCCTTTTATTCAAAACGGTAGCGTTGTCTTTGCGTTGGAACTACGGCGTGAAATAGATGATCGCGACATGAAGGGCCTCATCATCATTCCAAATCAGATCAACCGATTTGTGCGCCTGCCTGGAGCTGGCATCCGTTTTATCGCACTTGAAGACGTTATTGATTTGAATCTAAGACGCCTATTTCCCGGATTTGATGTTAGCGGATGCGGAATGTTTCGAATCATTCGGGATAGTGAAGTCGAGATTGATGAAGAGGCAGAGGACTTGGTGCGGACATTTGAATCTGCATTAAAGCGCCGTCGCCGCGGACATGTCATTCGGCTCGATTTTGACGCGGAAATGTCTGAAGAGTTCCGTCGTTTTGTAATGCAGGAGTTTGATGGGGCGTATACGCACGTATTTTCGCATCGCCGTATGCTTGGTATTTCTGATATCGCGGAAATTATTGTCGACGAACGCCGGGATCTTCAGTATGGCCGGATGAACGTACGGTTTCCGGAGCGTGTCCGCGAATATGGAGGAGATATCTTTGCTGCAATCCGTGCAAAAGATCTCGTCGTGCATCATCCGTACGAGAGTTTCGATGTGGTTGTGCAGTTTTTGAGGCAGGCAACGCGTGATCCAGCTGTTGTAGCGATTAAGCAGACACTCTATCGGACCTCTGAAGAGTCACCAATTGTGGGAGCACTTATAGAAGCGGCAGAAGCCGGCAAATCAGTTACAGCACTGATAGAACTCAAAGCACGCTTTGATGAGGAGGCCAATATCCAGCTTGCTCGGGACTTGGAGCGGGTCGGCGTGCAGGTGGTCTATGGTTTTGTAGATTTAAAAACTCACGCAAAAGTTTCACTTGCGGTTCGTCGCGAAGGTGACGCACTTCAAACCTACGTCCATTTTGGGACAGGGAACTATCACCCAATTACAGCTCGAATTTATGATGACCTGAGTTTTTTTACGTCAGACGATGCGTTAGGCCGGGATGCGGTAAGATTATTTAACTATATCACGGGCTACGCCACGCCTGACCAGATGGAGAAACTAGAATTTTCTCCCGCAACACTTAAGCCCACAATACTTAAACTGATCCGTGATGAGGTCCAACATGCGCAAGCAGGACGACCGGCGACAATATGGGCCAAAATGAACGCGTTGGTGGATGCTGAAGTAATTGATGCACTTTATGACGCCAGTAATGAGGGCGTGCAGATCGAGTTGTTTATTCGTGGAATTTGTTGTCTACGCCCAGGTGTCCCCGGCCTATCTGAGAATATTCGGGTAAAGAGTATTATCGGCCGTTTTTTAGAACACAGCCGGATAGTATGTTTTGGTGCGGGGAATGAATTGCCCTCAGATAATTGTAAGGTCTATTTGTCGTCGGCGGATTGGATGCCCCGTAACTTGCATCGCAGGGTCGAGACATTCATTCCCATTGAGAATTCGACCGTCAAAAAGCAGATTGTTGAGCAAGTCATGGTTGCCAACCGGAATGATATTGCGCAGAGTTGGGAGATGTTGGCGGATGGGTCTTTTTGTAGGTTATCCAATCAAGGCGGCGAATTTTCGGCACACACTTATTTTATGACTAACCCAAGTCTCTCCGGGCGTGGAAGCGCGCTTGAGAAGTCTCGGCCAGTGATGCCGTTGCAGCGTCCTTGAGCCTAGACGCATGTCAGGCGTATTAGGATGTAAAAAAGCGGGGCAAAATAAAGGTCACGTTGCTATTATAGATATCGGGTCGAATTCAGTTCGCTTGGTCGTTTATGAGGGTGCCAAGCGTGCGCCCCTTCCTATTTTCAATGAAAAGGTGATTTGCGCTCTCGGTCGAGATCTCGACCGAGACGGATGTATGTCTAAAGAGAGCATGGATTTAGCCGTGGATGGCCTGCATAGATTTGTCGCTCTTATCGAATCTATGGGTGTGCCTCGTGTTTATACGGTTGCGACGGCTGCCGTTCGTGAAGCATCTAATGGAACTGCTTTCGTGGAGCGCGTAGTAAAAGACTGTGGCCTTGAGGTGAATGTCGTCTCTGGAAGCCGAGAGGCCGAACTTTCCGGTTTGGGTGTAATATCGGCGATCCCGAAGGCACAAGGCTTTATGGGTGACCTAGGTGGTGGTAGCATCGAACTCGTCAAATTGGGTGGCGGACACCTGCATCAGAAAGCGACATTGCCGTTGGGTGTTCTTCGGTCAGCTAATGGTAACCTCACAGATGCTGCGATAGATAGTCAATTATCTAACTTGGGTTGGTTGAACTTATCGGAGAAGGAGACATTCTACGCGGTCGGTGGGGCTTGGCGGGCGTTGGCGCGTATACATATGGAGCAAGCCAATTATCCGCTCCACGTTATTCATCAATACTCTATTAATGCTATGGAAGCTGTAAGTTTTTTGCGGTTGGTTGGAAATCTTAGCCGCGTTACGTTGAGTGGTATTCAAGGCTTAAATCATCAGCGCATCGACTCGGTTCCTTATGCAGCAAGATTACTAGAGCGACTTATCTTTAAAACGAGTGTGGATCGCCTTGTTTTTTGTGCATATGGTGTTCGAGAAGGTTGCCTTTTCGATCGATTGTCACAGAAGCGCCGTTCGCATGACCCACTAATTGCGATGAGCCAGGAGGTGGCGGTTCGCGCCGGTCGCATGACTTCTGATGGCGATAGTCTGGCAAATTGGATCAGTCCTGTATTTGAGAATGCCGTGCCGGATATGGCGCGCTTGCGTCTTGCAGCTTCGCATCTGGCTGATATTGGGTGGTCGGAGCATCCTGATTACCGCGCCGAACAAGTTTTTCTAAGAATACTCCGAATGCCCCTGATAGGCCTTGATCATTGTGAGCGTTCTATGTTGGCGCTTTCGGTTGCATCAAGGCACTCAAGAATAGACAAAATTGTTCGACGTTGGCGAATGGACGAATTGTTGAATAAAAAGCGCATAGCTGAAGCTCGTTCAATCGGTTTAGCAATGCGATTAGCCTATACCTTGACGGGTGGTTCGATTGGAATCTTGAATTCGATACGACTAGAATACTGTAGTGATAACGTCAGATTATTAATTCCGACATATGCAAAAATCTTGGTGGGTGATGTTGTAGAACGTCGATTGCGTGCACTCGCTAAAAGTCTTAAATGCACTTATGAAATTGTTTTTTTTGAGGAAGAATCGCCTCATGTTGCTTTAATTTAGTATAGCGCGAGGCGTTATTGTATTATCAAGATTTTAGTCTGGGGCGCTGGCACCTTCATTTTGTTATTTGGATGCTAAGCGGGTGATAAACCATTCATCCGCTAGAGCTTAGATTGGATATTGAGCCGGAGTTCGCTAAATAACGTCAGCCGACGTTCGATTAGAATTATAAATTGGAGTCGGGCAACTTATGAATCTATATCTGTTTTACTAACCTGCGCCCCCGTTGTCGTCAATCTTCATGATTTTGATGTGCCTGCCGTTGGCGGTTAAACCGAGTTTTCCTTGTTTTAACGCCAAAGCTTGTTCACCAAAAACTTCGCGTCGCCAACCGGATAGCGCTGGCACGTCCGCCTCATTAGATGCGGCTATTCGTTCCAGGTCATCTGCTGATGCAATTAACTTTGGTGCGACTTTTTCTTCCTCGCAGCGAAGCTTCAAAAGTGTTTTTAATAGATCCGTCAGTGGGCCAATACCGTTTGGAGGCCGGTCGCGTTTTGGGGCCTGCGGGCGGTCCTCTGGTTTTGTTGCGACGCCGGCTGCGACGGCATCTAGCAAACCAATTGCCATCTTCCCCTCAGCAAAACCGCGTGGCATGCCACGAGTGCGTGACAGTGCTTCTTTGGTCTCTGGCGTGTGTGCGGCGATATCGAGGAGCGAGTCGTCGCGGAGCAGGCGGTTCCGTGGAGTGTTGCGTCGTTGCGCTTCCGTCTCACGCCATGCAGCAACTTCGCGAAGAACGGATAGAAATTTTGGGTTGTTCGTCCGGCTTTTGATCCGTCGCCAAGCCTCTCTCGGATCCATCCGGTAAGTGTCTGGATCTACGAGTACATCCATCTCAGATTTGAGCCAATGCGCCCGTCCGGAGTTCTTAAGTTCGTATGAAAGTTTCACGTAAGCGTCACGCAAGTAGGTAACATCCGAAAGCGCATAGGTTAGCTGTTTCTGTGTTAATGGACGCCGCGACCAGTCGGCGAACCTCGAAGTTTTCTCAAGTTGAACGCCGACTAATGTCGATATTAGCGTTCCATAGGCGATCTGATCACCGAAGCCACAGACCATGGCGGCAATTTGGGTGTCAAAAATTGGTCCTGGCACACAGCCGAATAAATTGAAGAAAATCTCATTATCCTGCCGACTAGCATGAAAAACCTTTAGTACTTCGGGATTCCTGAGAAGCTCGTCGAGCGGGGAGAGATTAATGTTGGATGCCATGGCGTCGATCACGACCGCATCATCAGGGCCAGCAATTTGTATTAGGCAAAGAATTGGGTAATAGGTTTTCTCACGGACGAATTCAGTATCGACTGTGATAAATGCAGCACTCTTTTGTTTTTCGCAGAATGCAGCAAGTGTTTGCGTATCCGCGATCGGGGTAATCATCATAGTAAGTTATGGATACACGTATTAACGCCAGCTTAAAAGGTCTCAGGCAGGTAGCACTAAACAAGAAAGGGGTTGGGTATGCAGGATCGTGTTATTGAATTGGAAATCAGACTCGCCCATTTCGAGCAAACCGTTGATGAATTGAGTGATTTGATTACACTTCAGCAAATGGATATTGATCGACTGAAAACACAGCTGTCTTTTTTATTAGCCCATATTAGTGAACATAAAGCGGATACTGGCGATAAATTGTTGTAATTAATTGAAATAATTCTCCTCCGGAGCCTATTTAAAAAATAGGTATTCATTTATTTCATAGCCCCTTTCGACTGCACTGCTTAAATAGGGAATGGAGCCGTCGTGAGCGCTGAGAGCATCGAATTCTTACTAAGCCGATATGGTCCTTCATACCGTTGGGTCGTGACAATCACCGGTATGATGGGGGCGATGGTCATGATTCTGTCATCGACAATGATCAATGTAGCAGTGCCAAGTATTATGGGCACCTATGGGGTCGGGCAGAGTGAGGCACAATGGATGGCCACTGCCTTTTTAGCCGCAATGACTGCGAGCCAGTTGCTGGGCGCCTGGGTCATTTCTGTTTTCGGTCCTCGTGCCGGTTACATCATTTCAATCATCATATTTACAACTGGCTCCTTACTCGGTGCTTACGCCCCCAATATTGATATTCTGATTTTGGCCCGGGTTATTCAGGGATTTGGGGCAGGCGTTGTTCAGCCGATTGCGATGGTCACAATATTTAAAGTTTTTCGACCTGAACAGAGAGGTTTAGCTCTTAGTGTGTATGGCGGGGGCATCATGATTGCGCCGATCCTCGGGCCTATTGTTGGCGGCATCACAATAGATGCATCAAGTTGGCGGGAGCTTTTCTTTATTCCTTTGCCGATTGCTGGCATTGCAATGCTCATGGGGACAGTATTCATGCCAACTCGAGATCCGGATGCTAAACCGCTACCGTTTGATTGGATGGGGTATGCGCTCGTTGCCGGTGCCTTGGTGTGTCTTCTTACGGCGATTGCAAACGGTCAGCGCGACGGTTGGCTTTCCGACCGGATATTGATACTTGGGTCTGGTGGAATTGCGCTCGCAACAGCTTTTGTGATCTCTCAGTTACGCGCCGAAGCGCCGATTTTGAACCTTCAGGTTTTCAAAAATCGGCAGTTTGCTGCTGCAGCTGCACTTGGGTTCATTTTTGGAGCCGGGAATTTTGCATCTACCTATATAATCCCTGTCTTCGTTCAAACAGTGCAAAATTTTACGCCAACCGCTTCCGGTTTTGTTACGGCACCAGCCGGTTTGGTTGTAATGTGTTTTTTTCCGATTGGCGGCAAACTAGTTGACAGATTTCCCGCCCGCTACGTAACGATGTTTGGCCTGACAGTTTTTGCATTTGGAGCCGCGTTGTTGAGTATAACGGATGTCAATACAGCCTTTTGGATATTGGCCTTCTACGTTGTGATTGGGCGGCTGGGTCAAAGCATTATGCTCCCGGCTATCAATGTATCGGCGCTGATGGCACTGCCACCTGAGCAATTGAACAATGGGTCGGGCTCTATTAATTTCATTCGCCTCATGGGTGGTGCATTTGGCGTGAATTCACTTGTTGTTTTCATGGAGCAACGGATGGAATTTCACGCAATCTCATTTGCTGCAACTCAGACAGCGAATAACGATTCTAGTCGAGAATTACTTGGGTTAGTGTCGTCGACGTTGCATGGCGGTGGTGTACCCGAAGCTGTTTTGCAGGCGGGTGCTTTGAATTTTCTTGGCCGGATCGTCGAGGCCCAGGCACAAACGATGGGCTTTAAAGACGGATTCATGATAATCGCCGTTGTTTTCATTTTGGCATTGATACCCGCGATGCTGCTTGGGCGCGATAGAGGGCGCCGGTAGAACTAATTCGCGGTAGCTTTCACTGGTCCGCAGGCAGCCTCGATTTCTGTCGGAGAAAAGCCAAGCTCACTAAGGATTAGGTTGGTTTCCTGGCCAATGGATGGCAGGTCGCCACTCGCATCCATCATACGGCCGTCAACCTCGAAAGGCAGTGCTGGAGCACGAAATGTTCTACCGTCTGCCGTATTTGAATGCACAAGGCCGCCATCCCTCAACACATGTGGGTCCTCGAACAATTCGGCCGGTTTGTTAATTGGAGAGAAAGGAATGCCCAACCTCTCGAAATTCTCGAGTAATTGTCCGTAATTTTGTTCAGCAATCGCTTTTGCAACGATTGGTATCGTCCAGCCTCTTGCGTTAATTTGATCCATTCGTGTTTGGAGCCTCTCGTCCGTGAGCAGTTCGTCTAACCTGAGATAGACGCAGAGTGTCTCCCACTGACTTTCAGTGACGGCGCCGACAAATATCTGACGGGTGTCCGCGGTCTCAAAAATATCATATACGGGCCAAGAAAAATCACGTTCGGGCATCGGTGGTGGGCTGGTTCCTTCTAATTCAAACTGCACCATATGCTGGGCGGCTAACAAGAGCCCGCTCTCAAAGAGTCCTACACGAATATCACGACCCTTCCCGGAAGTTTTCCTTTCCATCAAAGCACCCATTGCTGAAAATGCGCCGAATAACCCCCCGAATATATCAATCGCGGAAGAGCCAAATCTCAGCGGGCGTCCCCTGGGCCCCGTCATATAGGCGAGGCCCGTCATCATTTGGACAACTTCATCCATGGCCGTTCGTTCTTTATATGGGCCATCTAGAAAGCCCTTATGCGAGGCCAATATTAGGTTTGGAAATTTTCGGCGCAGACCTGCTGCGTTCACACCCATCTTCGTCAGTGACTGGTCGCGAAAATTGTCGACGAATATATCCGCAGTAGCCAAAAGGCACTCCAAGGCCTTGCGACCTGCATCCGCAGTCAAATCAAGTTGTACTGAGAGCTTTCCTCGGTTGAATAGAGGGAAGAAAGGGCTCCCCATACCCGTGAGGTTCCTCGTCTTATCTCCTTGCGGTGGTTCAACTTTAATGACTTCCGCACCCATAAGGGCTAAAAACATGCCGCAAGAGGGTCCCATGATCATATGTGTCATCTCAACCACACGTATGCCCGCCAAGGGGCGAAAATCTTCACTCATTGCAAAACCTTTTGAAATTTACTTTCGATCTTTGCACTTGGATGTCTCATTGCCTTGACAATCTGCTTCAAAACATGCCCTTTCGGCGCCTGTTTTTCCATGCTTTTAAAACCGGACCAACATGCATTATTACCGCACGCATACATGTGTCGAACTGCGTCCTGAACATACGGGCGAAGAAGCTCGCCTTTCCGGCTGGGTTCACCGCACACGCGATCACGGGAATCTTCTTTTCATTGATTTGCGAGATCACTACGGCATCACGCAATGTGTCGCAGATGTCTCGAGTGATATTTTCGCGCAACTTGAAGCATTGACCAATGAAACTGTGGTTACATTTACCGGAAAAGTCGACCGTCGCAGTGAGGATACGATTAATAAAGGTATTCCTACAGGGGAAGTCGAGCTTCGGATTGAAACTGTTGAAGTGCAAGGTCTAGCTGAGCCGCTCCCCATGCCGGTCAATCAGGATGCGGGCTATCCAGAGGATATCCGTCTTCGCTATCGGTTCCTAGACTTACGGCGCGAGGAACTACATCGGAATATTGTTCTGCGCAGCGAAGTGATAACTTCGATCCGGCGCCGCATGACGGACCAGGGGTTCACAGAGTTTCAGACACCAATTCTGACATCTTCCTCGCCGGAAGGCGCGCGTGATTTTCTGGTGCCGAGTAGATTACATCCGGGCCAGTTTTACGCTTTGCCGCAAGCACCGCAACAATTCAAACAATTGATCATGATTGCTGGTTTTGACCGCTATTTTCAAATTGCGCCCTGTTTTCGAGATGAAGATGCGCGTGCGGATAGGTCGCCGGGCGAATTCTACCAACTCGATATCGAGATGTCTTTCGTGACCCAAGACGATGTGTTTAACGTAATTGAACCAGTTTTAGTTGGGGTCTTTGAGGAGTTTGCTGATTTTGCCGATGGCACACCCCGTAGCGTGACGCAGATGCCGTTCCCACGTATCCCGTATGACGAAGCAATGCAAAAATATTGTTCGGATAAACCAGATTTGCGAATTCCAATTGAAATCGCTGATGTTACCGAAGCCTTCCACGGTTCGGGGTTTAAGATTTTTGCGGGTATGATTGCAAATGATGAGAGAGTTCGCGTCTACGCCATTCCCGCAAAAACGGGCGGATCACGCGCATTCTGCGATCGAATGAACAGTTGGGCTCAGAAAGAAGGTCAACCTGGGCTCGGATATATCTTTTTCCGTGATGGCGACGGTGTGGGTCCGATCGCGAATAATATAGGTGTGGAGCGGACGGAGAGTGTGCGTAAGAAGTTGAACCTCTCCGATGGTGACGCTGTCTTTTTTGTTTGCGGCGTCCCTGGCGATTTTGCTTCGTTCGCTGCCGATGCGCGAGTGAAGGTAGGTAATGATCTTGACCTAGTTGAGAAAGACGCTTTCAAGTTTTGCTGGATTGTTGACTACCCAATGTACGAATTAGATGAGCAGACGGGGGAAATCAAATTCAGTCATAATCCTTTTTCGATGCCGCAAGGAGGACTGGAAGCGCTGGAGAGTCAGGATCCGTTACAAGTGAAAGCTTTTCAGTATGATATCGTTTGTAATGGCGTAGAATTATCGTCCGGGGCTATACGGAACCATCGACCCGATATCATGTACAAAGCATTTGAGATTGCTGGTTACTCGGTAGAGGATGTTGAAGAGCAATTTGGAGGTATGTTGAACGCCCTGAAATACGGCGCTCCGCCGCATGGAGGCTCCGCACCAGGAATCGATCGGATCGTCATGTTGATCGCCGATGAACCGAATATTCGTGAAGTCGTAACCTTTCCAATGAATCAGCAAGCTCAAGACTTGATGATGGGTGCGCCCGGTAAAGCAGATCCAAAGCATCTGCGGGAGATTAATGTTCGAATTCAGTTGCCGCCAGAGATGAAAGAACCGGGCAACTAATTTTAGGCATCTAGTTTACCACCGGCTGTGCGAATAGACCCACTATTAGATTTTTGACGGTACATGTCTTCGTCCGCGCGTTTGTAAATCGCATCTATTTCATCGTTGGGACCATAGCAGGCGCCGCCCACACTGCCGCGCACCGTAATAGCTCTACCATCCCAAGGAACGATCAACTTGTTCAAAGCATCGCTGATATCTGCCGCGCGGCGGTCAGCAGTCTGGCAACCGATTTCCGGCATGAGAATTGCGAATTCGTCGCCACCAAGACGTGCGACAACATCACCTTCACGAACATTTTCAACCAGGAAGCGGGAAACGTGACTTAAGACGTTGTCACCCGCAAGATGACCGTAGATATCATTAATAGCTTTAAAGCCATCTAGGTCTATGACAATTAATGCACCGCCACTTTTGTTTCTTTTGGCGCGAGCAAGTATGCGCCGCAAAACTAGATGGAGGCCTCGCATGTTTAAGAGGCCAGTGGCCATATCTGTAGTAGACAGTTTGCCCATAAACTCTAGTTGTCGCTGCTGCTCGTCAACGCGGCGTCTTGCAATCTTTAAAGTACCCATTGTCTGCGAGAGGATTCTGCGCAGCATAGGAGCAGACAGGGTTTCAAGGTCAAGCTTGTTAAGCACTTCTTCCAGCTTGGCGGCAGAACCGCTGGCGGACGCTTCTGATTTAGTGTTGTCTTCATTCGAAGTGCTCATGCCCACTTTATCCTTTTCCGCCGTTTTGACATCAAGATAAAACGCAAAGATCATGCCAGTGGTGTCGAATGAAATTCTTGAAGATTCAAGGCAATGAAATGCCTTTCGACGGTAAGTATTGCCGCGTTGGGGCAGCATCTGCCGTGCTAACCCTTTAAATTATTCGGTCACCCGGTTCTTTGCCCAAAAAAATTGCGTCCAGGTTATCCAGAGCGCGAAATCCCATTTCATTGCGGGTTTCCAATGTAGCGCTTCCTATATGGGGCATCAGAAAAGTGTTTTCGAGAGTAAGGTAGCGCTGATCGAGTTTCGGTTCTTGGTCGAAAACGTCAAGGCCAGCTGCAGCTAATTTTCCAGATTGCAGCGCTTGAATAAGCGCATCGTCGACGACAACTGAACCGCGAGCCGAATTTAGAACAATCGATTTATCGCGCATGGTCGCAATACGTTCAGCGTTTAAGAACCCAATTGTTTCGGGCGTTGCCGGACAGTTAAGTGAGAGTATGTCTATTTGCGGCAGCATATCATTGGCATTTTTGTGGTAGACAGCTCCAACTTCCAATTCTGGTATCAGTTTACTTCGGTTGTGGTAGTGTATTAGCATACCAAAGCTGCGTGCCCGTGATGCCACGGCCCGACCTATCCGTCCCATACCGTATATTCCAAGGCGTTTGCCTCTTAAGTCGGTTCCAAGAAGTTCGGTTGCACTCCAACGCCCCCATTGACCGTCGCGTAGCTTTTTGCCCCATTCGAAAGCACGGCGGGCCGCACCTAACATGAGTAAAATTGTCAAGTCGGCCGTTGCATCGGTAAGGACATCGGGAGTGTTTGTTAATATAAGGTCGCGTTTCTTTGCGGCGTTCGTGTCGATATGCTCGTAACCAACGGAAAACGTTGCGATAGCTTTCACAGACGGAGCCAAACTTTCGATGACTTTGGCCGAAAAAATTTCTGTACTACATGTCAGAATGGCATCGACGCCTTTGCTGCGTTCTATTAGGTCCGTAGCGCGGAACTGTTCGTCACTTTTGTTCAGTATGGCATTGTAATCGCGCGTGGCTCGGGCTTCGACTGCTTCCGGTAACTTGCGCGTAACCAATAATACAGGTTGCTCCAGCATGGCATTTCACTCTTTCAATTTCTAACCTAAGAGGTTTCACTGAAGGTGTGAGCCAAACCTTTTCCTTCAAGAGCTATGCAAATCCAATCTTACACCAGACAGATAATAAAACAGTCAATTCATTCGGCACTGATGTTAATCGTTTCGTTAGGGTTTGTTGCAGCTGCAACGCCTGTAAGTGCAGACCCTTTAATTTCGCCTCATCGGGCTGCCTATGTATTAACACTTGAAGTAACGAGACATGATAGCGCTATTAGAAATGCAACCGGAGCTATGGTCTATAGCTGGGGCGAAACCTGCGATGGTTGGACTGTCGAGCAGAAACTTATCCTCAAATTATTGCAAGTTGATGGTCGATTGGTACATCTAAATGCCAGTTCGTCCGCATGGGAGTCGAAGGATGGTAAACGTCTTCGCTTTAATAACAAACAAGAGCGTGACGGCATCGAAATAAAAAAAATTCGAGGGGAGGGACGCATCGATAGTGCGAATGGTCATGGGTTGGTTAAGTTTGAGCTACCAAAAGTAAAAACAATCCCGCTTCCAAAGGGCACAGTGTTTCCGATAATGCACACAATTAAGTTAATTCAGCGTGCTCGAAAAGGTAAAAAGACAGATCGACAATTGCTCTTCGATGGTTCAGACCTAGAATCACCGGGGCCTGTGTCGGCTTTTATTTTGCCTCTCAAACAACCGAAAAAGCCAAATAAGGCTCTCACGGCGCCGCTTGGCCCTCATGAATTACGAACATTTAGTTTGGCTTTCTTCAATATGGACTCCAACCGGACAGAACCTGAATTTGAAATGTCAATTCAGCTTCAGGACAACGGCGTTGCCCCAGGTATGATCCTGGATTATGGCAGTTATGCGGTTCGAGGGGAATTGGTGCGGATTGAAATGCTTGAAAAACCAGATTGTTGAATCTGGTGGCGCTCACTTAATTGGCTCTGCTCCTGTCGTGGTGAAGAGATCTGGTGGGTCAGCGTCTAAAGCGTCGGTGAGGTCATCAACACCGATACCTATAAGCCTGTATTTACAGCCGGTAGCTTCGCGTTCCAGCAGCCATTTGGCAGCTCGAAAGATGATTTCCATCTTCTGCGTCGGACTGGAGAGGCGTCGACTTCTCGTGATCAACCGAAAGTCTGATTGCTTTAGCTTGATAGTAACGCCATGCCCTGCCAGTTCTTTATTTTTAAGGCGTTGGGAAACTCTATGGCAAAGCGGAAAAATTCTCTCTACTAGTGCGTTAAAATCGCTAATGTCGCTTTCGAATGTGGTTTCGGCGGAAATGCTCTTAGTCTGGTTATTAGATTCAACCTTTCGCGTGTCCCTACCGCGCGAGAAATGATAAAGTCGGGAGCCAATTACACCATATTTGATGGCGAGTTCTCGTTCTTCTATTTGTTGCAGTTGGCCGATCTTTGTTATGCCGTCGCGACGCAACTTTCCGGTTAAAGAATTTCCAACGCCCCAAAGCATACTGACTGGCTTGTCGGCGAGAAAATTGCAGGCCTCGGCACGGCCGATAACTGCGAAGCCGCGCGGTTTATCCAAGTCGGATGCAATTTTCGCCAAAAATTTATTATAGCTAAGGCCTATACTTGCGTTGACGCCTACTTTCTGCTCAATTCTGAGCACCAAGGCCGCTAGGTGCATTGCTGCGCTGCTGCCACTTTCGCGGCCTACAACCGTCAAGTCCAAAAAAGCTTCGTCTATGGAAATAGGTTGGATGATCGGTGTCACTTGGCGCATCAATTCCCGAATTTGTTCTCCGACAGCATTATATTTAGACATATCGGGCTTGATTATGATAGCCTCTGGACACGCCTGCTTTGCTTTGAACATCGGCATAGCGGACCGAATCCCGTATAATCGGGCGATATAACAAGCTGCTGCAACAACGCCGCGTTGGCCGCCGCCAATAATGACTGGTTTGTCGGCAAGAGACGGATTATCCCGTTTTTCGATTGAGGCATAAAACGCGTCGCAATCGATGTGGGCGATTGAAAGCTCATGGAGTTCTGTATGGCGAACGATACTTGGTGAACCGCACCGCCCGCATCGTTTCTCCAAAGCGCCGGCGTTCAACGAAGCTAAACAAACCCGGCACAGCGTTGTTGGTGTTAGTGTCATAAACCGATAGCGTCATCCCAAAGTCAAGCAGCACCTCGAATGCTACTCAAATCCCCAATTTTAAGGGGGGTGTTACATGAATAAACACTTTATCCCAAAATACCCCTTTGGCCTAAAGCTTTGGGCCGGTTTTTGCCAAAAAATTACAGGAAGGGTTGGCGTGTCAAAATTGCAAATATATCACTACGGAATTTAATTTAGATAAAGAGATTTGTTTGTGCGTGGACCGATTTGGCGATTTCGTTGCCGATAAAAGGTGTGGTTTGGCTAATTTAGCCAATGAGGCACTTTTCGAGTTTAATGTGGGAGGCTTAATCCATAATCAAAGTAAACCAGCCAAAGATTTTTTTTTGGGAGCGTTCTTCAATAAACTGGCACCGGTATAATAACCGTACTAAAAATATTAATTTTTTATTTCTGTTGAGAAATGTATTCCGCTAAATATGGATGACATTCCAGATAAGCGCGAATGAATTGGTTACTTGATTTTGTCTTCCTTAAATTCCACGTGCTTACGCGCTACTGGATCGTACTTTCTGAAACTTAACTTTTCCGTTTGCGTCCGCGGGTTCTTCTTTGTGACGTAATAATAGCCAGTGTCAGCGGTACTCACGAGCTTCACCAAAATTGTGTTTGCTTTTGCCATCTTAGATTATCTACTTAGTCTGCACGATTACCGAACATTTTATATTGTCGAAACATAATTATGTGGTTGGGCAAGTCAAGCTCATTCGCGTCTGATGACACGTACTCCTCTGCGGCGCATCAGAATGGGCGTGCTACGGTTTGACTCCAGATTATGTAGTTGTCGCCAAGTACGCCGGGCCTCTTCGAGGACGAATTGTGTTACGCCCATTATGTTCAGTTGTTTCAAAGTATAGCCAAGTGAATGCCAGCCAATGTCTTCTAATTCGGCGGTTTCAAAAAGGTTCCCGCCTGATTTATTGCCATCACCTAAAAAAAAACGAGTATCGAAACGAATTGGCGAATGGGTTGGCGTGACCGCACGAACGATGTAATCCAACTGTGCTGGTGCCGGCACCAGCCCTGCATTTTGAAATGCTTTGGTTGCCGGATTGGATCGTTGAGGCTTAAATTGGCCTTCTCTACCGACGAGGATACCGGTTTCTTCCCAGGTCTCTCGGATTGCCGTCCATGTTAGGGCCCTGGCTCGCCTCACCCCGCCGTGCCGCGCCACGCGGTCGATAACCTCATTTCTAAACTCTAATGAGGACGCAATAGCATGGTCGTCACGTTCAAGCGCGCCACCAGGGAATACATAAACGCCGGGCATAAAACGTGCGGTAAGTGGCCGTCGACCCAAGAGGACTTCGGGGGAATCACTGTCACCCCTGAGAAGAACTAGGCTTGCGGCATGTTTCGGTCTTGTCGGTCGTTTGGGCGGTGCTTTCGCCATCTCTGCTGCGATCATATTAACTTCCTTGCGCTGGCCCCGCATGGGTCAGTATTTTATTATAAAAATCTTTTTTGTTTAGGACGCGCTTGGCGATCTCTAAATCGATGTCATTATTTTCTCGCGGTCGCCATGGGCAAGCTTTCTTCGCCAACTTTGTGTTAAATTTCTGGGCGGCACGTCGGGCTGAAAATTCCTTCCGGATCTCCTCTCGGTTCTTCTCCGTAAGGTGCATAAGGCTGGCGTCTACGCTAACGATTTGTCCTGTGCAGATGTTAGGCAAGACACCAAACTTGTTTAGAACATAACCCGACGGTGTATGCATGCGTGCCCAAGTCATTACAAGTTCTCCGTTATTTGGAAGGCGGAGTACTTGCTGAACGGTTCCCTTACCGTAACTGCTAGCGCCAATTACGATTGCGCGACCTTGATCCTGTAATGCAGATGCGACAATTTCTGCCGCCGAAGCTGATGCCCCATCGAGTAAAACCGCGATGGGCATATCGTCGCCGATGGCCTCCGGATTTGCATCGAATAATTGTAAGCTCCTTGGATGGCGGCCACGAGTTCTGAGTATTGTGCCGCTTTCCAGAAATAGATCGGCAAGTGCGACGGCTTGATTGAGCAGACCGCCGGGATTTCCTCGTACATCAATAATAAACCCACGTATTTGTGTGCCTAGCTGTTTACGTGTGGCTTCTATAGCTGCGCGCATTTCTTCTGCCGTCCTTTGATTAAAGGACGTGATGCGAATATGGACTAGGCCGTCGCGTGTTTGAGGGAAAATCGTTTGCGAGACGATGCGCTCTCGAACAACAATGACTGGAAAGGGGTCTGCACGCGGATTACGACGAACAAGCATTTCAACTTCCTTACCAATAGGCCCACGAAGGTGGCCTATTATCCGCTTTATTGAAAGACCGCTGATTGATTGGGGGCCAATAGAAATAATACGGTCTCCTTTTTTCAGGCCTGCTTTCGCGGCGGGTCTACCTTTTTCGACCGAATCTACCAAAGCGCCATCAGCATGCGGAGAAACCAAAATTCCGATTCCGCCAAAACCTTCTCTTTTAGCACGTTCTTTGAGTGCGGAATTTGCTGTATTATAGCGTGTATAGGGGTCTAGTTGTTGGGATATCGTGTCGAAAACAGCTTCGTAAATGTCTTCTGTTGAGGCCTTTCGTAGAGTTTCGGACACGCTTCTAGCCGACCTAATAATTTTAATTGCGGTTACTGCCCAGGCAGCAGGGTTTTCTTTTCCGGATAAAGCCCTACCCGCAACTTGACCATCGAATAGAACTATTACTTGGTTTTTATGGTCTTCGGCGCGAACTACTGCTAGCCCAGGTTCAAGGCGTCGCAAGCCGTTTAGTCCGGTCATAACGAGGTCGCCCAGGTTAAGTTGTTCGATGTAAACGTCGTTTATGTATGAAAGAGCAACATTGAACATTTTTGTGGCCGCGTGACCATCGAGATCGTCGCTGTGTTGATCTGCCTGCAATGTCAGGCATGCCGAGAGGTTGGTTAGTATGAGGAGGTAAAGCACAGCGGCAGCACCATAACGGATCAGGTTTTGGTATTTGCCTGGTCTGACGCTCATTCCTTCTCACCAGCTGATGATATGAATTTTGTAAATAGTCGTCTTTACGGGCGGTGTCCAACCAGCTAACCGCGCTGGTGCCGGCGCTTTGAACGCTTCCTACGGCGGTGAGACTTTGTTCTAGATGCACGCTTTTGGGTATTTTGGCTATCTACAAGGATTGAGAAAATCATGCTGCCTGTACGTGGTTTTACCTCCAAGAGTTCGGATTGCACGGATTGACCAAGTGAAAAGACTAGACCTGACTGATCACCCGTAAGGTTTTGCTGAATGTCATCGTGATGATAGTGATCCCGCGGTAGCGTGCGAATGGGGACGAAACCGTCGGCACCGGTCTCGTCGAGGCGAATAAACAATCCGAAGCGAGTGACGCCACTGATGCGGCCTGAGAAAGTGCTGCCGACGCGATCTGCTAGAAACGCCGATGTGAACCGATCTAAAGCATCGCGTTCAGCGGACACAGCGCGACGTTCAGTTGCGGAAATTTGTTCGCCGACTTCGGTGAATTTATCTTCAAACCCGTCAGGTAGACCACCGTCGCCAAATTTCATCGTCCGAATTAGCGATCGGTGGACCAACAGATCCGCATATCGTCGTATTGGCGAAGTGAAATGGCAGTATCGACGCAATGCTAGGCCAAAATGCCCCTTTTCATCGGGGCTATAAATTGCCTTTGACTGAGCTCTCAAGGTGAGATCGCTCACTATCTGTAGTTTGTCGGTCTTCGAGGCCTGTGCCAAGAGGCCTGCTAAATGAGCCGGGCGCAGAGTTCCTGTTTTCGCTAATTTGAAGCCGAGTGCTTTAAGCGATTCACGAAGTTTCTCAATTTCACCCATGCCGGGTGCCTCGTGGATGCGGTGCATTACGGGCTGTTTATTGGCATGCAATGTTTCGGCTGCGGCCACGTTAGCAGTGATCATAAACTCTTCGATTAGACGGTGACTATCGTAGCGGGCCCTTGGGACAATTCGTTTTATCCATCCGTCTTCCTGGAATAATACCTGGCGCTCCGGTATATCGAGATCGAGGGTTCCACGTTTGTTACGTGCGCGGGACAAAGCCATGTAGGCGCCAAACAGCGGGTCTATTACCGTCGGTATCAAACGACGGGTCTTGTCGTCGAATATGCCGTCCCTTGCAGCCTGGACTTGGTCGTAGGTTAGGCGTGCAGCGGAACGCATCAAACCGCGAACGAAACGGTGGCTCAAGAGATTGCCATCTTTATTGATACACATGTCGACAGCAATACAGGCTTTGTCCTCGCCAGGTCGGAGTGAGCATAGATCATTCGAGAGTTTTTCCGGCAACATTGGTACGACACGATCTGGAAAATAAGCGGAGTTTCCGCGTTGCCGGGCTGAATGATCCAGGTGATCATCAGGTCGCACATACCAAGCAACATCGGCGATGGCGACAATGATGCGCCAGCCACCCTCATTTTTATAGTCGCTATCCGGTTCTGCAAAT